>CALHCI010000001.1 GCA_937931165.1 uncultured Granulosicoccaceae bacterium
ACCAAACTCGGTGGCGGGGCTCACCTGAATCTGTTGACGCTACGTACTGAAAATATTGAAGTCATGCGTGGTGCGTGTACAGCATGGGGCATGGTGCCACTGTCGATTCAACCCGTTGATGGCTATGGTTTTACGCTGTATTTTTTTGCGTTTACCAATGATGTTCCTCCAGATTGCAACAACCTGCATGCGGTTGAGAACCGGCCATGGCTTTATCAACGGCCATATACGGTGCTGGAATTTCAGTATCTGCATGAACAACCGGTTATTGAAACTGATACAGGTGACAGCGCCGGTTATGCAGGGTTCACCATCAGTAATGGTGTGGATGTCAAAGAGATCGCGTGCGATTTCGAACTATAGTGGTTTTAGTGCACCTACCGTGTGCGGTTTAATGCCTTGATCAGTCAGCCGTGAGATGGCCTGTTGCGCTGCCTGCCGTGTAAAGCCGACTGCATTAGGCAATGTTTGTGGTGATCTGACCATGGACGGCATTAGTGGTATGAGAATCAATGGCCAGCCCATGTATAGGTATCGTATCGACGAACAGATCACCAAAGGAGACACAGAAATCTGGCGTATCAGTGTAGATGAAGAGCGACTCCCGTTTCACATCTATGGGTGTTCATTTCGTATTCCCTAACAGAATGGCGGGATGCCACCTGCCTGCGCACTGGGCTGGAAAGACATGGTGCACGTACAAGATGGATGGCTGAAGTACTGGTGCGGTTTGACTATGATGCGCCGGAACACGTTATTCCTTAGCAGAATGTAGCCGTACCGGCGTTTTCGTCAGTCATGCGTGATATGGTGATACCGTATCAAATAATTGCATGGAATAGATATTTTTGTTTAGAATGAAATTCGGTAAAGGAAGGAGTTTCGTAGAGTCACGGCACTGGCTCTCAGGAATTAGTAAATATGTACAAACAAGAGCTGAAGTTTTGTAACACTGGCCAGACAGCCAAGGCTACAAATTGCCTCGATAGTGAAGAAAACCTGAGTTGTCCACCGTTTATTTTCGACTTGCGAAAGCGGAAAATTTACAAGGATGGGCAGTTGAAGGTGGTAACTTCAATAGAATATCGCCTTGCCCTGCATTTTTTTACCCATCAAAAAGTGCTGATTACGCGGGATCATCTGCTCGAGCAAGTCTGGAATACCTCTACTGATGTACGTACCCGGACCATTGACGTGCATATCAGTACGCTGAGAAAGAAACTGTCATTGAATTCGACGGGGTGGCGTATCAAGACGGTATATGGCGAAGGATACATTCTTCAATTTATGAACCCCGATAATTAAATCAAGGTGAATTAAATCAAGGTGAATTAAATCAAAGTGAATTAAACCACAGTGCATGAGTCTTTTGCTGACGCATCACGCTTCAAACTTTAGTGGCGACGGTGATTGCACAAAGGCGGCTGAACAAACTGTGGCTAAAAGAAAATATAGACAAGGAAAAACTGCGATGGAACTTGTGCTGATGGAGGTGTCAGGATGTTTGTTGACAGCTGCAATTTGCTTCACTCTGATTAGCCACCGAAGCAGTTAGCTATAGTACAAATTTTGAGCTCACTGCCCTGTCATTGGCAACAACAACAGGTTCTGGCACTGCTGACGCAGTGGAGTAATCACAGATAGTGTAACGATCAATTCAATGTGAGCTGTACCTTTAACGCCCGCGTACGGTCTGATGCCATTTCAAACGCATCGCTCGCCTGTTCCAATGGCACCGTATGAGTGATTAAGGATTTAACATCGATCTGGCCACGGCTCATCCAGTTAACACCGGTAAAGAACTCCTGATGAAACCGGAACGATCCGCGCAGCTGAAGTTCCTTTGCGGTTATCTGCTGCATTGGGAGCTTCATGTCGCCACCCAGGCCCAGTTGAACAATTACCCCGCCAGGCTTGACTGCAGGAATTGCGTCAGCCAGCGCGCTGGTGACACCGGTACACTCGAAGAGCACATCGAAGCTCCCTTTGTTGTGATACCAGGGTTCCAGTGAGTCTTTTTCTGTTGCATTGACACAAGCGTCTGCGCCAATTTCACGCGCAACCTGCAGTGGAAACTCTGCGATATCAGTGGCAGTAACATTAACAGCACCGGCGCTTTGTGCTGCCAATATGCATAACAGGCCAATGGGGCCGCACCCTGTCACCAGCACTGACTTTCCAGCGACGTTGCCTGCCTGTGTCAGGGCATGTATAGCGACTGCCAGGGGTTCTGCCAGCGCTGCTTCACCGATGCTGAGTTCGTCTGCTACCGCACACTGCGATTCGTGCGCGATAAGCTGCTGTCGGAAAGCGCCCTGGATGTGCGGGGATGGCATTGCAGATCCATAGAAACGCATGTTCATGCAATGATTAGGGGTGCCGGCCAAGCAATAGTCACAGCGATAACATGGGCGGCTTGGCGAAACAGCGACCCGTTGGCCTGTGTGCAGCTGTGATACTGCAGAACCGGTATCCACGATGGTGCCGGCAATTTCGTGGCCGAGTATCATTGGTTGACGGAGTTTTACGGTGCCAAAGCCGCCATGGTGGTAGTAGTGCAGATCGGAACCGCAGATACCACCACGTTCGATTTGGACAGTAACCTCAGATGGCTGTTGCTGACGCAACGGGCGATCTTCTATGCGTAAATCTTTTGCGCCATGCGCGACCAGTGCTTTCAATTGACTAGCTCCAAATTGAGTTGTGATGAGGTAATTAAGCGCATGTCTGTGCCGTATTCACCGCTTGTGACCGCAACCTGTATGGCTGTGCTGTTACTGGCTATTGGCTGAGTGTTCTGTTCTGGCGGACATTAGTCGTAGCCGGGAAGTGCACCAGGTCGCAATACAACGGGTTTCATGAATATCACTGAGGTACTGGAAAAACAGTTATGTTACCGGTAACATTGTTTGTCTTGCAAGGGTTCGTTTCTTGATACTGCCCGTGCACCTGTATGTTTAATCCTGCGACGCTTTGATGGAAAATCATGAATCTCTTCAGTCTTGATAATAAAACGGCTCTTATTACCGGCTCATCTCAGGGGATCGGGTTTGCACTGGCAAGTGGACTGGCGCAAGCCGGCGCAAACCTTGTGCTAAACGGCAGAGATGAAGCCAGGCTTGATCAAGCAGCCCGCCAGTTGAAAGACGACGTTTATGAAGTTTCAGTAAGTGCGTTTGACGTGACAGATCATTACGCAGTCCGGGACGCAGTAAATAAGCTGGAGTCCGGGGGTGTAAGTCTGGATATTCTCATCAACAACGCCGGAATGCAGCATCGAGCGCCATTGGAGGCATTTGACCCCGCCGATTTTGAAAAGCTGTTACAAACCAATGTTGCCAGCGTTTTTCATGTTTCACAGGCTGTGGCAAAGCATATGATCAACCGCGAATACGGAAAAATTATCAACATAGCCAGTGTGCAAACCGCGTTGGCGAGGCCTGGTATCGCACCGTATACTACAACCAAAGGTGCCGTTGGTAATCTCACCAAGGGTATGGCAACCGACTGGGCAAAATACGGTTTACAGTGCAATGCTATTGCACCGGGATATTTTGATACCCCGTTGAATGCAGCCCTGGTTGCTGATTCAGAGTTTTCGGCATGGCTTCAGAAGCGTACACCGGCGGGTCGTTGGGGTAATGTTGATGAACTGGTCGGTGCGGCAGTCTTTCTATCGTCACAGGCGTCCAGTTTCGTCAACGGACATACCTTATACGTCGATGGTGGAATAACAGCATCTCTATAACAGTGACTTCATTTATAATTATGGGCGTCGCCGGGTGCGGTAAAAGCACAGTGGGCAAAGCGGTAGCCGATCATTTTGAGATTCCCTGGGTAGAAGGTGATTCCTTACACGCCCCGGCCAGTATTAAAAAAATGTCTCATGGAGAGCCACTGACGGATGCTGATCGTTGGCCATGGTTGCAGCGTGTTGGAGAACAGCTTTCCGGGTATGATTCTGCAGCAGTGGTCGGTTGTTCTGCGCTCCGTAAGGTATACCGGCAACATATTGTCAACCACAGCACAATGCCGCTGGCCTTTATTCATCTGGCGGCAGAGCAATCGGTCATTGGTCGGCGAATGCAAGCACGCAAAGGGCACTTTATGCCTGCCAGTCTGCTAGACAGTCAGTTTAAAACGCTGGAGCCACTGACGCCTGGTGAGACAGGTGTGGTTATCGATATATCTCAGTCTGTAGAGCGCGTGGTCAAAGAGGCTATTGACTATGCAGAGACTTTTTTTTCCTAAGCGTCCGCATGTCACTCACCAGGCATATGGCCGTTTGCGGTCTGTCCTGAAAACAACTTTTGCAGCGCCAATTGCGCTGCATAGCAGTACGGGGATGTGCGTTTGCGAGGCGCGCAGGAGGGCTAATCTTTAGCGAAAAGCGTTTGCCTGCTTTGCTATCAAAGCAGGGCCACTGCATGGCGACCCTGCATAGCCTGCCGCAGGCTAAAACTAATAGTCTGAGCAAAGCAAACTTGATGCTCGCACTTCAACCTTAAGTTGGCTCACGCTCCGCCCAGCCTGCAAATATTCGCTCCAGCGCCACTACAACGTAGTACAACACAATACCTAGAAAGGCGAGGGCGATCAGTACTGCAAACATTAACGGGTAGTCTGAGTTGGTTTTACCAGAGTCGAATAACGCGCCAAGGCCACGCCCGTGGGGTGACACTATTTCCATCAGGTTGGTACCGATAAAGGCGAGTGTGACGGCAACTTTTAATGCGCCAAAGAACTCAGGCAGTGTTTTTGGCAGTGCAATTTTCCAGAAGATAGTGGCTTTTGATGCGCCCAGTGCACGCAGAATGTCACGGTATTCGGGCTCAAGCGTCGATAGACCAATGGAGATTGATACCGCGATAGGAAAAAACGAAATCATAAACGCGATGAGTATCGTGTTGAAATCGTGAGCACCAACAAACATCAGCGCCACAATAGGAACCACCGTGGCTTTTGGAATGGCATTAAAGCCGACCAGTAACGGGTACAGTGCTTCACGCATGGTTTTGGAAAATCCCATGACCATGCCGAGCAATGTGCCAACAACAATTGCGATCAGCAAGCCGACCACTGTCCGCCACAGCGTTTGCCACCCCATGCTTAGAAACAGAGGCCAATACTGTTTAAAGGCCGGCACCAGATCTGAAGGTGATGCCATTTTGTAGTTTGGCCAGCCGTTAATCCAGACCAGTGCTTCCCACAAAATCAGAAAAATAACGATGGCGAGTGTGGGGATCAGAACTTTTCTTAAACTCATTGATTTGACCCCTGGTTGGATGCTGCTGGCGCGCGGCCCTCATTCTGCGCTGCAGGCGCGCGGCCCTGGGCAACCTCTATCTGGTGGCGCAGGATCTTCAGCATGTCCGCTGCTTCCGGTGTATACAGCGTATCGATAGATCGTGGACCGGTCACCGGCAGGTCTAATACGTACTGTGTTTTGGCCGGACGACCCGACATCACAACAACCTGATCAGCAAGGTAAATAGATTCACGCAAGTCATGCGTGATCATTACACCGGTAAACGGTTCGCGTTCTTTTACATCGTGCATGATCTGCCAGAGATCTTCACGAGTGAAAGCGTCCAGTGCGCCAAAGGGTTCGTCTAAAATCAGTACATCCGGCTGGTGGATTAGCGCGCGGCAAAGTGAAGCGCGTTGTCGCATACCACCGGAAAGTTCGGACGGTCTTTTCTGTTCGAACCCTTCAAGCCCCACCAGTGATAACAAATATCTTGCGCGTTCTTCTTGCTGTGCTTTAGTGAGTTTTGTCGGAACAATCTCGAGTGGCAGCATGATATTTTTAAGTATGCTGCGCCACTCCAGCAGTACCGGGTTCTGAAATGCCATGCCCACGGTAGCTCGCGGCGATGTAACCTGCTGGCCATCGAGCCAGACTTCCCCGCTGTCCGGTTTCATGAGTCCGGCGATAAGTCTGGTCAGCGTTGATTTGCCGCAACCCGAAGGTCCGACAACAGCGACAAAGCCGCCCTCAGGTACTGACATATCGAAGCCGTCCAGTACGGGTAACTTACCACTGGCAGTATCGTATGAGAGGTGTACGTTTTTAATGTCGATGAGGTGTTGCATGGACGCCGTGAATATTTTTTAGATGTAGCCTGAAACGAGTGCGAGCCACGGCGGGTAATCCTCCCCAGCGCTTAGGCGCTGACCCTCCCGCAAGCGAGAGGGTGTGGTTCGTGCCTTGTACGACCCTCACCTGCGGGAGGGGTAGTGGTTGTGCCTTTTAATGCAGCCTCACAACCCGGGAAGCACAAAAAAGCGCGGGCTCACACCAGCGCTTCTGTGCGTATTGAAGTAAAAACTACTTCAGTGCAAAACCACCTTCCGGAAGATAGTCACCGGTGAAATACAAAGCAGCATCCGGTTCGGCTTTAAACTCATAGGTGAGTTTGATCTGTTCCAGTGCGTTGTTGAAACGATCCTGATCAATGCCACCCATACCGTTGGCTTTTGTGTACTCAGTCATTACGTTGGAGTCAATTGCAAGCTGCAGACGACGTTGTTCCAATGCGGCGTCAGCAGCCGGGTTGCGCTTGGTCAGGCTTGGCATTGCAGCAGCAGGGTCGGCAATGGCATCTACCCAGCCTTTAGCTACCGCTACCAAAAAGCTTTTGACGGCTTGCGGATTTTCTGCGGCGAATTCGGTATTCACAATGATGGCGTTACCGTACAGATCGACACCGTGGTCTGCCATTAGAATGGTAGAGATATCGTCTTCAGGCACGCCAAGACGAACCAGGTTCAGATAAGAAGAAAACGAAAAGCCGGTAATAGCGGCAACGTTACCTTCTGCAAGCATCGGCTCACGAGTCGGGAAACCAACAGGTTCAACGGTAACGGCGCTGACATCAATGCCGGTTTCACTGGCGAAAATCGGAAACTGAGCCCAGGCACCGTCCGGTGGTGGCGCACCGAGTACTTTACCTTCGAGATCTTTTGGCGCTTCAACACCAAGAGATTTACGACCGACAATCGCAAATGGCGGCTTGTCATAAATCATCATCACCGCAGTGACCGGTGCACCGGGGTTCTGATCAAGAAATCTCACCAGTGAATTAATGTCTGCCATACCAACCGGAAAAGCGCCGGTGGCAACCTTCGGGATCGCATCCAGGGATCCTTTACCGGGAGAGATTTCGACGGCGAGGTCGGCATCTGAAAAGTAGCCTTTGTCTACGGCGACAAAATACGGTGCGGCCGGACCTTCAAATTTCCAGTCCAGTGCAAACGGCATTGAGGTTTCCGCGTGTGTGGCAACGGAAACGGCCAGCGCTGCCGCAGCAGCGAGTGAACGAAGTAGCATATAAAAGCGCTCCAAATCGCAGGGGTGAATGGATGAAGTACAACTCGAGTTGCCGGCACAGCCAGCGCAGTGGGATTGTCCCGTGTTGATGGACATACCGCAAGGTATTCAGCGTTGCGTTGGCAGCGTCGCACCGACGATAGATTTTGGACAAAACCGCGCAGCAGGCTGTGCTTTCTTTTCGCTGGTGTTACCGAATGCCGGTGTTGCCGCATCGGGCAGGCGCGCGTCTGGCAACGCGGGCGTGTGGCTCCGGCTCGCCCCGGAGTCAGCTTAAGCACGTGGGTTATGTCTGAAGACTGGAATAAACTGTCGATGTGGCAGTGTTATTTTCCACTGAACGTGCCAGATAAAATGGCGCATCCAGGACAGTGCCTCTACCGGCAATTGCCATTAAATGGGTTTAAAAATGTATTTTTTGTCCGGCGTGAGCAGCAAACGATCCCTGCCCAGGGTGGACAGGGCCAGTGCCCGTGTCCGGTCGGCGGTGTTTCCCCGCAGGCTACTCTTGTGTGTTGTATGTGTAGTAGCGAAACCAGTCGTACTGCGCCACCAACGGCAACTGCGCAAGCGTCCATTCGCCACCAAACCATTTTGCGATCTTTTGATTTGGCAGCCAGAAATTCATCAGCAGCGTGGCCGGCTGATCAGGGAAATTCCCGCCGGCGGCTTCTATCTCTGTGCGTTTCACGGTGCGTTTTAATTGTCCATCGACAAAGAAATCGACGCGCTCCGGCAACCAGTCTATTGTGTAGACGTGCCACTGAGCCGAGTGGCGGGCGTTGATTTCAAAGTGTTTCTCAGTATTGTTCGTGCATTTGTACACATCGCATTCTTCAAAATCTGCCGCGTGGTTGGTGATTACATTAGTGCTCACAGAGTCAGGAAGCCTTCCCTGGAGTTCAATATCGATCTCCTGCCACGGATCTTTATAAAACTGAAAAGTAAACATTGACTGTACAAAACCGCTGGAGTCGGGGCTTTTCATCCGGGCTTCCAGTCTGCCGTACGGTCCGTGCTCAAGCAGGGTCCGCAACTCACCGGAGGCGCAGGGCTTTTTATCGACCGTTTTCTTTTCGTGGCGGCTGTAGCTGGCCGGCACTTCTATGGCTTCCATGACCAGCCGCATGATGCCGTCACCGTCGAATCTGACCCGTGTTGGCTGATCGACGAAACGACATTCATTATCCGGAAAACCGCCGGTGCTGCGTTCCCAAACCGTGTGATCAAACTGATCGAATCGATCGTCAATGGCGAGCGTGAACCCTGCCGGGCACGGGTTATAGTCGGAAAAAGCGGCGAGTGACTCTGTATCGACTGCACATGCAGGAAGCACGTTCTCGGCAAAGGTTTGCAGGGGGGTGCTGACGCTTAACAAAAATAGCGCTACAGTCGCCGCAGACGTGTGTGCAACACGTCGGAAGACAAAGCAACAGTTACCGGGTAACAGAGGGTTATGCATCGTAAAAAGTCCGTTTCACCATAGACCGATAATGAGAACTGCGGCGGATTCCGGCGGGACTTGAATAAGCATCAATCGATAACACAACCGGTTGCTTTGCGTGCCGGGCAACGCTTTTAGAGAAAAATTCCAATGAGAATTAACCGTATAGATGTCTATCAGGCAGAACTGCCTTACAACGGTGGTACGTATGTGTTGTCAGGCGGCAGAGAGTACACCTCGTTTGACGCGACTGTTGTCAGGGTCACTACCGCGTGTGGAATCGCGGGCTTTGGTGAAAGCACTCCCTTCGGGCCGAATTATATTGCCGCACACGCAGCCGGTGTACGGGCAGGTATTGCTGAAGTTGCACCTCAGCTTATTGGTATGGACCCCCGCCAGACCGATCGGGTTTACGATGCTATGGATCAGGCGCTGTGTGGCCATGCACATGCCAAGACCGCACTTGATGTGGCGTGTTGGGACATACTGGGTAAGTCCACTGAAATGCCGTGCTGGATGTTGCTGGGTGGCAGTACCGGTTGTCGAATGCCGACGATCTCATCTATTTATGCCGGTACTCCTGAAAACATGCGAGCCCGCGTGGCAGAACACCGGGCGCAGGGATACAAAGGTCACTCGGTAAAGATTGGTGCGCTCGATAGCGAAGGCGGGCCCGCGCTCGATGCGGCCCGTATAGAGGCAGCGCTGGCAGATCGCGAAGCCGGTGAGTTTTTTCTGGTCGATGCCAATGGCGGACTGACGGCTGAATCTGCACTGCGAATGCTTAACCTGTTACCCGACAATCTGGACTTTGTATTAGAAGCTCCGTGTGCCAGCTGGCGTGAAACATTATCTCTGCGTAAACGCTGCTCGTTGCCGATTATGCTTGATGAACTCGCACAGACTGATGCCGACGTTATTCACGGTGTTGTCACTGATGCCTGTGATGGTATCGGGTTAAAAATATCCAAGTCCGGCGGGCTGACAACGGCACGTCGGCAACGAGACATTGCCAAAGCCGCTGGTATGACGCTCAGTGTTCAGGATACCGTTGGATCCACCATAGCGTTTGCGGCTATTGCACACCTGGGCCAAACGGTGCCGCCGCGTTACCTTCGTTGTATTCTGGATTGTCGGGACATGGTGACTCGGCAGCTTGCGACGTTTGATGCCCCGGTAATCGATGGTGGCGTGATCGCACCTGATGCACCGGGCCTTGGCATTGTGGTCGATGTCGATTCGTTGGGGCAGCCTGTAGCGTCCTTTGGTGTTTGAGGTAAACCTGCAGCGCATTGACAGTTCGGCTTCGTGAAAGTAACGAATTGCCCATTGGTAATATTCAATGTGTCTGTTTAGTGTCAACCAGTTACCTTCCAGTGCGTTGTTGTTGGTACCACCGGTGTAAAGCCTGATGATTTATCGCTGTGCAGCACTAGTGGGCCGCTTGACAAATAAGGTAACACTTTGTCTTCGCTACAGCCGCCATTGCTACGTTGGCCCTATTTATTATCTTCGGCTCGACGTATGACCTATATGCCTGCGCTTTTCCGCCTTGCACTGACGGCTGTAACT
>CALHCI010000002.1 GCA_937931165.1 uncultured Granulosicoccaceae bacterium
GGCAGCACCATCGAAACTCAGACCCCGTGGGATCAGGCAACCAGCTATAACAATTTTTATGAGCTTGGTACAGACAAAGGCGATCCTAAAAAAAACGCGGACCTGCTGATCACAGATCCGTGGTCGGTGGAAATTGGTGGTGAATGTAACAAGCCCGGCACCTACACCCTTGAAGATATCCTCAAGCCTCATGCACTGGAAGAGCGCATTTACCGGCTGCGTTGCGTTGAAGCCTGGTCGATGGTGATTCCATGGGTAGGATTTGGACTGGGTGATTTGTTAAAACGCTTCGAGCCAAACTCGAAAGCCAAATATGTGAGTTTTGAAACCATACTGGATAAAGAACGCTTACCCGGGCAACAGTTTCCAGTGCTGCAATGGCCATACATTGAAGGGCTTCGAATGGACGAGGCCATGAATCCGCTAACGATGATTGCGGTCGGTTTGTATGGTAAGCAGTTACCGAATCAGAACGGCGCGCCACTGCGACTTGTGGTGCCATGGAAATACGGTTTCAAGAGTATTAAGTCGATTGTCAAAATCAACTTTGTTGAAGAACAACCCGACACCAGCTGGAATTTGTCGGCGCCGCGTGAGTATGGTTTTTATTCCAATGTTAATCCGACGGTAAGTCACCCGCGCTGGAGCCAGGCAAAAGAGCGGCGACTTGATGGTGAGTCAAAAGGGTTGGCGGCGTTATTTTCGGATAAGCGCGAAACGCTGATGTTTAACGGATACGGCGCGGAAGTCGCCTCGATGTACACCGACATGGACCTGAGTAAGAACTTTTAAACTGTGTTGAACAGATTTAACTGACACGAATCAAACTATTTAATGGTTTGCCGATACAACATTTATGTATTGGCAGGCTTGTGAAGTGCCAGGCCAACCAAAATATGACCGGCCAAATTCGGGATAGATTAGTGATCTATTGATGACTTTTTCCGGAGAACATACCGCACGCCTTTGGTTCTAATCACAGTAATCACACTCAATAATTCGAGTGGTTTAGTAAAAAAACTGTGAGGACCCGATGCCGGCTATTCAAAAAAGTTTGCTCATGCAACCAAAGCTTTCAATCCGCAGTGCGATAAAGCCGGTCACGTTTATCTTGTGCTCGCTGCCACTTTTGTTGGCTATCTATGCCGTGTCGCAAAACAACCTGGGTGCCAACCCCGTAGAGGGTTTGTTGGTAACGACAGGCGAATGGGGCTTGCGCTTCCTGCTCATCACCCTTGCAGTCACACCATTGCAGTTTATGTTCAAGTGGGCATGGGTTGCGAAGCTTCGCCGCATGCTGGGGCTCTTTGCGTTTTTCTACGCCATGATGCACATGCTGATCTGGCTGGTGCTGGATATGGGGCTGGAATGGTCTGCAGTGGTCAATGAAATCATTGAGAAAAAGTATATTGCGGTGGGTGTGATTGCGTTGTTTGGGCTGTTGCCACTGGCGCTGACGTCTAACCGTTGGGCGATTCGAAAGCTTGGTAAAAAATGGAAGCCGCTGCATCGACTTGTGTATCCACTTACGTTGCTGGTAGTGGTACATTTTCTCTGGCAGGTGAGGGCAAACGACATCATTGAGCCGGTGATGTATCTGGCCGTGTTGCTGGTGTTACTTGGATGGCGTTTTTATAAAAGCCTCTCCCGATGAGACTGTTGTAAAAGTCATTCGATAGCACGGAGAACCCTCCGCGATGGACGATTTGAGTAGTTGCGCAGGGTGGCCAGTCGGGCTCTCCGCCGTGGCTTGTACCCGTTCAATACACACCCCAAAAAAAGGGTGAGCTATTAGCTCACCCTTTTGAAACACCTATAAGTCAAAACTGTCTCAAGTCATTTCTTTTACAGCTTCCGCTTCTTCCAGTAACTCTTTCTCGCTTTCTTTCATTTTACCGGCGATAAAGTCACTGACTTCGAGCCCCTGAACAATCTCATAGTCGCCGTTCTTACATACAACCGGGTAGCTGTAGATCAGTCCTTCCTGAATGCCGTAACTGCCATCTGAAGGTACAGACATACTGGTCCAGTCACCCTCTGCAGTACCATTAACCCACGAGGCCATGTGATCGACGACGGCATTGCCTGCCGAGGCTGCGCTGGATGATCCGCGTGCTGCAATAACGGCAGCGCCGCGCTTGGCAACCGTTGGGATAAAGTCTTCTTGTGCCCAGCTTTCATCTACCAGTGAGGGCGCTGCTTTGCCACTAACGAGGCAATGGCTGATATCGGGTACCTGCGTAGTGGAGTGGTTGCCCCAGATAATCATCTTTTCAATGTCGGTAACGCTGCAGTCGACTTTGCCGGCCAGCTGACTCATCGCACGGTTGTGATCGAGGCGTGTCAGTGCGGTGATATTGCGCGGGTTAATGTTTGGCGCATTGGCTTTCAGAATGTACGCATTGGTGTTGGCCGGGTTGCCGACAACGCAGACTTTGACATCCGGGTTGGCGACTTCATTCATGATCTTGCCCAGCGAGCTGAAGATTTTGCCGTTGTCTTTAAGCAGATCACTGCGCTCCATGCCCGGGCCACGTGGTTTGGCGCCCACAAAAAGTGCGGCGTCAATGTTGGTCAGGGCGGTTTTCGGATCGTCGGTACAGATAACTTCAGATAACAACGGGAATGCGCAATCGTCGAGTTCCATTTTTACCGCCTCGAGTACACCCATTGCCGGTGTGATTTCGAGCAGTTGCAGCGCTACAGGTTGCTTCGGGCCGAACATGCCGCCGGAAGCGATGCGGAATAACATCGAATAACAGATTTGTCCGGCTGCACCAGTGATCGCAATTCGAACTGGATCAGTCATGGGTATCTCCTGCTTTGAAGTGTTAGAAAAGGGTTGAAAATTCGATGGTACGACAGGTTCCGTGGGATTGCGGGCAATTGCGGCCAGGCGAAATTGCTTATGTTGTTGTCTGCGGGGTCTGTTGCTTTGCAGCGTTCTTTTGCAAGGTGGCAGGCCTGCCTTGGTTATCCGCCTAATAATAGCCGTTTTAACGGCATCTGTGGAGGCAATATTCAATCGCGGTGATGGTCAATTTGGTACACTGGCGCGCTAATCTCCTTCAACAGGCCATTTTATATGCGGTGCCCGTTCTGTGGAGCGATGGACACAAAAGTCATCGACTCCAGACTCAGTGGTGACAACGACCAGATTCGCCGCAGGCGCGAGTGTCTCGAGTGTCAGGAGCGCTTCACGACCTACGAAAACGCTGAGCTGAACCTGCCCAGAGTGGTGAAGTCTGATGGCAGTCGTGAGCCGTTTTCCGAGAAAAAACTGCTCGCAGGTCTGCAGAAAGCGCTAGAGAAGCGCCCGGTTGCGATGGATGATATTCACCTGGCAATGAGCCATCTTAAGCATCGTTCGCTGGTTGCTGGAGAGCGTGAGGTGGCCTCACGCAAGCTTGGTGAATGGGTCATGGAAGAGTTGCTTAAGCTCGACCATGTGGCCTACATACGCTTTGCGTCGGTGTATCTGAGTTTTGAAGATATTGCCTCTTTTCGCGATGTCATTGAGCGCCTCGAGAAAGAGCTTTCGCCCGAAGAGGCCCGCAGTCAGCTGAACCTGCTGGAAGAAGAGCAGAGCAAAATACCGCGGCCAAAAAGAAAACAGTGAGCTGCCGGCATGACTGACGACCTGCACTTTATGCAGCGGGCCCTGCAGCTTGCCGAGCGAGGACTGTACACCACCGGTGCTAATCCGCGTGTGGGCTGCGTTGTGGTTAAAAATGACACGGTAATTGGCGAAGGCTGGACTCAGCCGGTCGGGCAGGCACACGCAGAAATTGAAGCGCTGAACAGCTGTACTGAAAGCCCGGAGGGGGCGACAGCCTACGTGACGCTTGAGCCTTGCTCGCACCATGGGCGCACCCCGCCGTGCAGTGATGCGTTAATTGAGGCGAAGATTGGCAGGCTGGTTGCAGCCAGCGTCGATCCGAATCCGCTGGTCAGCGGCACCGGCATTGCGCAACTTCGTGATGCCGGAATTGACGTCGAATCGGGTTTGCTGGATGCCGAAAATCGCGCACTTAACTGTGGCTTTTTCAGTCGCATGACGCGCTCGCGGCCCTGGGTTCGCGTGAAGCTCGCAGCGAGTCTTGATGGACGCACGGCGCTCGCCAATGGCGAGAGCCGCTGGATAACCAGCGATGAAGCACGCGCCGACGTACAGCTTTGGCGAGCCCGGGCCAACTGCATTCTGACCGGTGTCGGTACCATTCTGGCCGATGATCCGAGAATGACCGTGCGTCTGCCACAGGAGCGCTGGATGATCGAGCGTGACAGGCAGCCGTTACTGGCTATTGTTGACTCTAATTGCCGTACGCCACTGGGTGCACAAATCTTTGATCGAGACGGCAAGATTGTCATTTATTCTAATAAAAACATGAATATGCATGAGAAATGTGAAGTGGTTTATCACCTCAGTGCATCACAGTCAGGGCAGATAAATCTCTCTGGTGTGCTGCGCGATCTCGCAGACCGCGAAATCAACGAGGTACATGTCGAGGCAGGTGCTGAATTGGCCGCCAGCCTGCTAAAAGAGAATTTGATGGACGAGCTGATTGTCTATATTGCACCGCACCTGCTGGGCGCTGATGCTAAATCGCTGTTCCAGTTTACCGGCCTTGACGATATGCAAAACCGGCCGTCAATGCGCTTTACCGATGTGACCTGTGTCGGCCCGGACGTACGCCTGACCCTGACTCCCGAAATCAACTCAAATGAGGCCCGGCGCGAATGTCCACAGTAGTCGTTGTGCGTAAAAACGGAGTGGCCTGCATTGCAGCTGACTCACTGACCACCTACGGAGATCTCAAGCTGTCTGCCGACTATGATTCGCACAGCGAAAAGATTCAGACTTTTGATGGGACTCATCTGGCGATTGTCGGCAGTGCCGCGCACACGCTGGTCATAGAGAGCCTGTTGAACGACGAAGAATTCTTTCCTGACTTCAGTGAGCGAACTGCTATTTTCAAAACCTTTTCTGAAGTACATAAAGAGCTTAAAGAAAGTTACTTTCTGAACACCAAAGATGACGAAGATGATCCGTACGAGTCGAGTCATATTGATGCGCTGGCCGTAAACAAGCACGGTATCTTTGGCATCTATGCGATGCGTGAGGTCTATGAGTATTCGAGTTTCTGGGCGACCGGATCAGGCAGTCCGTACGCGCTTGGTGCCATGCATGCGGTCTACGATCGCTATGATTCTGCGCAAAGTATTGCCGAAGCCGGGGTTGCTGCCGGTGCGGCGTTTGATAATGCCTCGTCGATGCCAATGACCATGCGTCTTGTCGATCTTGAAGCAGATTAGTGTTGGTCTTTTTTTGTTAACCTGGGCGTGGGCTGAAACGAGTACAAGCCTCGGCAGAGCGCCCTCCCCAGCGTTTAGACGCTAACCCCTCTCACACAAATGCACGCAAGTGGGGGTGTTTAAAGGCATTCGATAATGTGGAGATGGCTCCCGACACAGCCTACCCTTTTGGTACGACAGTTCCCATAGCGTGGGTTGAAAACCGCGGTTAGGCGACTATAGATTCTTGCCTGACAAGCAGTAACCCCATATTTTCGATGTGACGATTCGATATTTCCACCCAAATTCAGCGCCGCGTATCGATTTCAGGTACACTCCGGCGCCTTTATATCCATCCACTTAACTTTTACTGGAGTTTTCCATGGCGGTTGAACGCACTATTTCGATTATCAAGCCAGACGCGGTTGCCAAAAACGTGATTGGACAAATCTACGATCGCTTTGAAAAAGCCGGTCTACAAATTGTCGCTGCCAAAATGGTGCAGCTCAGCCAGCAGCAGGCAGAAGGCTTTTACGAAGTTCATAAAGAGCGTCCCTTTTATAAAGACCTGGTGTCTTTCATGACTTCTGGCCCGGTGATGGTGCAGGTGCTTGAAGGCGAAAACGCAATTGCTAAAAACCGCGAAGTGATGGGGGCGACTAACCCTGCAGAAGCAGATGCCGGTACTATCCGCGCTGATTTCGCCAGTAGTATTGACGAAAATGCCGTACACGGTTCAGATGCGCCTGAGACGGCGGCCCACGAAATCGCTTTTTTCTTCGGCGACGAAGGCATTTGCGAGCGCAAGCGATAACTAATGGCTTCGCTGTCCAGTGACAAGGTGAATTTGCTCGATTTTGATCGGGCAGGTTTGCGTGCGTATTTCGAATCGCTGGGCGAAAAACCTTTTCGCGCCGACCAGGTCCTGAAATGGATCTATCAGCAGTCAGTAACAGATATTGACCAGATGACCAATCTGGCCAAAAGTCTGCGCGAAAAACTGCGCGTAAACTGCGAGATCTACTTGCCGGATGTCATGCATTCGCATGTGTCTGCCGACGGCACCAGCAAGTGGATCTTCAAGTTGCGTGGTACCAATAGTATTGAGACTGTTTTTATCC
This sequence comes from uncultured Granulosicoccaceae bacterium, assembly GCA_937931165.1. Classification (GTDB taxonomy): domain Bacteria; phylum Pseudomonadota; class Gammaproteobacteria; order Granulosicoccales; family Granulosicoccaceae. The sequence goes on from CALHCI010000002.1 coordinate 6,417, forward strand.
CCGAGAAAAATCGCGGCACACTATGCGTTTCCTCACAGGTTGGCTGTGCGCTCGATTGTTCTTTTTGTTCTACCGCGCGTCAGGGATTTAATCGCAATTTGTCCAGTGGCGAGATTATCGGCCAGGTGGTGTTGGCCACGCATTTGCTAGGTCAGAACCCGGTCACTCAATCCCACCGCATCACCAATGTGGTGATGATGGGCATGGGAGAGCCGTTACTTAACTTCAATAATCTGGTAAAGGCGCTGAATTTGATGCTCGATGACAATGCGTACGGCCTGAGTAAGCGTCGCGTTACCGTCAGCACCAGCGGTGTACTACCGGCGATGGACAAACTTAAGGAAGCCGTTGATGTGTCACTGGCGGTGTCACTGCATGCTGCCAACGATGAGTTGCGTTCGGAACTGGTGCCGTTAAACAAAACCTACCCGATTGCTGAGCTAATGGACGCCTGCAAACGCTGGGTGGGCAAGGGTGATCGCAAGCGGCACGTGATGTTTGAGTACGTCATGCTTGACGGCGTCAATGATCAGCCGCAGCACGCGAGAGAGTTGGTGCAACTGTTGCGCGGTTTTCCGTGCAAAGTGAATCTGATTCCCTTTAATCCGTTTCCTGCATCGGGCTATGAGCGATCGTCGGATGACGCAATTCAGCGGTTTTGGCAGATATTGAACAAAAACAAGATTGTCGCAACACGCAGGCAGACCCGTGGCGATGATATTGACGCGGCCTGCGGCCAGCTGGCGGGAGAAGTCAGCGACAGAAGCAAACGCGAACTCAAATTTGTTGAGCCTCGCTTCGGAGAAAACCTGTGAGAAAAGTACTACTGGCAGCGGTTATTGGCGTAAATTTTCTGGCAACAGGCTGTGCCATGACGTCGAAATTCGATCATTTAAGCAATGACGAGAAAGCAGCCAACTTCAATGCCGAACTGGGTGCCAACTATCTGGCTACCGGCAGTCTTGAGAATGCGCAAATCAAATTGCGGCGTGCACTGGCACAAGACCCGAACAACGCGCTGGCCAATAATACTAATGGTAAGTTGCTGGCCAGGCTCGATGATCCGCGAGGTGCGGAGAAAGCGTTCCAGAAATCTATCAGGCTCGATGCAGATCGCGCCGAGTATCGCAATAACTACGGGATTTTTCTGTGCGATCAAAAGCGCACAGATGAGGCCATCAAACAGTTTGTGCTGGCATCTGAAAACAAGTTTTATAACACGCCGGAATATGCGCTGGATAATGCCGGTGTGTGCGCAATGGATGGCGGCCAATATGCCAAAGCCGAGCAATTTATGAGGGATGCGGTTCGTGCCAACCCGAACTTCGCGCCGGTAATGCTGCACATGGCAGAATTGAAACTTAAAACAGGTGACGCTACGCTCGCTGATGCTTATTATTCCCGGTTCCTCGGCTTATCCCGGCAGACGCCGCAAAGCCTGATCGTGGGAGTCAACATAAGGCGTGAACTTGGCGATGAATCAGCGGCAAAACAATACGGACGAACGCTCGTTTCTGCGTTTCCGCAGTCACGGCAGGCGCAGATTTACCTCGCATCCCAATGATTACAAGACCAGTGATTACAAGACTAGTGATTATCAGACCAATGATCATCACCACTTCATCGTAGGTACTCCACTTACGGTAACCACGCGGGAGGCCGCTCCCGCTTAAAGCCTGACCGGTCTGTTTTGGTCAACATTCGCGCTGTTGCGTGAATTTAAGCGTCGCAACTATCGACATGGCACAAGCGGTTAAAAGTATTAAGGGTGTCCACGACATCCTCCCCGAATCCGTTCACACCTGGCATCATCTGGAAAACCACGTGCGTGAGGTGATGCGCGGGTATGGTTATCGCGAAATCAGAACGCCGATTCTCGAAAAATCAGAGCTTTTTCACCGTTCTATCGGAGAGGTTACCGATATCGTTGAAAAGGAGATGTATACCTTCGAAGATCGCAACGGTGACTACTTGTCGCTGCGCCCTGAAAATACCGCCAGTTGCGTTCGAGCAGCCATTCAGCATGGCATGCTGACCAACAATCAAGTTTCCAGAATCTGGTATCTCGGGCCGATGTTTCGCCGCGAGAACCCGCAGGCGGGTCGTTATCGGCAATTCTGGCAGGTGGGTGCCGAGGTTTACGGCGTGGCCGGCCCCTATGTGGAGTCGGAGCTTATTCTCCTGAGCGCGAGACTGTGGCAACAGCTTGGCCTGCAGGAGCACGTATCGCTGCAAATCAATTCGCTGGGCAGCACCGAAGACCGCGACCGTTATCGGGCGCGTCTGGTTGAGTATCTGAACGATCATATCGACGAACTGGACGAAGATTCCAAACGCCGCCTGACCAGCAACCCGTTACGGGTACTGGATACTAAAAATCCTGCTATGCACAATGTTGTTTCGCAGGCTCCTGTGTTGCTGGATGATCTCAGTCCGGAGTCAAGTGAGCATTTTGACAAGCTGCAAAGCGCGCTGAGTACCTGTGGCATTGGTTTCGAAATCAACACACGGCTGGTGCGCGGACTCGATTACTATAGTCACACTGTCTTTGAATGGGTGACCCACGGGCTTGGCGCACAAGGTACAGTATGCGCTGGTGGCCGCTATGACGGGCTGACTGAACAACTTGGCGCCAAACCGACTCCTGGTGTCGGGTGGGCGCTTGGTATGGAGCGGATTCTGGAGCTTATTGCTCGCAGTGCCGAACCTGCCACTGAACCGGAGCCTGAAATATTTATGGTGCTGGGTTCCGAACAGGCAATTGTCAGCGGTTTGGAGTTGGCAGAGGCTATACGCAATGCCGAGCCACAGTGGAGTGTTACCTGTTCTTGTGCAGTAAGTGGCATGAAAAGCCAGTTTAAAAAGGCCGATAAGAGCCGTGCTAAGGTGGCACTGATCATTGCAGACAATGAACTTGAAAATAATACTGTCGGTGTTAAGTCACTCCGTCAGAAACAGGATCAACAAACGGTGCCCAGAGATCAGGTTGTCTCTGTGCTGCGCAACGAATTTCTTACTCCCCAGTGAATCTAATAATAATAAAAACAGGGATCACATTGGTAATGCATAATGGCTGATTACGAAACCGAAGAACAACAAGTCGAAGCACTGAAAAAATGGTGGGCCGATAACGGTCGAGCTGTTTTATTTGGTATTGGGCTTGGACTCGCACTGATATTTGGCTGGCGTGCCTGGCAGGGACATAATTTGTCTGTCGCGCAGGAGGCCTCCACCGCCTACACGTCAGTAATGCAGGCGCTTGAAGACGACGATAACGGCGAAGCGTTTTTAAGTCGCGTCGAAGCGATGAAAAAGGATCATGAAGGCTCTTCTTACGCGGCCATGGCCAGTCTGGCCGAAGCGCGGTTTCATGCAGAGAACAATGACCTGCCGGAAGCAGAATCTGCGCTACGGTGGACAGTTGATCAGGGAGCGTTTGCCGAAATCAAATCAATAGCACGCCTGCGTCTGGCGCGTGTATTAAACGCACAGGGTAAGCATGACGACGCGTTAGCAGTGCTCGAAAAGGTAACTTCGCAAAGTTATGCCGGGCTGGTTAACGAGATACAAGGCGATATCCATCTCGACAGTGGCGATGCAGCACAAGCGCTTGCAGCGTACAAACGTGCGCAGGAATCTGGTGCGGTTGCCCCTAACAATAATCTGCAAATGAAACTCGATGATCTGGCTCTGCCAGAGGGCGAGAGTGACGAATCATGATAAAGACCGGTGGCTTACAGGCGACTGCAGGTGTAGTGCGTAACCGTTCTTACGCAAGTCTGATAACAATAGTCACCACACTGGTTATAGCAGGGTGTAGCACTGCAAAGACGGTTGAAAAACCCAAACCTGACCGTCTGCAGGCCATTGAAGTACTGGCAGATGAAGTACTGGCAGATCCATCAGTGGTCTGGTCAGCCAGTGTGGGGAAGGGCAGTGATCGTCCGGTTGTTCAGTTTACTCCCTACGTCACAGATACCTCTGTGTTTGTCATCAGCGGCAAAGGCAGGCTTACCGCGCTTGCCAGAGACAGTGGTGCTACGCTGTGGGAAGCAAACCTCAACACACGTCCGACTGCAGGTGTGGGTGGAGACGATAAATATTTATATGCAGGTACCGGTGATGGCAGGGTTTACAGCATCAGTCAGGCCGACGGGAGTATCGTTTGGAATCGAAATGTTTCTTCAGAAATTATTTCTGTTCCAACCGCGGGTATCGACTATGTTGTTGTCAGAAGTATTGACGGTCGCGTCTATGCCCTGGACAAAGAAACCGGTACCAGACGCTGGATATACACCTACAACGTACCAGCGTTAAGTCTGCACGGAAACGGGCGTCCTTTGGTCGTACCCGATGGCGTTCTGGTCGGGCTTGATAACGGTCGTCTTGCAGCACTGCGTTCAATTGATGGCCGGTTGTTTTGGGAAGCCAGATTGTCAGATGGTACTGGTCGATCAGAGATCGACCGTCTTAACGATCTGGATGCGGATCTCACAGTCGATGACAACAACATCTATGCAGTGAACTACCAGGGCGCTGTGGCGCAAATTGATCCAACTTCCGGTAACCGGCGCTGGTCTGTACCGATGTCTTCGTCTGTAGGGCTTGATGTCAATGGCAGCATTGTGGTGGTCACTGATGAGTTCGACACCGTGTGGGGACTGCGTGCAAGTGACGGTGAGGTGTTATGGCAGCAGGAGAATTTGTCCAATCGTCAATTGACAGCACCAGTGCTGACAGATAATGGCAATATTCTGGTGGGCGACTTCCAGGGCTATGTGCATGTGTTGTCCGGGTCATCCGGAGAGATGATTGGTCGTATCAAGGCAGTCTCTGGTCAAATTACCAACAAACCGGTGGTGGTAGACGGGATAGCTTATGTACTGGCGCGCTCCGGTAAAATGGCGGCGGTGCGTTTGTAGGCACTTTTCGCGTTAGAACTTCGGGTCTATTCGCGCTGCCAGTCTTTCATATTCCGGCGACTGTGCTCACGTTCAGGTAATTTCCGCCTCTGTGCGGGCTCAACAGGTTAGAATCTGACAAATGAAACCTGTGATAGCGCTGGTGGGGCGGCCGAATGTCGGTAAATCCACCCTCTTTAATAAACTGACCAAATCGCGTGACGCGCTGGTTGCTGACTTTGCGGGGCTTACCCGTGATCGTAAGTACGGCGACGGCAAGCTTGGAGAGTTTGATTACATTGTCATCGACACCGGCGGCCTGAATGGCGAGTCGGAAGTGCTCGATATGCGTATGCAGCAGCAGTCGTGGCAAGCCGTCGAAGAAGCCGATGTTGTTATCTTTCTTGTTGATGGCAGAGATGGCCTGAATCCGGTTGACCAGGAAATTGCGGAGCAGCTGCGCCGCTCACAGCGTCCGGTCTGCCTCACAGTCAATAAAACCGATTCCCTGGATGAAGCGCAGATAGCCGCAGAGTTCTATGAGCTCGGTCTCGGCGAGCCATACTGCATCGCAGCAGCGCACAGCAGAGGGTTGTTGAAGCTGATGGTTGCGGTCGGTGCCTTGTTACCTGAAGGGCAGCATGGTCCCGAAGAAAAAGCGTTGGAAGAAGGTTTACGACTGGCTGTTGTCGGGCGTCCGAATGTTGGTAAATCGACACTCATTAATCGTTTTATCGGTGAAGAGCGTGTGGTTGCTTATGATCTGCCTGGTACGACGCGCGATAGTATCGAAATACCCTTTGAGCGCGATGGTAAGCCTTATACGCTGATCGATACCGCCGGAGTACGCCGCCGCGGTAAGGTCACTGACATGGTGGAGAAATTCAGTGTCATCAAAACACTGCAGGCCGTAGAGGCTTGTAATGTCTGCATTCTTTTACTCGATGCGTCAGAGCGTATTACCGATCAGGATCTGAACTTGATGGGTTATATCATTGACAAAGGCCGGGCGCTGATCATTGCGGTCAATAAGTGGGATGGCCTGTCCAATGAGCAGCGGGACAAAATCAAGTCAGATATATCCCGTCGTCTGGATTTCTTAAGCTTTACCCGTATTGAGTTTATTTCCGCGTTGCATGGGTCTGGAGTTGGTAAGTTATTCGGTCTTGCCAACCGTGCTTATGACTCTGCGATGATCGATATGTCTACGCCTGAGTTAACCCGTATGCTCGAGTATGCAATTACGCAACACCAGCCACCGTTGGTGCGGGGAAGACGAATTAAAATGCGTTATGCCCATCAGGGGGGCTCTAATCCACCGGTTATTGTGGTTCATGGTAACCAGACGACGCGCGTACCGGATTCATACAAACGTTACCTCAGTAACTTTTTTCAACGTGAACTGAAGCTGTTCGGTACACCGGTACGTATTGATTTTAAAACCGGTGATAACCCGTATAGCCACATACGCAACAAACTCACACCACTGCAACAGCGTAAACGAAATCGCTTTTTGCGCGAGGTTAAAAAGTAGGAGGCAAGAGGGTTATGTCTGAAATGGTCAAACTGACTCTGGAAGAGGTGCATCAGATTGCCACTGCTAATCTGTTGGCAAGCGGTGCGTCTGCAGATCAGGCGCGTGCGGTTGCAGACATTGTGACTGCAGCTGAGCGTGATGAATGCAAGTCTCATGGTCTTTTTCGCATACCCGGTTTTTGTGCTTCGTTAAAGAGCGGAAAGGTCACCGGAAGTGCTGAGCCGGTGATCAATGATCTTGCCCCGGCGGTAGTGCATGTTGATGCGGCTAACGGATTTGCACCACTGGCACTGGAAGCGGGTGCGGTACCGTTAATCGAAAAAGCACGCTCGCAGGGCATCGCGGCATTGGCAGTCACCAATAGTTATCACTTTTCGGCGTTATGGCCGGAGGTGGAAAGACTGACCAACGAAGGGTTGGTAGCATTTGCGTTTGTCAGTGCGAAAAGTTTTGTGGCACCGGCGGGGGGGACCAAACCGTTGTTTGGCACTAACCCGATGGCGTTCGGCTGGCCACGCAGTATTTTACCCGCAGTGATTTTTGATCAGGCGTCCAGTGCCAGTGCTCGCGGTGAAATACAAATACATGAGCGTGATGGATTATCTATACCCGATGGCTGGGCAATTGATGATCAGGGTCAGCCAACTAACGATCCGTCGCGTGCACTTACCGGTGCACAGTTACCGTTTGGTGGTTATAAGGGGTCGGCAATCGCGATGATGGTAGAGCTATTGGCAGGCGCATTAATTGGAGATGTGTTCAGCTTTGAAGCCAGTGAAAAAGACCAGCCTGACGGTGGTCCCTCAAGTGGCGGGGAGTTTATGATTGCGATTGATCCGGAGCGCTGTGGCAATGGCAATGCACTGGCCCACGCTGAAAGTCTGTTCGAGCAAATCCTCATACAGGAAGGTACCCGATTACCTTCGGAGCGCCGCTATCGTGCCAGGCAACATACCGCCGAAGCCGGTATTGAAATTGTGCCGTCGCTATACGCTGAACTACAAATCGCCTGAATTTCTCAACCCGAACCGCACAACCCGAACCATACAATGATCCTCGACACACTGAATCAGCTGTCAGACAGCGACTTTGTAGAAACGCTCGGTGCCATTTACGAACACTCACCATGGGTGGCTGAAGGTGTGGCAATGCAGCGTCCATTTCGTTCAGTCGATGAACTCGCCGCCGCAATGAAAGCCGTGGTAGAAAAATCTGACGTTGCAACGCGCATTGCTTTGCTGAGGGCGCATCCGGAATTTGCCGGTAAGGCTGCCATGAGTGGTGAACTGACCGATGCGTCAACTCAGGAGCAAGGCAGTCTAAGCCTAAACAGTCTGCCGCCTGAGCAGCATAAAAAGATGCAGCAGTTCAATCAGCGTTTTATGGAGCGCTTTGGTTTTCCGGGTATTGTGGCTGTGCGGATGCAACGCTCTGTTGAAGGTATTTTTGCGTTGTTCGAGCAGCGACTTGAAAATACACCGGAGCAGGAAATCGATGCAGCTATCGCGCAGGTGCACTTAATTGCCTTGTGTCGGTTGCAGGATCTGATAGAAAATTAGTATTCCTTTTTAAACATCAATACAAGAAAGCACTGAAATGACAGATCATGTTTATCCGCGGGATATGGTTGGCTACGCAGATAATCCACCCAAAGCTCAGTGGCCAGACAACGCGCGTGTTGCCGTGCAGTTTGTCATTAACTACGAAGAGGGTGGCGAAAACTGTATATTGCACGGTGATGAAGCATCCGAAAAATTCCTCTCCGAAATTGTCGGTGCTGATGCAATTACCGGTATGCGGCATATGAACATGGAGTCAGTTTACGAGTACGGATCTCGCGTCGGGTTCTGGCGATTGCATAAACTGTTTTCTGAACGTGACATGCCGGTCACCGTCTATGGTGTGGCGATGGCGCTGGAAAGAAACAGGCAGGCAGTCGATGCGATGTTAAAGGCGCAGTGGGAAATTGCCACTCATGGCTACCGCTGGATTGATTATCAGCATATACCAGCCGAAGTAGAGCAGGAACATCTGCACAAGGCTATTGAAATACACAAATCGGTGACCGGATCACGTCCACGCGGTGTTTATATAGGTCGGACCAGCCCGAATAGCATCAGGTTGGTCGCCGAGGAAGGTGGCTTTGACTATTGTTCGGACACCTACGCCGATGAACTGCCGTATTGGTGCGATGATTATGCGTCACCGCAGTTAATGATTCCCTACACACTTGATGTCAATGATATGCGCTTTGCAACACCGCAGGGTTTTAATGCCGGTGACCAGTTTTATAACTACTTAAAAGATACCTTCGATATGCTTTTTCACGAAGGTGGTGACACTCCCCGAATGATGTCTGTCGGGTTACACTGCCGGTTAGTCGGTCGACCGGGCAGAGCGCAGGCACTGCGACGGTTTCTCGATTACATTGCTGCACAACCGCAAGTGTGGATTCCCCGTCGAATAGACATTGCAGAGCACTGGCGGCGAACCCACCCGTTTTGTGGCCAGACTGCATGACGCGAAGCAACACCACTTTGACATGATACTTAGCGAAGCACAGTGCAATCAGTTTGCAGCAGACGGATTTTTGATCGTAGAGAATTTTATTGATCCCGCTACCGTCGAGTCGCTTCGTTCGCGTTTTGAAAAGTTGTTTAATGGAGAATTTGAAACCGGCATCCAGCCCGACGAATGGAACTGGCGGGAAGGGCGGGACAGCAACACGTTAACGCGGCAGATCTGCAACGGCTGGAAATCTGACAACACCATCGCCGCTACGGTTTTAAGGTGTGATATTGGCGAGATCTGTTCCCGGCTTCGTGGCTGGCGTGGTGCCAGAATCAATCAGGACAACGTGATCTGGAAACCACCTGGAGCAGGTGCACTTGGGTTTCATCAGGACGAGAGTTATCAGTCGTGGATAGTACCTGCAGAAATGATGACCTGCTGGATGACCCTGGACGACACGCTGGCAAGTCAGGGGACTATTGAATACGTTCGCGGTTCTCAGCACTGGCCGCTGGCCGAACCGATTCGGCAATTTCACGCCCCGGACGATCCGTTGGCCGATATGACCGCTCAGGCTGTTCGGGATGGAAAGCCTGTTGAGCTGGTGCCTGTAGAGGTACCTGCCGGGTCGGCGGTGTTTCATCATGGTCGTACCTGGCACGGCTCGCGCGCGAACGCCGGGGCGGGAATGCGCCGGTCAGTTGTTGCGCACTGTATGTCGAGTGATGCGACGTTTCATCCGCAGAATACCAGCCCGGTGTACAGTCGTTATAAACGCCACGGCGACAACACCATGGAAGAGAGTTACTTCCCGGTGATCTGGCATCAGAGCGGGTACCGTTCTGCATGGCTTTGTGGTTGAGATTGTCATACAAAGTAACTGATTCATACTGAAATAAAGTTTTTTGCACCTCTGCCGTTACTGCGCCTGCGGGTGGAAATACATCCCGTTTTAATTCACCAAACGTGCAGTGGGCCAGCATTGAACGCGTATAAAAATAAAATGACTAAAGCGTCGAAAATCGAAGTGTGTGTTGTTGATGTGCCTCAGTTGAGTTCCTGGTATCAGGGAGTCATTGAGGGGCAGGACGTCAGAGATCGACTGGCAGTGTCCGGGTCGAGCCTGACTCGCGGAAGCTTCGGCTCTGCGATGGTTGGAATACGATCGGAAATGTCGGCCAATGACGCGTCACCTGTCATACATAAATCCGCAAGCGTTACCGATTAATATCAACGCAGGATGGTCTGGTCTTGTTCCGGTGATGTAAACTCACCGCTGTATTAACAAGAGACCGACTATTGTGAGCGCAGTTGCAAGACCGTTGCCCCGGATCGCCTGGGGATTGGGCTATGGCGGGGTGATCCCGTTCGTAGTGCTTTCCCTGGTGGCAGCACTGAAACTTGATTTGTCAGCCTTCGGAATAGCGGATGTAACAGGTGCGTTGCTCGGCTATGGCGCTGTGATTATCAGTTTCATCGGAGCCGTTCACTGGGGAGTTGCTCTGGTTGCTGATCACCCTGGCAATCGTACAAGCCTTTTTATTTACAGCGTGCTGCCAGCGCTTGCGGCGTGGTGCCTGTTGTTGTGCCCTCCCGGGTTTGCGCTGGCCGGGATGGCGCTGACTGTTGTCATCGCCTATCTGGTAGACCGTTCTCTATTGTTTTCCAAAGTTCCCACTGACTATGGGACGCTTCGGTTGCACCTGACAGCTATTGTCACGCTATCTCTGCTGCTGGCAGCGCTATTCGTTTAGCTTTACATGTAAAATCCGGATCACCCTGTGATGTGACTTTGTGCACAAAAGAACCCGCGGAATTGCCGTTCTACGGTTGGATATACGGCAGGCAACACAAATACACGGAAGCGCTTTTTACAACTGTTTAGATCTTACAAAGCTGCCGATAGTTTATATAGGCGGCGTTTCATCTCTCATCTCACAAACATCAACTCCTAGCGCATCGGAAAGTTCTGCCGTGTGCAACGCCGTCGACAACAAACGGAAGATATTATGTCGAGTGTTGCACAGTTGGCGTTGCGGAGCGCCAGCGTTCTCGTATTAGGGTTAGTCGCCATTGTTCTGGTTCAAGCGCTGGACACTCGTCATGGTGGCGTTACCAGGAGTCAGTCAGCCGGTCTCGAACTCAGTGCAGAGTCGTTAAACTTTGGCGTCGTTGCTGTCGATGAGGCTGCTTCTGCGGTCCTCACCCTGACTAATAATGGCCCGATACAAGGCGGTGCACTGGTCATCGAGAATCTTTTTTTGGATGAATTTGATTCACAGCAGTTCACACTGAGTCACCAGCCACCAATCAGACTTGAGCCAAAGCAGAGCATTGACCTGACTATCGGGTTTGAACCCACCGAATCTGAAACGATAGCGGGGCAGCTGTTCATCAGTCATAACGGTGATGTTGCAGTAGCGACGGTAGCTCTTAACGGTTCCGGTCGCAGTGATAATGAACCTGAAATTGCTGCAGCAAACCCGGCGTCATTCCCGTTTGGTAAAAGCGAACTTTCGGGCTTTGGAGGTATAAAACCGACCTCATTACAGTTCGGCCCTGATAACCGTCTGTATGTGGCTACTATGCTTGGTGAAATACAGGTGCTTACGATAGAGCGCACCGGGGCTAACAACTACAAGGTCACTAATAAGGAAGTGATCAATTCAATAAAGAACATACCCAATCACAATGATAATGGTATCTATCAGTCTAATGTTAAAAACAGGCTGGTTACCGGACTGCTGGTCACCGGTACTGCAGAACAGCCGGTGATCTATGTGCATTCCAGTGATCCGAGAATCGGTGGTGGAGCCAGCGGTCATACCACCGGGCTTGATACTAACTCTGGTATCTTGTCTCGCTTAACAAAGACCAACAATGGCTGGGACAAGCTGGACCTGGTCAGAGGGCTGTCACGGTCCGAAGAAAATCACCACAGTAACGGGATGGCGCTTGTTGGTACCAAGCTATATCTGGCCGCAGGCGGTAATACCAACATGGGTGCGCCTTCTAACAATTTTGCACTGTTGCCTGAATACGCACTAAGTGCAGCAATTCTTGAAATTGATCTCGGAGCGATAGGCAATAGTACCTACGATATTCCAACACTTGATGATGAAGACCGTCCGGGAGTCAATGATGCCAACGATCCGTTCGGTGGAAACGGCGGAAAGAACCAGGCGAAGCTGGTTGAGAACGGCCCGGTACAGGTGTATTCACCGGGGTGGCGAAACCCTTATGATGTGATCGTCACTCAACATGGTCATATGTACTCATGGGATAACGGGCCGAACTCCGGTTGGGGTGGTGCACCGAACAATTGCGACAATAGCCGCAGTGAACCTGGCAGCACACAGCACGATGCATTGCACCTGATTACCGGGCGCGGCTACTATGCCGGTCACCCTAATCCAACGCGGGCTCACACTAAAAACAAGTTCAACAGTAGCAATCCACAGGCAGCAGTACCCTATAACAATCTCATTGAATGTAATTACTATGGTCCTGGTACCAACGGCAACGGTCAGCATCCGCAAAACAATGCATTTGTAAGTTTGCCACGATCTACCACCGGGCTCAGCGAGTATACCGCTGCAAATTTCAATGGTCAGCTTGGCGGCAGCCTGCTCGTTACCTCGTGGGACAACAAAGTCTATCGGGTAACGCTTGACTCTGCAGGGCAGATGCAGGATTTCAATGTATTGTTCTCCAATGTCGGGTCGAATCCGCTTGATGTCACTTCACTTTCTGATTCAGGTGTATTTCCAGGCACCATATGGGTAGCTGATTTTAGTGCAAACGGTGTGGTGGTATACGAGCCGGATGATTATGAAGGAGGCTACACCAACGCCTGTATCACCGGTAGTGGTAATGATGATGCCGATGGTGATGGCTTTACCGATGTCGATGAACAGGCAAACGGTACCGATGCGTGTTCTGCCGCTGATGTGCCAGCTGATGTCGATGGGGACTTTATCTCCGACTTCACCGATCCTGATGATGATAACGACGGTATCGCCGATGTGGCTGACCCTTTTGCGCTCGACCCTGCCAACGGAGCCAATACACCGTTAGACATCGATTACCAATGGGAGAATGACAGTGACGGAGCCGGTTTTATCGCAGACCTTGGTTTCTCGGGATTGATGGTCAATGGTATCGACAACTATCAGACGCAGTTTGATCTTAATGAAATGACGATCATCGGTGCAGCCGGTGTGGTTACCGTTGATGAGGTGCCTGCGGGTGATCCGATTAATGGTAAGAACACCCAGCAATACGGCTTCCAGCTGGGCGTGGATGTGTCGCCGAATACTGAGGTATTCAGGGCTCACACCAGAGTGCTCGCACCGTTTTCTGGTGTCACACCTCAACCGCATCAATCCATGGGAATGTATATTGGTCGTGGTGACCAGGATAACTACGTAAAGCTGGTTGTGACCCACAATGGCTTTCAGTTACTGCTGGAAACTGACGGTCAGTTTCAGTCGCAGCAAAACCTAACCGCGCCGGTGACGGATGCCGAGTATATCGACCTGATGATCGAGGTTGATCCTGCGTCTGCGTTGGCAACTGGTTACTACGCGATTACCAATAATGGTATCACTGAAGCAGAGCAACAGGCCGGCAGCTTTGTATTTCCATCTGCCTGGCTTACTGCAAACACGAAACTGGCGGTTGGTATAATATCTACATCGGTCGGGGCCCAGCCGTTTTCTGCCACTTGGGATTTCATAACTGTTAAGGAAATAGGTGAGGAGCTTAACAAACCACCTACTATAAATATTGTCGAACCTACCTATGTTTTGGCCGGTGTTCCGGCATTTTTGAATGCCAGTGTGGTTGATGATGGTATGCCGGATGGCAGCCTTTCCTATCAATGGTCGGTTCTTAGTGGGCCCGGTGATGTGCAGTTTGCAAATGCTACAAACGCTGTAAGCGCTGTGACTTTTAGTACAGAAGGAAGTTTCGTATTACAGTTAAGTGTTTCAGATGGAGAACTCACTTCGTCTGAATCGGTGACTGTGTTAGTGGTGGGAGATGCTGTTGATAGCGCAGGTGTGTTGTATAGGCTGAATGTCGGTGGCCCCAAGATAACTGCTAATTCTGGCGACTGGCTCAGTGATGATCAATATGTAAATGATGGGAGGACATGGTCTAGTATCGTTGATGTGGATACCAGCTCGGCTCCTGACGTTCCGCCAGCACTGTTTAATACAGAACGATATAGTCCCTCCGGTACGCAGCCGATCGAGTGGCAATTACCGGTCGAACCAGGACAATACGAAGTTAACTTGTATTTCGCAGAAATCTGGTTCGGCGCTATGGCAAATGGCATACGCGTTTTTGATGCTGAAGTTGAAGGGCAGCTGATCCCTAATATCGATATTTTTGCGTCTTCGGGTGGTAATACTGCACTAGTCAAAACTGTCTCGGTTAGTACGGACGATATCCTCAACATACGTTTGCTTCGACAGACGCAAAACCCTGCTTTAAAAGGGATTAAAATTAGTTCGATGTCAGGAACTGATTCTGAGGCTGTTGATGAACAGACTGATGAAGATATAGAAGATCAAGGAGAGGAAGACGACATCGATTCTGGTAATGATTCCGACGATTCTGAAGACAGAGATACTGATAGTGAGACGGATTCGGAGAATGATTCAGATTCTGGTGGTGAGACGGACTCTGAAAATGATACTGATTCTGAAACAGATTCGGAAAATGACGACAACGCAGTTACAGGTGTTCAAGGTTCTGTAGCGGTGGAGATAGAAAACTACAGCACGATTGTAGCCGGTGCTAACAGACAGTGGATATATTCGGCAAATGCGACCGCCAGTGGGGGCGGGTCGATGGTCACAGATCCGGATACAGGCGCATTGGCAAAATCCAGCAGTGGCTCAGCGCAACTCAGCTACCAGGTAAATTTCCCGGAGGCTGGCAATTATGTCGTATGGCTAAGGGGCTGGGGTGATACAAACACTGGTGAAGGTAAGAGTGACAGTGTACATGTTGGTTTAACTGAGAGCACAACACAGGTTGTAGAGAATTTTCCTGCCGGTTGGAATTGGTCAAAGAGCAAACGTGGTGGAGGGCAGGTTCAGGTAAGTATTCCATCAGCTGGTGTGCATGAGGTGAGTGTGTGGATGCGTGAAGATGGTTTGATACTGGACAAAATGCTATTTACCAAAGATCCGACATTTACACCAGTTGGAACTGGTATCGAGGAACAGGATGACAGTGATTCACGTGAGACCGATGACAATTCAGAGCAAACACTATCTGCAACGACGCCTTGGAATACTATAACTACTTCCGATGGTAGTAATGTCGAAGCCAGGCATGAGACCGGAGGCGTTGTTTTAAACGGTAAACTTTATATACTTGGCGGCCGCGGCACACGTTCGGTCAGTATCTATGATCCGAAAACCAACAGCTGGGATACGGGATCGACACCACCAATTGAGCTCAATCACTTTCAACCCATTGTGTTTAACGACAAAATATGGGTTATTGGTGCTCTTACCGGTAGCTATCCGACAGAGCTTCCGGTAGGTGGGATTTATACCTACACACCATCGACAGACACATGGGCTATTGCTGGCGTGATCCCACAGGCCCGGCGGCGCGGATCTGCAGCGGCAGTTGTACACGACAGATATGTTTATGTCATCGGTGGTAATACAAATGGTCATATGCCTGGTGCGACTGCATGGTTTGACCGATTCGACCCGGCTACAGGCGAATGGGAAGTGTTAGAAGATGCGCTGAACGCGCGTGATCATGCGACCGCTTCAATTAGCAATGGAAAATTGGTTTTTACTGCCGGCAGGCGATCGGCTTATCCGAATACTTTTGGAAATGTCGTAGCAAACACCGATGTGTACGATTTTAAAACAGCAAGCTGGTCCCAGGGGTTGGAAATACCGACGGAAAGAGCCGGCACCATGACTGTAACGGTGGGTAATGAGGTTGTTGTTATCGGTGGTGAAATCCTGAAGTCAAAGTCAGCGTTGTCAGAAGTAGAAGCATACAATGTAAATAACAATATTTGGCGTTCATTGAAGCCGTTGACTATTGGTCGCCATAGCGGCGCTGCCATGGTCCTAAATGGTGAAGTTCATGTGGTGTCTGGCAGTGAAGGCCGCGGAGGTGCTCCTGAGTCAATCGCGCATGAAACACTCGTAATCGACTACTAACGATTGAAGGGAAGATCAGGGTACCTTTTTAGTAGTCAATGGGCCAGATCGCTCTGCTGAAAAGGCCGCCATCGACATTGATCGTCTGGCCGGTGATGAAGCCGGCTTTTTCATCTGCCAGCAGCAATACGGCGTTGGCAACATCCTGCGGAGTGCCAATGCGTTGCAGCGGTGTGAGCTTTGCCCAGCTGTTGTTGTAGTCATCAGTTTCTGCCGCGGTGCGTTCAGTAGCGATCGCGCCAGGTGCGATGCAGTTTACCCGTATCCCGCGAGGCCCAAGTTCCAGCGCTGATGATTTGGTCAACATTTCTATGCCGCCTTTGGCGGCTGAATAGTCAATGAGTTTTGGAAACGCCAGTTTGTTGCATCCGGAACCAATATTGATGATTGAACTGCCGGCACAGGCGGTTTTAGCAAAGCATTTGGTCATTAAGAAGCAACCGGTCAGATTGGTGGAAATGGTTCTGCTCCAGTCCTCTGGGGACAGTTCATCGATTGATGCCCAGGTCTGAACGCCGGCATTGTTCACCAGCAATGTCGCAGTGCGTCCGTACTTGTCATTGATAGCGCCGTACATCCCCTCGACGGTCGGCCAGTCACCAATATCGCCGCTAAGTGCCATAGCTTCCCCATCGGCTGCAATAATCTGCATAGCGGTCTGCGCGGCCGCTTCGGCGTTGAGATCATTGACGATAACGGTCCAGTGGCTGGCGGCAAGTGCTGTTGCAATCTCGCGGCCGATTCCACCGCCGGCACCGGTGACGATTGCTAGTGGCGAGCTATTCATGTGTTTGCTGGGTACCTGTGTGTATTGCTGGTAAATCCATCTGGAATGTCAGTATTGTAAACGGCGATTAACGGTAACATACCAAGAAGTAGGGACGCGACGATCCCGCTCCAATATCTTTACTGGTGACTGCATTCCCGGCTGGACAAACTATTATTGTTGTCAGGCCCAATAATTTCGGATTATTCAATGAGTAACGAGAGCTATTCTGTAAAACAATTGCTGGCAGCACAGGTTGCAGTTGGCAATCAGGTGGTAGTGAAGGGGTGGGTCAGAACCCGCAGAGATTCCAAGGCCGGTATCTCTTTTGTCAACGTTTACGATGGGTCTTGTTTTGACGGTATTCAGGCGGTCGTTGCGGACACGGTGGCATGCTATGAGTCCGTTGTGCTGAAGCTGACAGCCGGCTGTTCAGTTGAAGTGACCGGCGAACTGGTTCAGTCACAGGGCAAGGGTCAGGCGTTTGAAATTCAGGCAACTGATGTTGTTGTGCATGGCTGGGTAGATGACCCCGAAACCTATCCAGTAGCAAAAAAACGGCATACTTTTGAATACCTGCGATCAGTGGCGCACTTGCGACCAAGAACCAACGCATTTGGCGCTATCAGTCGTGTGCGCACCACACTGGCCAATGCGGTGCACAACTATTTTTATGAACGCGAATTTCAATGGGTCAACACACCAATTATCACTGGCAGTGACTGCGAGGGAGCGGGTGAGCTGTTTAGAGTCAGCACGCTTGATAAGGCCAATCTCAAAGGCGAAGTGAACTACGAAGAGGACTTTTTCGGCGCAGAGACATTCCTGACTGTCTCCGGACAACTGAATGTTGAATCTTTTGCGTTAGCGTTATCTAAAGTCTACACATTCGGTCCGACTTTCAGAGCCGAGAATTCAAACACCAGCCGACATCTCGCAGAGTTCTGGATGATCGAACCTGAAATAGCGTTTGCAGGCCTCGATGAAAACGCCGCCCTTGCAGAAGACATGTTGCGCTATGTGTTTACCAAAGTACTGGACGATCGTGCAGACGATATGGCGTTTTTTGCACAACGCATTGATAATGGCTGTATTGAACGCCTCGAGCAAATGATCAACTCACCCTTTGTTCAGATGGAGTATTCCGAAGCGATAGACATCCTGAAGAGCTGCAAGAAAAAGTTTGAATACCCGGTCAACTGGGGGCTCGATCTGCAATCAGAGCACGAGCGTTTTCTGACTGAAGAGCATGTCGGTAAACCTATTGTGCTGCGAAACTACCCTAAGGAAATCAAAGCGTTTTATATGCGTGAAAATGATGACGGTAAAACGGTTGCTGCAATGGATGTGCTGGCCCCGGGTATTGGTGAAATTATCGGTGGCAGTCAGCGCGAAGAACGCCTTGACGTGCTCGATGCCAAACTTAAGGCGCAAGGTATCGAAGAAGAATTGTGGTGGTACCGTGATTTACGTCGTTACGGCACAGTGCCACACGCAGGCTTCGGATTGGGTTTCGAACGGCTGATAAACTACGTCACCGGCATGGAAAATATCAGAGACGCGATACCGTTTCCACGAACCCCCAAGAGTGCTGCGTTCTAATTGAATACCGCAACAGTGTCAGGTACCGGTTTCAGCGGCATTGACTTCATTGCGATCGGCTTTTTCTTTGTGTCGTGGGTGATTCACTTCTGGGTGATCAATTACTCGCAGCTGCGGGAAAAATCGATCTCCTATCGTATGGCAGAGCATCGCTACCGTTGGATGCACAATATGGTGCATCGTGATCCGAAAATGGCCGATGCACTCATTCAGAACACCTTGCAGTATGGGGTTTTGTTTTTCGCATCGACCACCATCCTGGTTATCGGTGCGTTGATAGCTGGGCTGGGCGCGTCTGACCAGGCTATTGCACTGTTGTCTGATATTCCCTTTGTTACTACGCCGTCGCGTACCGCATGGGAAATCAAGGTATTGCTGGTCATCGTTATTTTTACCTTTGCATTTTTCAAATTTGCCTGGAGTTACCGGTTATTTAACTATGTGCTGGTGCTGGTGGGTGCAGCACCTGACCTATCAGTAAAGCATTCGCTGCAACAACATGGTGACGATACAAAATCTCACATGTATGATCAGAGTTACCTCGATAACTACGCAGAAAGTGTTGGAAAACTCCATGCATTGGGCGCCAGACACTTTACTACCGGCTTGAATTCCTATTTCTTCGCGCTTGCCGCCGTTGCCTGGTTTCTGGATGCGCGGCTGTTTATCGCAGCGACGATTTGGGTTAGCGTGGTGTTGTACCGTCGTGCGTTTCGGTCAAACTTTCTTAAAATACTGGAAGGGATTGACAGTCGCGGATAGGGTTAGGTTTGTTGTTCTTCACGATGTTCTTCAAGATCAATCGGGGCTAGTTCTGCAAACAAATTACCCGGTCCGGGGTTATCTTCGTGGCAACTGCCACCGAGATGATTAACCACGCCCCATACGGCGTTTAGTGCTGTTTGCACAGCACCTTCAGCCCAGCCAGGCGTCCACGATACATCATCACCGGCAATGAAAATTCCGCGTTCATCGGTGGCCATGTGCTGTTGCATGAAATGTGTATACATACGCCGGTTGTAGCGATAGTGCCCCGGCAGTGCGCCTTTAAATGCACCGAGAAAATTCGCATCGTCCTCCCATGAAATGGTGATGGGTTTACCAACAATATGCGATTTTATATCAACGTCCGGGTATATCTTACCAAGTGCCCCAAGTGCCAGTTCTACACGCCGTTCTATTGGTAATGGCAGCATTTTTAATGCGTCTGCCATCCATGTGTAGGTCAGGCAAATAACCGCAGGCGAGTCATCGCCGTTGTCAAACAAATAGGTGCCACGGGTGAGTCTGTCGGTAAGTGTCATGCTCATAACATGGCGGCCGGTCGCAGGGTCTATGTCTTTCCAGAACGGCCGGTCTACCATCACAAACGTCTTTGACGATTGCATATAGCTGGTGCGATCAAGTGCCATCCAGTGATAATGCGAAAACAAGGATTCGTCGGTATCAATGCTTGTCGTCAGCAACCAGCTTTGGCAGGTAGCAATGACAGATTCGAACTTCCTTTTATTGCCGTACTGGTCAGTGACGGTAATCAACGCACCATCACGCTGCAGGCGAACAACCCCTGGTCTGGTAGCACCGTCATTCAGGCTGCTGACACTGGTACCTGCCGGCCAGTGCTTAAGTGATGCGGGTTTATAAGCCCACAGTCCGCGTGGCAGTTGCTCTGATCCGCCAACAATAAGGTCCTGATCATCGTCACACGCAGTAAGCACAACACGCAGAATCTCGAGCATAGAGTTTCTGAAGTCAGAGTCCCAGCCACCGGTGCCGAAGCCAACCTGGCCAAAAATCTCGCGATGTTCAAACTGTAGTTTTTTAAACGACGGTGAGGTCGCCAGAAAGTCATAGAAGGTGCGATCATCCCATTCCCGGACTAACGGATCCCATAGTGACTTAATGGTATTGACATCGCGTTCGCAAATAGCCTGCTGCAGTTGCACCAGGTGTGCCTGTGATTGCAGCGCCTCGTTCCATGCGTCAGCCACCTGTTGATAAATCGCCGGCAGGTCATCCTGTGTTTTTGCATAGACCGTTTGACCAAATAGATCGATAACGGTACTGCCTGCGGCTTCGGTGAGCGGATTAGGAAACGGACGCTTCTCAAGCCTCAGCAGATCGGTGTAATGGTTAAACGTGGTGGCAGACTTTGGAAACCTCATGCCACCGAGTTCTGCCACCACGCCGGTGGCGTTGGGAAAGTGCTCCGAACGCAACCTGCCACCCATTCTGCCGGTTTCATAGATTATCGGTTTGAGACCAAGCTTCATGAGTTCAAGTGCTGCGACCATGCCGGATACGCCGGCGCCACTGATCGCAACCTCAGTACCCAGACGGCTCTGTGGCAACTCGCCAAGTCCGCTTTGATGCGAAACCCAGTGGTCATAGGCAAACGGAAAGTCCGGCCCGAATACAGAAATAGATGGATTGCTCATGAATCTGTTGTCATTGCAGCGTACAACCCGGGAAGTCTGTCGCGGTGGTAGGGCAGTGCCGTCCGTTGATCTGCTATTGCCTGTTTAGATAGGCGAGCGCTCAGTAGCATGGTTTCCTGATCGGCTCTGGCCAGATCGTTGCCGTCTGGTCCGACAATACAGCTTCGACCTTCATAGGTGAGATCTCCTTCGCTGCCGCAATAATTGCAGTAGGCGATAAATAACTGGCTTTCATAGGCACGTACCGGCACCACTTTTTCTGCGACTTCTCTGAACGGTTGCATCAGACCGGTAGGAGTCAGGATAAGTTCGGCGCCCTGTAGTGCCAGTGCCCGCACACATTCGGGAAATTCGATGTCATAGCAAATCAGCAGTCCGATCTTAAATCCGTTGAGTTCTGCGAGTGTCTGTTGTGGATGGCAGGCGAGTGATTCTCCCGGTGAAAAAAGCGCGCGATCAAGTTCACCCCATAAATGGGTTTTTCGATATTTGCCCTGTACTTTGCCGTGACGGTCTATCAGTTGAACGCAATTGAAATATTGCCCGTTATCAACTTCGGCAAACCCGAAGGCCATTGCTATATTGTGCTTGCGACACAGTGCGGCAATTTCTGATGTCTCTTTGCCATCGGCTCCCAGTGCTACTTGCTGCATGGTCGCTTTGTCGATGTTGTAGCCGGTAATGCTGGCTTCCGGCACCACCAGCAGCGCACTGCCTTGTTCCGCTGCCTGTCCGCCATATTGATCCAGCCTTTGTAGCGCGGCATTGATGTCCGCCGGCACCGGTTCATGCTGCAACAGCGATATCTGCATTGAATCTTCACTCATATCGAAAGCGTCTAATCAAACAGTGTAGCTTATCGAATCAGTTGCGGGCGATACTTAAGGCGTGGTTGCTGACTGATATTCAGGTGGCGATTGAGGTGGCGGTTAATACGTCCGAAGATCATCACAATCAGCAAGGTAAAAGCAATAAAGTAAAGTGCTGCAATCGGGTACGGTATAAACGGGTTGAATGTTTTTTCGGCAAAGTAACTCGCGTAATACAGCGCATCACCTTTTTGACGCCACGCGGGAAACCCCGAAAAGAATACCAGCGCGGTTGCATGAAATAAAAATATTGCTTCATTGGTATATGACGGCCACGCAAGCCGCAACAGTGTAGGCCATGTCACTTTGAGAAATTTCGTCATACCCGACATGCCAAAAGCATCTGCCGCCTCCAGATCTCCCTTGGGAATCGCCCGCAGCGCGCCATAGAAAATTTCTGCACTGTATGCGGAGGTATTGAGAAACAACACAATTAGTGCGCCCAGCCATGCTTTGGTTAGGGCACTGGTTTGAAGGGTAACTGTTGTGATGCCAAGAGGGATATCAATACCCGCACGCGGAAACAACGAAAATAATTCGTAAGCGAAAAAGAATTGTATAAACAACGGTGAGCCACGAAACAGAAAAACAAACCAGTCTGCAGGTTTTTTGATCAGTGCCCGTTCACTGTTGCGTGCCAGCGCCAGCGCAGTCGCGAATATAAACCCGCACAGCACTGCCAATACGGCAAAGTAAACGTTCCACAGAATACCGCTGCCGATTAACACTGCCTGTTCACAGATACTGATATCTGTTTTTGGCAATAGCCGTTCACCGATACCGATTGATCGCAGGCTGTAGGCAGCAATGGTATCGAGACAGCTCATCGACCTGCCTCAACTGGCTTTAATAACGTTTTTTCCGGGCTGCTCTCATTGTGGTTTTGGCGATTAAAACGCACGTTTAATCGATCGAAGACCTTGCCGCTGATCCAGGTTAAAAACAAATAAAACACCAGCAATCCAAGGAAGTACCACAGTCGCCAGTCCGGATGCGGGTAGGCGAAGTAACCGGTTTTTGAACCACCGAGTTCGCGCGCCCAGTAGACGATATCTTCTATACCCAGCAGAAACAGTAGCGGTGTGGCTTTAATCAGGATCATCCACAGGTTTGATAAGCCGGGTAGTGCGTAAGTCCACATCTGCGGCACATGGATTTTTCTAAACGTCTGGCGTTCGGTGAATCCGAATGCTCTGGCAGTTTCCAGCTGGTTTTCCGGTACCGCTTTCAGTGCGCCGTACAGCGTGTTTGCCGCAAATGCACCGAATACAATAGAAAACGCAATGACTGCCAGTATAAAACCCCAACCCTGGTGCACCCACGCTGCTGCATCCTGCAATGGCATTTTTGCTTCGCTACAGACGATAAATTCCGTACCGCGATATACAGGCTCGGTGACTTCGGGGCATTTAATTTTGTGGCGGGTAAGTTCGACCAGTTGATCTAGCGCAATTGGCACAAACAAAAAGAAGATAATGTCAGGCACCCCCCTGACCATGCTGGTATACAAAACCCCCAGCCATCGAATCGGTGCAATAGTGGAAAGTCTGGCAACTGCGCCGGCAAAACCCATTAACAACACCACCGGTGCAGTAATGGCAAGCAGCGCAAAGACAGTAAGAAAGCTTAGATAAAAAAGCTGGTGTTTGGGGGTGGTGAGATAACAAGCCAGCCAGCGCCAGCCGGATAGCAGGGAAGGGTCTGCGCAAAATTCCATGGGTTAGATGATGACCGGGGCGACAATAGCGCCCCGGTCAGGCGTCATTTAGTAACCGCCTTCCTTACCGTCGAACCACTTGGCGATCAGTTCGTTCAGTGAACCGTCTTTTTTCATAGTGTCGATAGCGGCATTAAGCTTGTCTTTCAGTTCGGTGTCGCTCTCACGCAGACCCAGGCCTACACCACCACCAAGACTAACGGTTGGCGTCAGAAAGATCAGTTCGCCGCCACTCTCTTCAACGTACTTGCGCAGGAAGCCGTCATCGGCGAGTACAGCATCTGCTTCACCGCTTTTAACGGCAGCAATAGTTTCATCAGGGGTGGCAAACTCAACCAGTGTGGCTTCTGACTCGGCAATATAACCCGCCTGAATGGTAGAAACCTGTGCCGCGACGATACCGTTGACCGCATCGTCTTTGGTGCCTGCCAGTGCCATGTAGGTACTTGGATCCGGCGGGTAGTAGTCCTGAGTGAAGTCGATGACTTCGTCACGCTCATCGGTGATGCTCATGCCGGCGATAATGACATCGTAGTTGCCTGATACCAGGTTCGGAATAATGGAGTCCCAGTCATTCTTTACCCAGGTGCAATCGAGCTCGGCAAGTTCGCACAGTTTGTCGCCGACTTCGCGTTCGAAACCGTCGATTTCGCCGTTGTCGTTGACGAAGTTAAAAGGAGCGTAGGCGCCTTCGGTGCCCAGGCGTACTGTGTCGGCGAAAGCTGGCGCGCTCAGCAAAGCGGCAGCCACCACGGAAATTGTTAAGTTTTTCAAGCGGATCTCCTTACAAAATTAGAGGTGCACGCGTCAACCGATGGTGCCGGTAGCGTGCAGAAACTGTTGCAGTCTCTCCGACTGCGTTTGTTGAAACACATGTTCCGGTGTGCCTTGCTCTACGATAACACCGTCGTGTAAAAAAATGACGTGATTGGCGACATCAAATGCCATTTTCATGTCATGCGTGACGATAAGCATGGTCCGGCCTTCAGCGGCCAGCGCCTTGATGACCCTGACGACTTCGGCTTCAAGTTCGGGGTCGAGCGCGCTGGTCGGTTCGTCGAACAGCATGGCGGCGGGTTCCATCGCCAGTGCCCGGGCAATCGCTGCGCGCTGTTGCTGGCCACCGGACAGCTGCGACGGGTATTGATCGCACTTATCGCCAATGCCGACTTTATCGAGCAAAGCACGACCGAGTTGCTCTGCTTCCTGAGGGGTTTTGCCGAGCACAGAAACAGGCGCCTCAGTAACGTTTTGAAGTACCGTCATGTGTGCCCACAAGTTGAATTGCTGAAACACCATGGACAGGTTGGTACGCATTCGCCGCACCTGGTTTTTGTCTGCCGGGGTACGGCCTTTGAGTCCGTTTTTCCACCTAACGGTGTCTCCCTGAAACAGTATGTCTCCCTGTTGCGGGGTTTCCAGCAGATTGACGCATCGCAGCAGCGTACTTTTCCCCGAACCGGACGAACCGATCAGCGCAATCACATCACCACGCCTGGCCGTCAGGCTGATGCCTTTTAACACTTCAATGTGACCGTAAGCCTTGTGAATATCACGAAGCTCGATCACTGTGTCGATTGCAGAATGAGGTGCGGGGGAGGAAATAAGTGGCTCGCGTACGGCGTTTAGCACGCCCGAATCAGGTGAACGCCGGATTGTACGATATTAACGATCCCTGCACTATGGCGGCACTATAGGATTGTCCCGCCAATACTGCCCGAAACTGGGTTGGTGACGCAGCTGGCTATGTGGTGTAAGCCGTCACCATTTTCAGTGTTTTTTCTGCAACGCTGAAATGGCATTGCCAATACCCTCGACGGTGAGCGGGAACATCCGTTCGTCGAGCAGTTGATGGGTGATTTTAATAGACGGCACACGCTGCCAGTGCGTCTGTGACTCCGGATTAAGCCACACAGCATGTGGGAATTTGGTGAGTATTCTGTTGATCCAGGTAACGCCGGACTCTTCATTCCAGTGTTCGACGCTGCCGCCGGCCGTGGTAATTTCAAAAGGGCTCATGGTCGCGTCACCCACGAAAATAATCCGGTAGTCCTTACCATATGTGCGAATAAACTCCACCGTTGAAATTGTTTCGTTGTGTCGGCGGCGATTATCTTTCCAGAGCTTCTCGTAGATAAAATTGTGAAAGTAATAGTATTCGAGGTGTTTGAACTCGCTGCGCGCTGCAGAAAATAAGGCTTCACTGTTTTGCACGTGATAATCCATCGATCCACCCACATCAAACAGCAGCAGCACTTTTATTGCATTGCGGCGTTCTGCAATCATTTTTATATCAAGCAGACCGGCGTTTCTGGCGGTAGCATTAATAGTGTCGTTAAGGTCTAGCTGATCCTGTGCACCTTCACGTGCAAATCTACGTAGTTTACGCAGAGCCATTTTAAAGTTACGCGTGCCGAGCTCGCGTTGATCGTCGAGGTTTTTATACTCGCGTTTATCCCATACTTTCATCGCGCGACCCTGACGCCCGGTCTTCTGTCCTATCCTGACACCAGCCGGGTTATAACCGTAGGCACCGTACGGTGATGTGCCACCGGTACCGACCCACTTACTGCCGCCCTGGTGTCTTTTTTTCTGTTCTTCCAGGCGTTTCCTGAGCGTCTCCATAATCTCGTCCCAGCCGCCCATCGCTTCTATGCTGGCCTTTTCCTCATCGGTAAACAGTCGCTCGGCCTCTGCACGTAACCACTCTTCGGGGATCTCGCCAATGATGTCATCAAACAGGTTTTGAATACCGTTGATGTAGTCGCCAAACACCTGATCAAAACGATCGTAGTGGCGTTCGTCTTTTACCAGTGCAATGCGTGCGAAGTGGTAGAAGTCATCAACACTGTATCCGCCCACACCGGCATTTATGCCATCGAGCATGGCGAGGTACTCGGTAATGGAAACCGGCACTTCGGCTTTGCGCAAGCGGTATAGCAAATCGATTAACATGGCAGATCGTTCGCCTGATAATTAACGGAGATCACGATTACTTACTTACTTGCGGCGGTTAAGAAATACCAGTCGTTCAAACAGGTGAACATCCTGTTCATTCTTAAGCAGTGCGCCGTGCAGTTTTGGGATGATTGAATTTTTATCGTCCGATTGCAGTGCGTCTGCGGGTATGTCTTCGGCAAGCAGCAGTTTTATCCAGTCGAGTAGTTCCGATGTCGATGGCTTCTTTTTAAGGCCGGGTACTTCACGCATTTCGAAAAATACTTTAAGCGCTGCATCTAACAGATTTTTCTTTAAGCCAGGGAAATGCACATCGACAATTTGCTGCATCGTGTCATGATCAGGGAAACGAATGTAGTGGAAAAAACAGCGGCGTAAAAATGCGTCTGGCAGTTCTTTTTCGTTGTTGCTGGTAATGATGACCAGTGGTCGATGTTTGGCGGCGATAGTTTCGCGGGTTTCGTAAACGTGAAACTCCATCTTGTCAATTTCGAGCAACAGATCGTTAGGGAATTCAATATCGGCTTTGTCAATTTCATCGATGAGTACCACAGCCGTCTCGTCGCAATCGAACGCTTCCCACAGCTTGCCTTTGATAATGTAGTTTGCAATATCCTGTACACGGTCGTCACCGAGTTGTGAGTCGCGCAATCGCGATACCGCATCGTATTCATACAGACCTTGTTGCGCTTTGGTGGTTGACTTGATGTGCCAGCGAAACAAGGGGGCATTAATAGACCGGGCAACTTCTTCGGCGAGTTGAGTCTTGCCGGTACCGGGCTCGCCTTTGATCAGCAGTGGTCTGCCGAGCGTCATCGCCGCATTGACCGCAAGCGTCAGATCTTCGGTTGATACGTAGTTTTCGGTACCGGTAAACTTTTGCGTCATCGCGCTCTCATCACAAAGGCCAAAGGCGCATTGTAGAGCCTCACAGCAACAGGTAAAGCGATGAATTGTTTTGGCCCCGGGTGGGCCCCGGTCTAGCTGTCTTGCCTGCGTTTTGCAAAGACTGCCGCAAATGACAATAGCAACAGCGCAGTCAGCAGCGGATCGAAGCGGCCCTGCGCTGTGCTCAATGCGCAACCGGCAGAGGTGTTGGTGCCGGCGTTTCCGCTGGAAGGTGGTGTGATGCCGTCTGTAGTCACCACGGTAAAGCCGGTGGAGTAGGCGCCGACGGTGAGCGCCAAAGCGGATTGAGTACTGGTACCGGCGCCAGACGTCAAAGAAACCTGCAGCGTATCACCGTTGTTTACCAGCCCCTGGTCTGCAGTGAATGCACCACCGTTAACCGCGTAGTACCCACCGGAAACGGACACGAGGGCCGTATTGGCAAGCCCGGTAATTCGCACGCTCTCGGAATAGATTGACGAATTAACCGGTGCGTTGTTCACAGGAGCAAAGAGAAACGCATCGGGCTGGTCGAGACTGAACTCGGCAGTGAGTTCAAAAGCAGCTTCGCCGTCACTTTGCCGACTTGAGGCTCGCTCTACTGCAAGGTAATAGTCACCTGCCGGCACTCTTGATGCGACACGGAAATTAAATGCGGTATGGCTGTCGTCGTCGCGCGCCAGCACACTGTATTGGTCATTGAGCAAGTAACCGAACAGATCTGCCTCGGCATCTGAGGTAATGGTCAGCAGGCCGGTCTGGCCGGTCGTGATTTTGTAGTAGCGAACATCGCGATAGCCGAACAGCGACCCGTTGACGGGCGTGTTTAAATCAATGGGGGTCGATTGTGTAGACAGCAGCGTATTTTCGGCGTTGAAGTCAGTGTTGTAGCCGCCATCTCGTGCAAACTGCATGGCGCGGGTTAAATTCAATATACCCGCACCACAATAGTAAGTGCCGCAGTCATCCTCAGTAGCGAAGTCTGAAGCGCTCTGTTGAAGAATACTGCGAATTGCATTTGGGCTAAGTTCGGGGTCGAGCGACTGCATCAGGCTGATCGCACCGCTGACTAATGCGGCAGAGAAGCTTGAGCCTGTTTCACGTTGATAGCTGTAACCTTCTGAGTCTGCGTCCTGAATGCCGGTGTTGGTTGCCATCAGAATATTACGACCGGGTGCGGCAATGGTGACTTTTAAACCATAGTTAGAAAATCCGCTGTCGAGATCGCCCCCCGGGGTGTTGGAACCCACTGTGATCACATCTGCGCAATTTGCCGGTGACGAGCGCAGCGCGTTGGTTTTTTCATTGCCCGCGGCGATCACAAAAGGAATACCCAGAGCATTCAGCTCATCAATGACATCCTGCCATGCGGGTGTGCATTCGGTGGGGCCACCAATGCTCAGGTTGACCACCGTGGCTGGTGTTTGATTCAGTGGCAATCCCGAAACCGCCAGACCGGCACTCCAGCGAATAGCATCGATAATATCGGCATCCGTACCACCACATTTGCCCAGCGCACGCGCGTGCAGCAGCCGGGCGTTCCAGTCTATGCCGGCAATACCGACGCCGTTGTTGCTGTTACCGGCAGCAACGCTGGCTACACCGGTACCGTGCCAGCTGCTCGGGCTCGATTGACAGAAATCACCAGGGTCGATCGGGTTGGCGTCGCGTCCGTCTCCGTCGTTGGCGCTGGTAAAGTCACCTGGCAGATCGGCGGACACAAAGTCGTATCCCAGCCCGGCAATGGAGCGGGCCTCTAGCTCCGGGTGGTTTGGAAGTACACCGGTATCGACGATCGCAATGACCGCACTTTGGGATCCGGTAGTGATATCCCAGGCACCGGGTGCACGCAGGCTGAAGTCACCTTCGTACAAATAGCTTTGATTGCCGGGTTCGCTTAGATTGCCCTGGAATAACGGGTCGTTGGGCTGCTCCAGCGGGTAGCGCTTGTAGTCGACTGACGCCGACTTAATATTGGTATCGCCATTGAGTTGCAGCGCCAACTGTCTCAAAACGCCATCGTTAGTGGTGTCGGCATTCAACAATTCAGTGTGTTTTGATAAGCCGCGGGATAATTCAAGCCCCAGCCCCCGGCGCCAGCGCGCCCTGTGCAGGCTGTCGGTTGATTTGCGATCACCCTGCATAGCGCCAAGGCCGGCGCTAACCGTCTGATCCGATTGATAAGTGACGATCAGGCGTCCGGTGGGTACCGCACTATCGAGCTGCAACTGCGCCCAGGCATTAGCGCCAAGCAGCAGAGATACAGTTATGGTGAAAATACGACTCAAATGCATGAACTGGGTGAGCCTTCGCAAAGGATTACAGCGCTGGATAACGGGTTATCGGCCGATTGCCTGCCAGCCATTAGAATGCCTATTCGCGCACTATTCTGGCACAATGGCGCGCCCGGCGTTGCCTGTTACCGCTACAACGCAGAAACCTTAATTTTATCCCGCAGGAGTCCGCTTTGGGCAATAGACTTACAAAAATCTACACACGCACCGGCGATGAGGGCACAACCGGCCTCGGAGATGGTTCGCGGGTGATGAAAAACAGCCTCAGAGTGACTGCCTACGGCACCACCGATGAGCTAAACAGTGTCGTCGGTATGGTGCTGGCACTGCCGGTACCTGAAGCGATAAACCGTGTGCTGACCGAAGTGCAGCACCATCTGTTCGACCTTGGTGGCGAGCTTTGTATCCCTGGCCACGAAGCGCTCAAAGAGGTGCACGTGTCGTGGCTGGAGCGACAGCTCGACAGCTTCAATGAGGAGCTGCCGGCACTCAAAGACTTCATTCTGCCGGGTGGCGGACAAGCAGCGGCTGCGTGCCATTTGGCCAGAACCGTGTGCCGCAGAGCTGAGCGCTGTGTGATTTCTCTCGGTGAACACGAGCAGCTCCCCGCGCAAAGCATTATCTATCTGAACCGACTGTCTGATCTGTTGTTTGTTATCGCGCGAGTGCTTGCCCGTCACGAAGGTGGTAGTGAGGTGTTGTGGCAGAGCAATCGTCCACCGCTTGAAGAGTCATAATGAAAGAATTCCCGCTCGACAGGACAGAGGTGCGTGATAATTTCAGGCACTTTCTGACTATCCCTACACGCTGGTCTGACAACGATCAGTACGGGCATGTTAATAATGCGAAGTACCTGACCTTTTTTGAGCTGGTGATCATGCGCTACCTCGAGGTCGATTCCGAGCTTGATTTCAGCAACCACGGGGTACGGTGTTTTTCCGTCGAGAACATGTGTCGCTATATCGCACAGATTAAATTCCCGGATACGCTTGAAGCGGGTCTTCGGGTGGGTAAACTCGGTAATTCCAGTGTTCGTTATGAGGTTGGGCTTTTTATCGCCGGTGAAGAAGATGTGCGAGCCACCGGCTATTTCACCGATGTCTTTGTCGATGAAAATACCGAAAAGCCGGTCACTATCCCGCAGCCAATCAGAAATGTTCTGCAGCAGTTGTGTGTCGAGTAATCCGGATCTCCTACGCCTGATCGTTTGTTTGTGATTGGCAAAATCGCTCTGTTACCGTAAAAAAAATGAAAGCACTGGAAATTTCAGGATTAAAGAAAACCTATGACAACGGCCATGTCGCGCTTAACGGCGTTGACCTGACCGTAGATAAGGGAGATTTCTTTGCGTTGCTCGGACCGAACGGTGCGGGTAAGTCCACCACCATTGGAATCATCAGTTCGCTGGTCAACGCTTCTGAAGGGGCGGTGAAAATACACGGTCATGATCTCACCACCGAGCGCAACCAGTGCAAACTGCTGATCGGTCTGGTGCCGCAGGAATTTAATTTCAATGTCTTCGAATCACCTGTGAATATTCTGGTCACTCAGGCGGGTTACTACGGAATACCCGGGTCAGTCGCCGAAGAGCGCGCAGAGCGCTATCTTAAACTGCTTGAGTTGTGGGATAAAAAAGATCGTCCGGCGCGTGAGATGTCCGGGGGGATGAAACGCCGGCTTATGATTGCAAGGGCGCTGGTGCATCAGCCTGCGGTGCTTATTCTCGATGAGCCCACGGCCGGTGTAGATATTGAAATCCGTCGCTCAATGTGGACCTTCCTCGAAGACATTAACAAGGAAGGCACCACTATTATCCTGACCACCCACTATCTCGAAGAGGCTGAGACGCTGTGCCGCAATGTGGCGATTATTGATGACGGTAAAATTATCGAACAGGGCGAAGTCGCCGAATTACTGAGCCGTTCGCAGTACCAGTCGTTTGTGTTTGATCTTAAAGCGCCCGTTGATAAGGCACCGGCCCTTGATGGTTTTAAAGTCACCCGCTGCGAAGGCAACAGACTGGATGTCGAGATGCCTTTAGGTGACAGCCTGAATACCCTGTTTGAACTACTTGGCCGTCAGGGTATTGAGGTAGTGAGTATGCGAAACAAAACCAACCGGCTGGAGGAGTTTTTTCTGCGTCTGGTAGGTGATGATGAAAATGATAGCGAAGAAGAGGCAAACTGATGCAGTCAATAGCAGCTATCAATGTCGTTGCGTTTAAAACCATTGTCACCAAAGAAATCCGGCGTTTTATGCGCATCTGGGTGCAAACCATTGTACCGCCTGCGGTAAGCGCATTACTTTACATGATGATCTTCGGGACGCTGATCGGCTCACGTGTAGGCGAGATGGACGGGCACCGGTATATCGATTTCATAGTGCCCGGCATTATCATGATGGCAGTGATCACCAACTCCTATTCCAATTCAGTTTCGTCCTTTTTCGGCGCCAAGTTTCAGCACCACCTTGAAGAGTTACTGATAGCACCGGTGCATAATGTTGTCATACTGGCCGGGTTTGTTGCCGGTGGCGTATGTCGCGGGTTAATAGTGGGGGCACTGGTTGCTGCTGTTTCATTATTTTTTACGCGGCTGTCAGTTGAGAACCCGCTGACCACGGTACTGGTCGTGGTGCTGACTTCAACCTTGTTTTCGATTGCGGGTGTTATAAACTCTGTATTCGCTAAAGGCTTTGACGACATTTCAATCATTCCGAATTTCGTTTTAACGCCGCTGACTTATCTTGGTGGTATTTTTTATTCGGTAAAACTGCTACCGGATTTTTGGCAAGGTCTATCCTATATCAACCCCGTGTTGTACATGATTAACGGCTTCCGTTTTGGCATACTCGGATCATCTGATATCAGTATTGGCTGGTCATTCGTCGTTATTCTGAGCTTTATCGTCATACTCGCCAGTGTGGCGTTGTATCTGTTAAACAAAGGTGTCGGCATCAAGAGCTGACCACCCATTGAGGACTTATTCTTGGCTAAGAACAAGAAGAATAAAAAAAGTATGGCACTGCGTGCCGACCGACACGCGTTATATCAGGAGTCGGTTCAGGACTCCGAGTTTGAACTCGACTTTGTGCAGGATACTTACAAGGATATTCGCAAGCGCAAGCCGGTGACCCTGCGGGAAGATTTTGCCGGTACCGCTCGAAGTGCCTGTGTATGGACCAAACGCAATAAGAACAACCGCGCCTGGGCCGTAGACTTTGATGAAGAGGTGCTCGAGTGGGGACGCAAGCACAACCTCGAAAAGTTAAAACCCAAGCAGCGTGAAAGAGTCGAGTTTATTCAGTCTGATGTACTTACCGTCAAAACTCCCTCAGTAGATGTTGTACTGGCATTTAATTTCAGCTACTGGATTTTCAAGCAGCGTCAACAATTGCTGGGCTACTTCAAGAGTGTGCACAAAGCGTTGAATGACGACGGCATGTTATTTCTCGATGCGTTCGGTGGGTCAGAAGCACATTCCACTCAGGTTGAAAAACACAAACTGGATGGCTTTACCTATCACTGGGATCAGCACAGTTACAATGCGCTGACGCAGGACATGCAGTGCTATATCCACTTCAGGTTTCCCGATAAATCCCGTCTCGATCGCGCCTTTAGCTACTCCTGGCGGTTGTGGGGTGGGCAGGAGATTGATGATCTGTTAATCGAAGCCGGGTTCAGCAAGGTCCGGTTTTTTGTACAGATGTTTGATGATGACTCAGGAGAGGCTCTCGATGAATTCGAAGAGACTCGCGAGGTTGTCGATCACGAATGCTGGATCGCCTATATCGTCGCAGAGAAGTAACCTGCAAGAGCTTACCACCGGAGATTCAGGCAGCTGGTGTCGGCCGATCTGCAGCCCATTTGCAGCCCATTTGCAGCCCATTTGCAGCCCATGTGCAGCCAAGAGGCAAGATGCACATGCTGTTCTGGTTCGGGCAGCCTGTAAGCATAGTGCGCTCTAGCTTGCTATTGCTGCAGACTCGCAGTTCTCCTGTTCAGAATCACCGTTGCTGTCGCCGTCAGTGTTGCCAGCGTTGTCGCTGTTTTGCGAATCGCTTTTTTCCGGTGACTCAACATTACTCTTCAGGTCAGTGCTCGCAGCGTTATCGTCGTTACTGGCATCTGTAGTAAGCGGGTTAAATCCCTTTCCTGTATCGAGTTGTTTAAGCAGGGGTTCGCCTTGCTTTGCCAGCAGCTTGAGCACTTCTCCAGCTTCCGAGTTTGATTTTGCCTTCCACTTCATGAGAGGGGCGGCTCCGAGATACGATGAACAATACCGGTATTGCAGGATTAGTACTCATTTTGTGATCGTTAACACAAATTAATGGTGTAGATTCAAATAACGGAGAGAACTGTATGTTAATCAGTCATTTACCAATGATGAATCTTTTTTGCTGTTAACGCGTAAATCTGATTGACGCCTGGATAACTGTCAATAAATCGACCAGAAACGATAACAACCTACACCCTCAGTGCATATGCGGAGTACAGATATTTATGCCGGACCAGCTTAACAACAACCTTCACAGAGAGGCAGCAAGTGTCGACCCGGAAGAGCGCGCACGTTTCGACAGGCTTGCGGCAATGTGGTGGGACGAAGCCGGACCTATGTGGCCGCTGCATCGGCTAAACGGCTTCAGAACCGGCATTATTGTCAATGCGATTCATAAGCAATTGGGCACAGATGCCAATGCCGAACAGCCCTTTGCCGGTTTAAACTTGCTGGATATCGGATGTGGAGGTGGCATTTTGTCTGAGACCATGGCGCGCTATGGTGCCAATGTTCATGGCGTGGATATCAGTGAAAAGAACATTGCCATCGCGCGGCAGCATGCTGAAAGCAACGGTTTATCGATCCGCTATGATGTGGCTACCGCAGAGTCGCTTGCGACAAGTGGGCAACAATACGACATTGTGCTGAACATGGAAGTCGTAGAGCACGTTGCTGACTTATCGGCGTTTATGCAGGGGTGCAATGCGCTGGTTAAAGAGGGTGGCCTGCAGTTTGTGTCGACCATTAATCGCAACCCGATCGCATGGTTTATTGCGATCTTCGGTGCCGAGTATGTTTTACGCTGGTTACCCAGAGGGACACATCAATACAGCAAACTGGTCAAGCCGGCCGAGCTTACGGCACTGCTTAATGCGGGGAAGTTGCAGGTCGTAGAGCGCACCGGTGTCGCCGTTAATCCGTTCAACCGGAAGATGAAGGCAACCTCGTCGGAAATGGTTAACTTCATGCTGTTGACGAAAAAGGTTGCAGGCTAGTGGATCACGATGAGTGATTGCCCTGGGTGATTGCCCTGGTGTATACACCGGGGTGATTATTTAGCGTCGCGGTAAAACGGTTGTTACCAAAAACAGCAATAAGGCTGAAACCACAATGGCAGGGCCTGCTGACAGATCAGCCTGTAACGACGCAGACAGCCCGCAGACCACTGCGATTACGCCGATCACTGATGCAAGCAATGCCATGGTTTCAGGTGTTGCAGCCCAGCGCCGCGCAGTAGCGGCGGGGATTACCAACAACGCGGTGATTAATAGAATGCCAACGATCTTAATGGCTATTGCAATTACTCCCGCCAACAACAACAGATAAATTAACTGCACCAGTTTCGGGCTTTGTGACTCTGCCTGCGCCAGCTCCTCATTTACGGTTCCCGCCAGTAATGGCCGCCAG
>CALHCI010000003.1 GCA_937931165.1 uncultured Granulosicoccaceae bacterium
TGACCACCCGACAGGTCTGGGGCCCAAAGGTGCAGCTCAATTTGTCGATCACCCTGATCTCGCATTTGTTACTGATAATCATGCAAAAGGTATATCTGCTGTCCCTGCAGTGACCATTCATCTTTCCAATGCGCAAGGCGACGCAATGTGGTCTGCAACTGATGCAGAAGTAGTCGGCTATGCACTAAAGGTTGCAGCGGAACAACTGGGGGATGCAGGCGATCCTCACGGCGTGTTAGCAAGCTCCGTTCAACGCTGGCGCTACGCCGGACCGATCACCTGCTGGCCCGACAAATATGTTATGTGGGGAGAGTCACCACGTATTGTGCTGGCAGGAGAGGCGTTTGACGGGCCTCGTGTTGAAGGTGGCTTTTTGTCGGGTCGTGCTGCAGCAGAGGCATTGCTTCGTGTCAGCCGGTAACGAATACAACTGTCACCGATGCCTGACCCGAATTTAACCTCTGCTGTTCAGCTCTGCTGCTTATTCCTCGCTATCCTCTTTCGGCCGATGCACTTCCAGATGACTCATATCCACAGCATCACCGTACTTCTCTTTAATCGCTTCCATCGCAAACGCCCGCTTACCAAAAAAGTGCTCTTCACCAATCCGGTCATACAAGCCTGATCGTTTCAGTGCATCCGTCACCTTGAACTTTGCACGGGTAATATAAAAATCGATCCCGGCTTCCTGTAACCGTTCAGACATATGCGTGAGCATCTCTTCGCCAGTGACATCAATCTGGTCAACCGCCTCAAGGTCCAGCACCAGAACCTTTAACTTTGGCTTATCCGCTACTGCATTTAGCAACTGCTTTTCAAGGTAACTGGCGTTGGCAAAATACAAATCACCGTCGTATCGGAAAATTGCCATATTCTGGCTGGTTTCCATACCAAAGATTTCGGCGTCTCGCAGCGTGCCATCTGCATCCAGTGAAACTTCAGCAAAGTGCGGCCGCATTGTCTTATAGATATAAAACAGCAACGACAGCACCACGCCCATAAAAATACCCCATTCCAGATGCGGTGCAAAAATCAACGTACCGGCAAACACGACAAAGGCAACAATGGCATCATGTGGATTAACCTTCCACGCGTGCTTAAACGGCTCGAAGTGAATCATGCCAATCACCGCCATAATGATCACTGCAGCCAGCGTTGCCACCGGCAGGTGATACAGTAACGGCGTCAAAAACAGCAGCGTCACACCCACAATAATGCCGGAGACAATCGCAGTAAAACCGGTTTTTGCTCCGGCATCAAAGGCTACTGCCGTGCGCGAGAAAGAACCGGAAACCGCATAACCTTGCGTCACACCGGCAACCACATTGGCAAGCCCCTTACCCACCATTTCCTGATTTGCCGACAGATGCTGTCGTGTTTTTGAGGCCACGGCCTTGGCAATGGAAAAGGCCTCGACAAAACTGAGCAGCGCAATCATAAAAGACGGCATCAACAGAGAAGTAATATCCCGCGGGTCGATCGTTGGCATAATGAACGACGGCAGACCGCTTTCAATATTGCCGACCACCTTACCGCCCATTCCTTCAAACTTCAGCAGCCAGGCCAGCACAGTTGCCGTAACCACGGTAAACAATATCCCGGGTAAATGTGGCGTGTACTTCTTGAAACAATACAGCAACACCATGGAAAACAGACCCATCGCCAGTGTTGGAAAGTGCGTCTGATCCGGAATAGCCAGCAGTAGATTCCAGAGCGTCTCATATAAGTGATTACCGGTGACATTTTCAATCCCCAGTAATTTACTCACCTGCAAGCTACTGATAACAATGGCGGCAGCATTGATAAAGCCAATCACCACAGGATGCGACAAGAAATCCACCATCATCCCCAGGCGCAGAAACCCCAGCACCAGCTGCATGACACCAGCCATAATCGCGACCATCGCGGCATAGGCGATATATTGTTCCGGCGATAAATTCAGCGGAATCAGCGCGGCCGCGGTCATCAGCGAGATAATCGCCACCGGCCCGTTCTGTAACTGGCGAGAAGAACCGAACAGCGCCGCCACAATGGGCACCAGAAAAGCAGAGTACAGCCCGATCTGGGGTGGCAGGCCAGCCAGCTGGGCGTTAGCCATCGACTGGGGAATCAGCACCAATGCCACTGTGATGCCGGCAAATATGTCTGCCCGCAGCACCTCCGGGTTTTTCAGCTCACCAATCCAGTCCTTGAATGGCACAAAACGTCTCGCTGCGTCGAACAACAGCTGATATAGATAACCTTTCATGGTTGGCATTTTATCGGTTCGCGGCCGGTTTAACCACACACGACTGAACCAACCGCATCACTGCAATGATAATTAACACGCAGGATAGAGCTATGTATGTAGTTGTTGCGAACCAGGGCACCTTACAATTTTCTACTGTGACAGTACCGATATAATCTGAAGGGTCTTTTTTGTTTGGCGTTGTATTATCGACGACTACCGGGGAACCTGGCTGGGGACCTGGGCGATGAAAGCGGCTCGTTATCGGGTGTGTTGCAGCAGATGAACTGTCTGGAGGTAACCACTGGCAAATGCCCGGTGAAAGCTTCAACACCATCTTCCAATCCATCACTACTGTAGGTGAATGACTCTCTGTGGCTCACCGCATCGGCGTCGACAGAATATTGCATCGTGGCACCAGGTTGCTTCTACGTCGTAGTTTTATCTATTTGTTGTAAAGGCCGAAAACGGGCCGGTATTGGCTAATTCTGTTATGGTCAGCGCAGTCAGAAGAAAACCATTGTGATAGGGATTCTGCAATGCACCCGAAGTTTCTTCTTCACTTTTACTGTCACAGCCTGCCAGTGCAGCAAGGATTAGAAGAACAACGTAAGTAAATCCGGTTTCATTGTACAT
>CALHCI010000004.1 GCA_937931165.1 uncultured Granulosicoccaceae bacterium
GTGGTGTCATCCAATCTTGTAGAAACTCTACGTGTATCTGGTTTACTTCACCAATACATCCTTGACTGACCAGCTCACGCGCTTGTCGCACCATCGGAAAGCACGACATCACGTAACTCACACCGAATACTTCATTGTGAAGGCCAACAGCATCGACCAAAGCAGATGCCTCCTGCATTGTGTTGGTCATGGGCTTATCACAAAGCACTGCGATACCCGATTCAAGAAATGCCTGCGCTACTTCGGCATGTAAATAATTCGGTGTGGTTATCATTACCGCATCGATGCCGTCGTCTCGTGACGATTCTCTTTTTGCCATTTCTGTAAAACAGGTGTACGACCTTTCAGCAGATAACCTCCATTGTTCTGCACGAATGGCAGCCTGCCCTGCATTAGAAGACAAAGCACCGGCAGTCACCTCCCAGTGATCAGACAAGCGTGCCGCCATCGACTGCATAGATGCGATTCGACCACCGCCGACAACACCAAGCCTTAGCCTGCGGCTCAACTGCGGGTACACAGGCAACAGCTCTGGATTGACTGGTAGTAAAGTGCTCAAAGGAAAGCAACTTTAATATTTGTACAGATCATTGCGGTAGTATCTCAACGGCCATAAATATACCCGGTGTCACTGTTTCGTACTGATGCCACGGATAATTCCCTTCGCTGTCGTACATAGGCCTGTGCGTTGTACCGGGAGACATGGGCTCTTCAAGATAAAGTGTGTTGATGTCTTTTTCAGTGCACTGTTGCATTTTGCCAAACCCGACGATCTGGGTGTGTACTTCCTTAAACCCCGGCTTCTCACACCATGGGTGCTCTTTATGCAAACCCACATTCAACGGCACCGAACCGGCGTGATACAACCCCAACCCGACATTGCCCAAAGTAATCTTCGGGCCCATATAATGACTCACACCGCGTAACCGCTCTTCCCCGCGCACATCAAATGCCAGTGGCCATTGCTGTTTCACGGACGTAAACAGGGCTTCTTGGTTGTGCTTTTCAAAGTCTTCTATCATCACTGCCCTCTTTACCTGCGTAAGCACAGTATTTACAGCAATGTACGACTGCAGGTGATGCAACGGTTGCTTTTCTATTAGTATCGGTTGCTCTGCGAGGTTCAACACGATTGATTTTTTCACCACTGACACATCGCTTTCGTCAGTAACATACCTGACCGCAAAATACGGATCGGCAAAGTCGAGCTGCTCAATAGTCATAATCAATAATTACCATTGGCTATATGCAGTGTTATTAAGATCGTCTTATCGAACATTTAGGGAAACTGCTGCGGAAGCGGCTCCGGCCTTTGGCAGGTACTGGCTATATCAATGTACCCACCCCTGGCTGGTGCTTCTAATATTCCAGTAAGTGCTTCACTGACATGATAGGCCAGCTCACCGCTTGCTCTTGGCTGCCGCTTTTCTTTTACAGCAACTGCCAGATCAAGCAATCCCAGTCCGCGTGAATTGTCGTTATAGCCATGACAATTCTCCGCTACTGTCCAGCTATCTTTACCAGTCACTCTTGGCTGGTAAGCCCACCTTGAGTTCTCTCTGGTGCGATACCACACTTCACCACCAAACTGATTAGCCCCATGCACCGGATCGGGGTCAGGGATACATAATGTGCCTTCCTCTCCATAGATTTCAAATCGTGGGGTTTCTGAATCCCAGATATCAAAGCTCATGGTGATCGACCCGATAACACCAGACTCAAACTCGATCATTCCCATGGTGTGTGTATCAACTTCAACCGGTATCATTTCACCGCTGCGGTGACCAGTTTCAATCATTCGTTCGGAAAAAGTCTTTCGTGATAACCCGCAAACCCTGCTTATCGGGCCTAACACTGACACCATGGCAGTCACATAGTACGGTCCCAGATCAAGCATGGGGCCGCCACCTTCCAGATAGTAGAAATCAGGATTTGGATTATGTCGCTCTACGCCATGCGTACCTACAAACGCAGCCACGCCCGTAGGCATGCCAATGACGCCACTGTCAATCAGCGCACGGCAGGTTTGCCAGCGGCCACCAAGAAAAGTATCCGGTGCATTGCCCACCAGCAACTGGTTGTCCAGGGCTCGCTTTAACACCGCACGGCCCTGTGCCAGATCTGTCGCGAACGGCTTTTCACTGAACACATGTTTGCCTGACTCAAGTGCTGCGAGTGCGATATCCGTATGTGCAGACGGTACCGTCAGATTAAGAATACAGTCTATATCCGGATGGCTGATTAACTCATCCGCTGAGCAAACAATCCCTATGTCATATTGGCGGGCTTTTTCGCGTGACTCTGCCATATCAAGGCTGGCGCAACCAACTAACTGCAGCTCGTTATATGACTGACAGTTTTGAATGTAGATATCACTTATTCGACCGCAGCCTATTAGTCCGACACGTAACACGATCAGTCCTCAAAAATATGCAGTAAAGTGAATTGCTATTAGCGCGCACCTGCCAACTTGCCGCTAACAACGCCTCTGCCCCTAATCAATGACGAACCTGAAAATATCAGATATTTTTTTAAAATCAAACCTCAAGGCTAAATTCTAAAAATCTCTGGTATTATTGGCCGTACCGGTCAATCCGCACACAATCCGACGTATCATGCCTGGTCAAGTCACCACAGTAGGCTCAACTGCTTACGAGAAAATCAAAAAAGACATCATCTTCGGAGAACTTGCGCCCGAGTCGAAACTCAAGCTCGACGCCATGAAAGAACGCTACTCGGCCAGTATTTCCACTTTAAGAGAAACACTCTCACGGCTGGCCAGTGATGGCTTTGTGGTGGCCGAAGAGCAGCGCGGATTTTTTGTGGCACCCGTGTCGACCGATGATCTGATCGAAATCGCCAACCTGAGAATTCTGCTCGAATGTACCGCATTGAAGACGTCAGTCGAACTTGGCGATACTGACTGGGAAGCAAATCTTGTTGCGGCCTATCATCGCCTGCAGGTATCGGAGCAGAAGGTCATCGATGGCGATGATGCTGCCACGGAAACCTGGAAGCGCTATGACTGTGAGTTTCATCAGGCAATGATCAGCGCGTGCAACTCAGCTAATCTGCTGTCTTTACATGCAGTGTTATACGACAAATACCTCCGCTATCAGATGTCGGTACTGACTTATCGCGGTGCAGAGGCGGTAAAAGAACATAAAACCATGTTTGATGCGGCCCTGAAGCGTGATGCTGCCAAAGCCCAGCGATCACTGGAACAACATATCACCCGCGGCTTGCGGCACACGCTTAAAGCGTTTGATCCGTGATCGATGCGCTGGCCTGATTAATACAGCGTTTTAATACAGCGTTTTTTTTAGCCGCTCAGGATACTGAGCATCATACGCCTGTGCATCAAAGTCCTTCTTAGCCGCCTTGATAATCTCACCGGTGCTTGGCAACTGATCTCTGCTGATCTTGTAGTCTGACTCCCACAGCTTTGAACGCACCAGCGCTTTTTGGCACTGAAAGTAAATAGTTTCAACGGTGAACTCGATCACTGTGGCGGGCGGCTTACCTTTCACCGCGAACGACTCTTGCAATTGTGCGTCCTGAACAATGACTGCGTGGCCGTTGGCACGAAGCGTTTCGCCGACACCCGGAATCAGAAATAGCAGTGACGCTCTGGAATCTTCAATGATATTACGCAGTGAGTCGAGACGGTTATTCCCTCGCCGGTCCGGAAGCAGCAGTGTTTTGTCGTCGTGTACCCGGATAAAGCCCGGCTCATCACCACGTGGTGAGCAGTCCAGCCCGCCACTCCCTGAGGTGCACAGCAGCGCAAACGGGGAACATTCGATCATGCGCTGATACTCGGGAGAAATCGTATTGATCTCTTTAGCCAGCGATGCCTCGGCCGGCTGACCATACAGTTCGAGCAAATCGTCGAGATGACTAATTATCCTGCGTTCCGCAGTCATAGCAGACTCCATAGTGGGATGTGTTCTGATAGCAGCATATCGCACCCGCAGGAACAAAACATGGCCAGTTCCGGTCGAATGTCGAAACAATCGGTTACACACACAATGGGTAATGGGGTCACACAATTTCTCGGCAACACACTTGCCCGGTATCTCACCAAAACGGTAGCCAGCTACAAACCGTTTTCAGTGCATCACCACAGCACACTGGCGTCCGTCATGCAGCCAGGTGAC
The DNA here is from genome assembly GCA_937931165.1 of uncultured Granulosicoccaceae bacterium. Taxonomy (GTDB): domain Bacteria; phylum Pseudomonadota; class Gammaproteobacteria; order Granulosicoccales; family Granulosicoccaceae. Next base: position 4,161 of record CALHCI010000004.1, read on the forward strand.
GTGCTGTTGGTCGAAGGTGACCACCGCATCAGCACGGCCATTAAGTATCTGACGCAATCTACCTGGTCACATGCCGCATTTTACCTCGGCACACACTCCCACTCTAAGGACACAAGCCTGCCTGAGCGATCCGGTGAATCCGAAGAACTTTTAGTCGAAGCCGACCTCGAAAACGGCGTAATAACGGTACCATTGTCTAAGTACACAAGATATAACATCCGTATTTGCCGCCCGCACAAACTCACTGAGGCCGACCGCAGCACGCTATGCGACTATATGATAGACAGCCTCGGCATGCAGTACGATCTTAAAAACATCACTGATCTGGCGCGCTACCTGTTGCCACAGCCTCCGGTTCCTGCACGATTCAGACGACGCATGTTGTCACTCGGCAGTGGTGACCCGACGCGCGCTGTGTGTTCATCATTAATAGCGCAGGCGTTTCAATCGATCCGATACCCGATTCTGCCGAGCAAAATCTGCTGCGACCCTGAGGGCAATTTCCGTGACGAGCTGATGCACATACGCCATCACAGTCTGTTTACCCCGCGTGATTTTGATGTCTCGCCGTACTTTCAGATTGTTAAGCCGGAACTGGCAAACGACTTCGATTATCAATCACTCAACTGGCATAACCACTCAAATCTTTTTATAGAAACCGGTGAAATATCAACAGACATCAGTTGCGAAGTAGTTGACCCTGATCAACCCGTGAATCAACAGCACAACAACAGTTAGCCACACAATGCTGTATGACTGCATTAGTACCCGAGCGCATCCTGATAGGCAAAGATGGCTGGTTGTCCACCGGTGTGCCACATTAATACATGCTTACCCTGCAACCGTGGCGATTCCAGAAAAACTGCGGCCATTACTTTACCTGTATAAGTAGGGTCGACAATTAATCCTTCACGGCGAGCAGTCTGCTCAATAACAGCTCGAGTATGATCGCTCATCACCCCATAGCCCGGTGCCAGCGCAACATCTGTAAGTTGTATTTCTGAAGCTGGCACTTCAAGGTCAAGCATTTGCGACAACTCCTGAAGTCTCTGCGTCACTCGCTGTAGTTGTGGTGCGTAAGGTCTTCTGACACAAACCCCCGTCACCGGAATAGTTATACCAATGGCACGCAGGCCGTACAGCAAGCCGATATGCGTGAGCGCGCTGCCGGATCCGATAATTATTTCATGTACCGGCTCTATATCGTCAATCTGCGATGCAAATTCGATGGCCGCTGCCACATAACCCAGCGCACCGGTTGGCGGATGCTGCAACCCCAGGTGTATTACATAGGGGTTGGCACCTTCGTCACGCAGTTGTTTGGCAATGTTGTCGAGTGATTCATCCGCGCCGTTTTCATCTTCACCAACGGCATAGCTGTGGACCGTGGCACCCAGCAACTTGTCTAACAGCACGTTACCCCCGCGCCTGTAGTGCTCACTGCTGGAGTTAACGCGCTCTTCCAGCTGTACATGACAGCGCAGGTTGTATCTGGCTGCCATGGCCGCTGCAGTTCTGACAAAGTTGGATTGCACAGCACCGGTAATCAACAGCGTGTCGGCTTTCATCGCCAACGCTTCACCGAGGTAAAACTCAAGCTGCCGGACTTTGTTTCCACCGAAAGCAACGCCAGTGCAATCATCTCTTTTTACCGACAGCCGAATACCAAGATCCGCACTCAGATTATCCAGATAATCTATCGGGGTTGGTGTATGGGCGGCGTGCACCCTCGGAAACTGATCCAGTTTCTGACTGAGTAAACTAATGGCAGACATTGGCCCCTGCTTTGGTTGATTACACCACCCACTGACCATAACCGTTGCGCTCTTTCGGCACCAGGGTGGTAACGCAGCGCACTTTGCGCACTGCGACGAGTAGCCCTGTTTTCACACCGATACGCCAGCAACAGCGTTTTATCGAGTGTGTCTCAAATTGTTAAAACCATCTTCGTGCCAGACCTGCATGAGCACTAATTTTGCAGCCATCGTCAGTGGAAAGAACCGTTTTAACCCATCGCAACCACCCGCGAAGACAGGTGAATTAACACAATGCTCAACCGAAATAAGCGCCATTGCGCTCTGCCTGTTATCGCTGCTGCCACATTGATTGCAGGCTGTGCGACCACTGGCAGTGAAGATGATTTCATTGACTACACCACTGATACCGTCGTGTACGTAGACGTCGAACCGGAAGCTGCCGCGGCGCTATCAGGCTACGACGATAATATTGGCATGAGCGTCTATGCAGCGGCCGGCCTTGGCATGAGCTACCTGAACCCGAACACTGACGACGCACCCGGCATAGACGTCAACGATTCATCTGCCGGCGCCGGACAGATTACCCTGGGCCTGGATGTAAACAAGCACCTGTCTCTTGAGATGCATTCTGCAGACCTCGGCAGCGCCGGGCTGTCACCGAACGGTCGAATTAACTATCATCTGAACGGAGCCAGCGCCCTGTACTATGCCGGCAAGAACCGTCATAACCGTGGTCGTCGCGGGTTCACCGCCTTCGGAAGAGTTGGTGTCGGCGCTATGGACAACAGTCCTATTGGCGGTGTTTCATACTCCCGAACCAACGATGCGCACGTACTGTTTGGTGCCGGTGTAGAGTACAACACCCGCTTCGGACTCGGCGCACGTGCCGAACTGATCAGCTTTGACAAAGACGCACAATTTGCCCAGCTTGGATTGATGTACCGACTTGGCCAGCGTAAAAACAAAACCCCGAAACTCGCAGAGATTGTACAAACCGCGGCGCCTGTGCCAGCACCGATTGTTGTGCCACCGCCAGCACCGGCTGCAGCTCCCGAGCCAGCACCTGAGCCGGTAATCGCTGCAATAATACCGAAAGATACCGACCGCGATGGCGTGCTTGACAGAGCAGATCGCTGCCCGGCTACCCCTCGGCGCTCAACAATCGATCGCAACGGATGCCCGGTTTTCTCAGGCACCATCGAAGGCGTGACTTTCAAAACCGCATCTGCCGAACTGACCGATCAGGCTGTCGATATTCTGGACGATGTCAATCGCACCCTGCGCCAGTATCCAAATACGCAGTTAATAATCAAAGCTCACACCGACAGTCAGGGTGATGCAGATCGCAATCAGCAATTGTCTGAGCGCCGTGCACGCACGGTTGTCGACTTTCTGAGCAAGCGCGGCATCGCCTACAACAGAATGACCGCCAAGGCCTACGGGGAGCGGAACCCTATTGACACGAACGACACCGCTGCCGGCCGCGCCAACAACAGACGCGTAGAGATTTTCGCCTCCAATCCGCGCTAGTCTGTAGGGACGGCCCAACGGCCGGCTGTTCAAGCAATCTCGTCAAAGCCGGCATCTAAGCCGGCTTTGTCGTTTTCTGACCCTCGACTAGCGAGATTTTCCGAAAGCGACACCACTCTGCCTGAAGCACCAATTTTTCGAGTTGACTGTAACTTTTTACGGTTTCGATTGTCTTTATCGCAGGCGATAGTGACCTGAGACAGCATCAAGCATCTGTTACACTTCGCCTGTTTTCATTTGGTTCTTAACAAACACAACGGCGAACAGATAAGACATGAATCTCAACCTCACACAGCATTTCTGTGCGCTAACCATGATCAGCACAGCCACCCTGTTCAGCATCAATGCCAGCGCCCAGCAAATCGGACAGCCGTGGGCCGAAACGCTCGAACAGGCCAAAGGCCAGACCGTTTATTTCAACGCATGGGGCGGCAGTGATCGCATCAACGGCTACCTGTCGTGGGCTGGTAAACATTTGGAGTCTGAATACGGCGTTACCCTCGAACACGTCAAAATTGGCGACATCGCCGAAGTTGTCAGCCAACTCGAAGCAGCGAAAGCAGTGGGTCGCAACAAAGACGGCAACGTCGATTTGATGTGGGTCAACGGCGAGAACTTTGCCAATATGAAGCACAACGAACTCACCTGGGGTTCGTTCGCCAACACACTCCCCAATGCCGGGTTATTGCAAAAGTCAGCATCTATCACCATGGATTTTTCGGTACCTGTTGAAGGACTGGAATCACCGTGGGGTGGCGCGCAACTGGTATTTATCTACGACTCTGAAGTGTTGGAAACGCCTCCGGCCTCCGCTGCCGAGTTGTTGGAATTCGTTAAAGCAGACGGTCGTTTTGCCTACCCTGCACCGCCGGTATTTCACGGCACTACTATGGTCAAACAACTGCTGCACGAACTCACCGACGACAAAACCGCACTCACCAAACCGGTGGATCAGGTCGACTTCGACACTGTCACGGCACCATTATGGTCGTATCTCGATGAACTGCACCCGCACCTGTGGGGTAAAGGCAAGAGCTGGCCGGCAAGCGCTGAAAACACTCGCCAGATGGTCGATGACGGTGAACTCGATATCGCACTCTCTTTTAACCCCAATGAAGCCAGTGCAGCCGTAAGAAACGGTCAACTGCCAGACTCCACACGCACGTACACTTTCACTGAAGGCACCATCGGCAATACGCACTTCGTCACTATTCCATTTAATGCCAAAGCAAAAGCCGGTGCCATGGTGGTAGCTAACTTCTTTATTTCTGCAGAAGCACAGGCACGCAAGGCAAACCCCGAGTACTGGGGTGATCCGACTGTACTTGATATATCACTGCTTGACGACGAAGCCAAAGCACAATTCGCATCAATTGATCTCGGCCCGTGGGCACTGCCAATCGGCAGTGGTAAAACACTACCAGAGCCTCATGCCTCGTGGGCAGAGGCGCTGGAACAAGCCTGGCTCAAGCGCTACAGCAACTAAACCGGCCGGTGTGAGTCGTTGGTAAACGTTCACACCTCGCTTATCCCATGACCCGTCTTACAGGCGCTGTAATTGCGCTCGCCTTCTTTACACCACTGGTGTTCGGCATTCTTGGCAGCGTGATACCTGCATTCGGGCTGATGCCACAAATCGCAGCGGGCAACGGCTTTGCAGAATTGTTTGCCGACCCGCGCTTCCTACCATCAATATGGCTGTCGTTAAAAACCGGCATTATTGCCACCGTCATTGCTCTGCTGCTAACGATCGCCACACTGGTATGCGCACACGGGACGCGACTCTGGAAATTTTTAATCGCCAGTCTGCCCCCGCTGCTGGCCGTTCCACATGCAGCACTGGCAGTCGGGTTGATCTTTCTGATCGCGCCGAGTGGCTGGCTGGTCAGACTGATATCACCGGGGTTGTCAGGCTGGTCGCGCCCGCCGACAGACTGGGTAATACCGGACAGCGGTGGCTGGTCACTGATACTCGGTTTAGTCATCAAGGAAACACCGTTTCTATTGCTTACGGCTGCCGCACAGCTTTCTACTATCAAAGTTGATGCAGCGCTTCGCATCGGTCGCACCCTGGGTTATGCACCTGCCAGATGCTGGAGCCGGCTGATACTGCCATTGCTGTATCCGCGACTCAGACTGACGTTACTTATTGTACTGGCGTTTAATCTCAGTGTGGTCGACGTTGCGATTTTACTCGGCCCCGGTAACCCGCCAACATTTTCCGTATTTCTGTTGTCACTGGTGAATGACCCCGGATCACGTTCGGTTGCCTCTGCCGGTGCACTGCTACTGGCCCTGGGTGTCGGGCTGGTGTACTGCTGTGTATTTCTGATTGAACGCGTTATCGCAAGTGTTGCAGAAAGCCGTCGAGAAAGCGGACACCGCGGCACGGCAATGAAAACCTTCAGAACCTTTGGTCAGTCGGTTATTGCTTCAATACAAATCATCAGCATTGCCTCACTGGTACTGCTGCTGGTGTGGAGCTTTACGCACCGCTGGCGCTTTCCTCACAGTCTGCCGACAGAATGGACACTCAATCACTGGAACGGTCGCTCTGCAGAGTTTGCATCACCACTACTTACCACACTCGGTATTGCAGTGGTCACTTTGCTGCTTGCTATAGCCGCCGCCGTCGCATGGCTCGAATGCGAACGACGCATGCGCGTCCCCAGAATCGATTGGCTCTGGTATGTACCACTGCTTATACCACAAGTGACTTTGCTATTCGGTTGGCAGGCTATTGCATTACTAACGGGTGCCGATGGAAAGTGGTTAACCGTGGTCTATTCCCACTGGGTATACGCTCTGCCGTATGTGGTTTTACTACTGGCCGTGGCATGGCGTGAACTTGACCCGAACTGGAACAATGCCGCTGCGGTATTAGGCGCGGGTTACTGGAAGGTACTGTTTAAGGTGCGCATTCCATTGCTAATCAAACCAATCTGTCAGGCGGCAGCCGTTGCACTTGCTGTGAGCGTGGCGCAATATTTACCCACACTGTTACTCGGAGCGGGTCGCCACCAAACCCTTGCTATAGAACTCGTGACCAGTTTCTCCGGCGTCGACAGACGTATAATTGCAACACTTGCTGCACTGCAAAGCCTGCTACCACTGCTGGCCTTCTGTGCGGCCCTGTGGATGCCGCGAATGATCAACAGGCACGCCGCATGAATAGCCTTAAGATAGAACGTTTAAGTTTAACGCTGCCAGACGGCACAGCACTCTGCAGCGACTTGTCTTTCAGTATTAATCCCGGTGGCGTGCTCGCGTTAATGGGCCCGAGCGGCAGTGGCAAATCAACCATACTCAGCTGGATTACCGGCACGCTGTCACCCGGTATTCGGGCAAGCGGTGAGGTATGGCTCGGCAACAACCGTCTCACAGACTTACCGGCAGAAAAACGTCAGTTAGGCCTGATGCTGCAACAAGATTATCTATTCCCACACATGAGTGTTGGACAGAACCTTAAATTCGGTTTACGCGGTGGCAACAAACAACATCGTGACAAAAGAGTTTCTGAAAGCCTGACCGAAGCCGGCCTACAAGGCATGATCAATCGCGACCCGATTACCTTAAGCGGTGGCCAGCGCGCCAGAGTCAGCCTGTTGCGAACGTTACTTTCAGACCCGCACGCATTGCTACTGGATGAACCGTTCTCACGCCTCGATGTCACACTGCGTGAGCAAATCAGAAACTTCACCTGGAATCACGCACAACATTTACCAACACTGCTGGTCACCCACGATAAAGCCGACGTACCAGTGCATGCAGAAACCGTAGAGTTAGTCCCACCGCAAACCATACAACCGGAAATATCACTTTCAACCATCGACTCCACTCAATCCAGATGAGTCTATACGCGGCATGTTAGATAAACACGTAGTGCCGGTGATTAAACCGGTATTAAAACAAACCGCTATCAAGCTTGGCCAGTCTGGGATAACCGCAGATCAGACCACCGTAATCGGATTTATTATCGGGTTTCTTGCGGTGTTGTTCGCCGCATTGGGAATGACCGGTATTGCAATGATCATGTTGTTACTAAACCGCCTGGCAGACGGCATAGACGGCGAGCTTGCGAGACTACAGCAACCCACAGATGCCGGTGGCTACCTCGATATCACACTGGACTTCATATTCTATGCAATGTTTCCACTAGGCTTTGCCATCGCCAACCCCGCAACCAATGCCCTACCTGCAGCAGTATTAATTGCGAGTTTTGTCGGCACCGGCGCAAGCTTTCTTGCATTCTCATCTATGGCAGAAAAACGCAACATCAACCACCCCGAATTCGGCTACAAAGGCTTGTACTACCTGGACGGGTTGGCTGAAGGTACAGAGACAATCATATGCTTTGTGATTATGTGTCTGCTGCCGCAGTACTTTGCGATCATTGCGTGGGTATTTGCAGCTATTTGTATTGTCACTGCTATCAATAGAGTGGTGTTTGGATACCTCACGTTAAAGCAATCCGACTAACGTCACAAGACAACACATCGACCTAAGGTTGAATTTCTCGCACAAGTGACATAATGTGCCCGGCATTCGATAGAGTGAGCTAGTTAACCCCTGTCTCCTCTGAGATGCAGACCTTCAAATTCGGCAAGCCGGGTATGAGCTAAGCCTCCTATTAACAATGGCAGACAACGACGCTGCACAGTGGCTATCGGCCAAAACAGATCCTGGTCGGTACCGGAAATCTGAGTGACCCGGCTGCACCAGTTCATCGCCAGGGTTCAATAAGCACACATCAGTCAGTTATACGGAGAAAACCATTAGCACAACCAACACCATCATCAACAAAGTTGCTGTCATTGGCGCAGGTACTATGGGCGCAGGTATTGCCGGACAGGTAGCCAATGCCGGTATAGATGTTTTACTACTGGATCTGCCGGGCAACGGCGATGATGTCAACGCGGTAGCACAGCGTGGACTCGATCGATTGCAACATCCGGCAGCACCGGGCGTTATGGATAGCGAAGCGTTAAACCGGATCAGCATTGGCAATACGCGCGATGATCTGCATCGCGTTGCCGACTGTGACTGGGTTGCAGAAGCAGTGGTGGAACGACTGGACGTAAAGCACCAGCTGTATCGGGATCTTGAAGTGCACCTCGGTGATGATGCAATTTTGAGTTCGAACACGTCAACTATACCGATTCGACTGTTAACCGAGGGCATGGCAGACAAACGGCGCGAACGTTTCGCTATCACGCACTTTTTTAATCCCGTGCGCTATATGCGGTTGCTGGAACTGGTGCGTGGTGAACACACCCGTGATGATGTGATGAAAACGCTGGGCAATTTTTGCGAACAACAGCTCGGCAAAGGCGTTGTAGACTGTGCGGACACTCCCGGTTTTCTGGCAAACCGCGTTGGCTGTTTCGCTATTCAGTGTGCACTGCATGAAGCAGTAAACTGCGGCTTGCCACCCCATGAGGCAGACGCCATTTTTGGCCGGCCTATGGGTATTCCAAAAACCGGTGTGTTCGGCTTATACGATCTGATCGGTATTGATCTGATGTCTGATGTGGCTAAAAGCCTGGTAGGCATCCTGCCGGTACACGACGCTTTTCATGCTGTCGGCTCACCGCTGCCCGAAATGGTCAGAATGATTGCCAACGGCCAAACCGGCAACAAAGGTGGCCAGGGGTTTTATCGCAAGTCTGAAACCGGTAACCGACAGGTTTTCGACTTTAACACCGAAAGCTATGTCGATTTCAATCGACCATCTATCAAGGTAGCCGACGAAGCAGAACAACAAGGTATAAACGTACTGCTTGATGACACTAGCGACCACGGCGATTATGCATGGCGTGTGTTGTCTCAAACACTTGCCTACGCCGCCGAGTTGATCCCGGAAGTCGGCAATGACCCATTGGCTATCGACGACGCAATGAAACTTGGCTACAACTGGATTAAGGGGCCGTTTGAATTGATAGACGAAATTGGCCCTGCCCGCTTTGCAAAACGCCTTGAGCAGGAACAGCGCGCGGTGCCGCCTTATCTTGCACAGGTTGCAGCCGCAGGTGAAGACAGCCGCTGTTACCGCGTGCAGGAAGCTTCTTTTCAGCGTCAGGTCTGGCAATCTGACAAACAACTGCAATGGCAGAACATTGATCGCGGCAGCGGCGTTGGCCGGTTAACAGAAATTCGTAACACATTGCAGCCTGCCGGACGCAATCCGTCCGCCAGCTGGTACGAGTACAAAGATGTCGCTGTCGTTGAGTTTCATACCAAGGCCAATGCGCTCGACGGCGACTCGATGTCGATTATCGCCGACGCACTTGATGCAGTACCCGAGCGCGGCCTACAGGGCCTGGTATTACACAATGATGCACAGCACTTCTCATGCGGTGTAAACCTGACCGGCGTCCGCAGTTTTTACCAACGCGGTGACTGGACCGGCCTTGACGAATTTCTCAATCATTTTCAACAGACCTGCCTGCGCATGGCACGGGCAAATTTCCCGGTCGTTGCGGCACCCGTTGGTATGTCTCTGGGTGGTGGCTTTGAAGTGGTACTTCACGCACAACAGGTTATCGCCCATGCTAACTCGGTAACTGGACTGGTCGAAGCAATGGTCGGACTGGTGCCATCCGGTGGTGGTTGTAAGGAAGCGCTATACCGATGGAAAGAAAAACTGGGTGCCGCAGATAATGATCTCGGCGAAGCCGCATGGAAGGCATTCATGAATATAGGTACGGGTAAAACATGCAGCTCCCCGCAGCTGGCAACAGAGCAGGCTATGCTTCGAGAATCCGATACGTATTTAATGAATCGTGACCGCCTGTTGGACTCAGCGGTAGCTCTGGTTCATCAGGGAAAAGTGATTCATCATAATCGCCCCGATCTGCAGATGCCGGGTCGCGATAGTTTTGCAAAGATGAACGACTGGCTCAACAATGCCCGTGCCGCCAAAAAAATTACCGAGCATGACAGCGTGGTGGGTCGCGCTGTGGCCACGGTTGTCAGCGGCGGCGACATTGACCCCGGCACAGTGTGGACAGAGCAGGACCTGTTCGATGCCGAAAGACGTGTGTTCCTTGAGTTGGCACAGACCGATGCAACACAGGAACGGATAAACAGCATGCTCGACTTTGGACAGACCGTTCGAAACTAGCCTCTGCACAACACCGCGGTTGTAACTAATACAGATGACGAGAACAAACCATGCCTTCAACTGAACTGAAACTACCGTCAATGTACGACAGCCTGCAAAGCCGTGGCGCTGATGATGCCAACTTTGTACCGCTAACCCCGGTCTCGTTTTTATCCCGCACCGCTGACGTGCACCCGCACTTAACAAGCCTGGTGTATGAAGGCCACAGCTATACCTGGGCTGAAACCGAACAACGATGCCAGTCCATAGCTAAGGCCCTGACAAAGATGGAACTGCCGCCGTTTAGTACGGTGTCGGTACTGGCGTTTAATACACCGGAAATGTTCGAAGCGCATTTTTCAGTACCTCTGGCCGGTATGGTACTCAACACCATCAACACTCGTCTTGAAGCAGACACGATCAGCTGGATCGTGGAATTTGCCGAGTCTGCTGCACTCATTGTTGATCGCGAATTGCTGCCACAGGCCCTACCCGCTTTGCGCGCAGCAAGCAAGAACGGACAGTCCATACAGGTTATTTTGATTGACGACCAGCACGCCAACGAGAAACCTGATATTCCCGACGATATCACTGTAACGCTATACGATGATCTGATCAAAAAAAACTCGTGCAGTAAAAGCGAATACCTGAAAACCACCATTGCAGACGAACTGGCACCGCTGTCGATTAACTTTACCTCCGGTACCTCGGGACGACCAAAAGGCGTGGTCTATCATCACCGTGGCAGTTACCTGATGTCTCTTGGCACCGTTGCCGGCTGGGCCATTCCACGTCACCCTTGCTATCTGTACACCGTACCCATGTTTCACTGCAACGGCTGGGGCCATGTATGGACGATGACTGCGATGGCCGCAAAGATAGTCTGTCTGCGTTACATCGTCCCTGCACGCGTTTACGAATTAATGAAACAACACAACATCAGTCACTTTGGCGGTGCGCCAATCGTGCTGAACATGCTCGCCAATGACGAAGCTGCACCCTCCTCACTTAATCCATCAACGACCGTCAGTTGCATGACTGCCGGCGCACCTCCGCCGGCAACGGTACTTGCAAAAATGCAGGGCATGGGGTGCGAGGTAATGCATGTCTATGGTTTAACCGAGACCTATGGCCATATTCTGCAGGCTGAACCTCAGCCATCATGGAACGATAAATCCACTGATGAAGTTGCAGAACTAAAAGCCCGCCAGGGTATTCGCTTTCCCATGACTGATGCCGTGGAACTGGTCACCAGTGAAGGTACACCGGTCCCCGCTGACGGCGAATCCATGGGGGAAATTGTCATTCGAGGCAATACCGTAATGAGCGGCTATCTGAAAAACCCTGAAGCGACCAATGAGTCACTGCATGACGGATGGTTCTGGTCAGGTGATCTGGCTGTTCGACACACCGACGGATACATACAGATAAAAGACCGGGCCAAGGACATTATCATTTCCGGCGGTGAAAACATTTCTTCAGTTGAGATAGAGAACGCACTGTACAAACACTCATCTGTTGGTGAAGCAGCTGTGGTTGCCATGCCGGATGATAAATGGGGTGAAACACCCTGCGCGTTTGTAGAACTGCGCGCAGGGCAGAATGCATCAGAGCAGGAGTTGATTAACCACTGCCTTGCGCACATAGCCCGGTTTAAGAAACCGCGCAAAATAGTATTCGGACCATTACCCAAAACAGCAACCGGCAAAGTACAAAAATACGAACTACGCAAACGCGCAACAGAGCTGGCCGACCAGGGACAATAGAGTGACAGGACTTAAATCAGTATTTATGACCAGGAAAAAATAATGTCACTAAACAACACTTGTCGCCTCATGGATTATGCGGGCGAGGGAATGGCAATCGGAAACAGCAGGGATGCCACGCCACACTCGGTAAGTCACGTACGACAAGACGCGCATAGCAAGACGCCCATATAGCAAGTTTGTCGTGGTAAATCGCGCAAGCCAATCACCACGCAAACTGCCGCGGGCAATAAACTAAGCCGCCGCCCGCGAAGCCCGCTTACGATCAGTCTCTTTCAGCATCTTCTTACGCAAACGAATGCTCTCAGGCGTCACTTCAACCAGCTCATCGTCTTCAATAAACTCAAGTGCCTGTTCAAGGGTATGCACAATCGGTGGCGTTAGCGTGAGCGCTTCATCGGTGCCGGAGGCACGAACATTCGTCAACTGCTTGCCTTTGGTGGCATTAACGGTCAGATCATTCGAGCGCGAGTGAATACCGATAATCTGCCCTTCATAAATTTCTATAGCATGGCCAAGAAAGAGTCTGCCGCGGTCCTGCAGGTTAAACAGTGAGAACGCCGCCGTTTTACCCATTACCATTGAGACCAGCACACCGTTTTGTCTGGCTATCACTTTGCCGGCTTTCACCTGACCGTAGTGATCAAAGACACTGGTTAAAATACCGGAACCGGATGTCATGGTCAGAAACTGACCGCGGAAGCCGATCAACCCGCGTGAAGGAATAAGAAATTCCATCTTTACGCGGCCTTTGCCATCGGGTTCCATGTTTTTCATTTCGGCTTTTCGCAAACCGAGTTCTTCCATCACCGAGCCCTGATGCTGATCTTCAACATCGACGACCAGTAATTCGAACGGCTCTTGAATGACGCCATCAATTTCTCTTTGAATCACTTCCGGTCGTGACACACCAAGCTCAAAGCCTTCGCGACGCATGGTTTCAATCAGCACCGACAGATGTAATTCACCCCGGCCTGATACCTTGAATTTGTCTGCGGTCTCACCTTCTTCTACTCGCAGTGCCACGTTGTGAATGAGCTCCTGATCAAGCCTTTCACGAATGTTTCGTGAGGTAACGTATTTGCCTTCTTTGCCGGCAAACGGAGAGTCATTTACGCTGAAAGTCATGCTCACGGTTGGCTCATCGACTGACAGTGGCGGCAATGCCTCTACGTTGTTCGGATCGCAAAGCGTGTCTGAAATGCCCAGCCCGTCGATACCGGTAATGCAGACAATATCGCCGGCGGTGGCTTTGTCTGTGTCTACGCGCTCAAGGCCCATATAGCCCTTCACATTTAATACGCGGCCTTTGCGCTCTTCACCACCAGCGGTTTTGATCACCACCGGCTGGTTGGGTACCAGTGCGCCACGGGTAATTCGGCCAACGCCGATTACGCCAACGTAGCTGTCGTAGTCGAGTGCCGAGATCTGCATCTGAAAATCACCTTCAATATCGACATTAGGCGTCGGGACTTTTTCAGTGATCATTTCGAACAACGGCGTCATATCGTCGCTCATGTCGTCGTAGTCGAGGCCGGCAATACCATTGATGGCAGAGGCGTAAATGACCGGGAAATCCAACTGCTCGTCCGTGGCACCAAGCCGGTCGAACAGATCAAACACCTGATCCATCACCCAGTCAGGTCGCGCGCCGGGGCGGTCGATTTTGTTGATAACGACAATCGGGTTCAGGCCTTGCTCAAACGCTTTTGATGTCACAAACCGGGTTTGCGGCATGGGGCCGTCTACAGCGTCAACCAGCAACAGCACACTGTCTACCATCGAAAGTACCCGCTCTACTTCTCCACCGAAATCGGCGTGTCCGGGGGTATCGACAATATTGATGCGGAAGTCCTGCCACTCGATTGCGGTGTTTTTCGCAAGAATGGTAATTCCGCGTTCTTTCTCCTGATCATTGGAGTCCATGATGCGCTCGGCATCCTGGGACTTGCGATCAAGGGTTCCCGATTGATTCAGGAGCTTATCGACCAGGGTGGTTTTACCATGGTCAACGTGCGCAATGATCGCAATGTTGCGGAGATTATCAGTAGTTTTTTGGGACATATCGGCTGGGCTGGACCGGCGGTTGCCAGTTAATTTCAGTATTTAAGGGGCGCGATTATACAGAGGCTGAGCCAAAAGCGTACCGCTACGCTCTATATATTGGCGCTTTATAAGTGTTTAACGCAGATCAGTGTAGTACCCGGGGCCTCGAGAGCAACTTTACCAGTACTTTTACCGCATTAAATAAGGCCAATCCCGCTGGCAAAACACAATCGCCTACCCTACTGAACAAGCTCTGCCGGCGGTTCTTTAGCCCCGGTCATAAATGCCACGGCATCAGACATTGAGTACTCATTGGGATCAATCACACACAGGCGCTTTCCGAGCCGGTGTACGTGAATCCGGTCTGCGACCTCAAAAACATGCGGCATATTGTGCGAAATGAGAATGATTGGAATCCCTCGTGCGCGCACATCCTGAATAAGTTCGAGCACGCGTCGTGACTCTTTTACACCGAGCGCTGCCGTTGGCTCATCCATAATAATGACCTTAGAGCCAAACGCCGCTGCCCTCGCCACTGCCACACCCTGGCGCTGGCCACCGGATAGCGTTTCGACAGATTGCGCAATATTCTGGATGGTTAACAGACCAAGTTCAGACAATTTATCGCGCGCCTGCTGCTCCATGGCTTTTCTGTCGAGCTGGCGAAAGACCTTACCGCGGATACCGGGTTTGCGCAGTTCACGGCCTAAAAACATATTGTCGGTAATGGACAATGCCGGCGACAGTGCAAGATTCTGATACACCGTTTCAATGCCTGCATCACGTGCCTGCATTGGTGAATGGAATCTGACTGGCTGGCCATTGAGCCAGGTCTGCCCGCTGTCGGGAACCACAGCGCCGGAGATTGCCTTGATCAACGTAGACTTGCCCGCCCCGTTGTCACCAATCACCGCAAGCACCTCACCGGGATACAGCTCAAGGTTGGCATTGTCGAGCGCCACCACGCGGCCGTAGCGTTTAGTAAGATTACTGGCCCTTAGTACAGGCTCGGATACCTGCGGATTCACCGTACCGGCATATTGATCAGTTTCATGATTAGCCGGCTGATTCATGATGCCACCTTCCTGATCCACTGATCGACCGCCACAGCGAGAATGATCAACACACCGATCAATAAATAGGTCCACTGGGGATTCGTACCAATTATCCCGAGTCCTAGGGTAAACACACCAACAATCAGAGCACCGAAGATCATACCCGTCACCGAACCGCGCCCGCCAAAAAGAGATATTCCACCAATCACCACCGCGGTTATT
>CALHCI010000005.1 GCA_937931165.1 uncultured Granulosicoccaceae bacterium
GCAGGCAAAAAAACCTACCCCGGCATACTCCCCTCAACCAACTGCACCCAATAAGAACACCCATAAGGAATCGCATCATCATTAAAGTCATACTCAGGATGATGCAGTGCCGCACTCTCACCGTTACCCATAAAAATAAAAGCCCCCGGTCTTTCATTCAACATAAATGAAAAGTCTTCAGCACCCATCAGTGGCTGTGTATCGGCGTCTATATTATTGGTACCGGCAACCTGACCGGCGATGTCCGCGGCAAATGCGGTTTGCTTTTCATGGTTTATTGAAACCGGGTAGTTTCGTTGATAGTTAAGTGTGGCTTTTGCCCCGAGTGCAAGGGCTGTGTGTTCGACCACTTCGGCCATGCGCTTTTCTGTCAGGTCCTGTACCTCCGGTGAGAGTGTTCTGACAGTACCTTTCAGGGTGACCTGTTGCGGTATCACGTTAAAGGCGTCGGTATCTGTTTGAAATGAAGTGATAGAGATGACGCTTGATTCCAGCGGGTTGACGTTGCGTGAAACAATGGTTTGCAGAGCCAGGACTATTTGTGCGGCGGCAACGGTCGGGTCGATGCCGTTGTGTGGCATTGCGGCGTGTCCGCCACGACCGGTGACTTCAATGCTAATCAAATCGGCGGCGGCCATCATTGGCCCCGGGCGGATGGCAAACTTGCCCACTTCAATGCCGGGCATATTGTGCATGCCAAACACCTGGTCAATACCAAAGCGATCCATCATGCCGTCATTGACCATCTCGCGTCCGCCGCCACCGCCTTCTTCTGCCGGCTGGAAGATCACGGCTACGGTGCCATTGAAGTTGCGTGTTTCACTGAGATATTTAGCCGCACCAAGCAGCATGGCGGTATGACCATCGTGACCGCACGCGTGCATGCTGCCTTTGGTGGTGGAGGCGTGCGCCACACCGGTGGCCTCGAGTATTGGCAGGGCATCCATGTCGGCACGCAGTCCAATGACTTTGTTGCTGTCGGTGCTCTTGCCCATGATAATGCCGACCACACCGGTGCGGCCAATACCTTCGACGACCTCATCAACACCAAAAGCTCGCAGTTTTTCAGCGACGATCCCTGCGGTTCGGTGCACATCGAACTGGAGTTCGGGGTGGGCGTGAATGTCCCGACGCCACTCGGTGATTTCCGGAAGCAGATCGGCAAATCGATTGTTCAATGGCATGGTGAAATCCCGTGGCTGAGCGATGCAAGACTATGCCCCGACTCGAGAATTGAATCAAACCGTCTGCTAATTGGTGCGCTCAGTTCCCTGTGACCGACAACTGAGGTAGTAATGGGCTATTTTGTGTCGGACCGTATTGCACAAGGGCTAAGTTAATGTTTTAGTGCTGAGAGGAAACCGACGAAATAATTGAATGAGCGAAACCCGTCCACCGCAATCCACCGTGCTTGAGGTCAATGATCTCAATACCATTTTCCGGACACGGGATGGTGAGGTGCATGCTGTCAACCATGTTGATTTTTCACTGGCGACTGGCGAATTGCTTGGGGTAGTAGGTGAGAGCGGTTCGGGCAAATCGGTCACGATGATGTCGTTGCTGAAGCTGCTGCCCAGCCCGCCGGCCGAAATAGTATCAGGCGAGATTCTGTTTGAAGGCCGTGATGTGCTGAAGATGTCCGATGACGAACTGCGGGCGCTTCGCGGTGGTGATATCGGATTTATTTTTCAAGACCCGATGACATCCCTTAATCCGGTTTTTACAGTGGGATACCAGTTAACCGAAGCGCTGCGCGAACACCTCGATATCAATAAAAAAGAGGCGCGAAAACGGGCGGCCAGTCTGCTGGCAAAAGTTGGAATTGCACAGCCGGAACAACGTCTCAAAGATTTCCCGCACCAGTTTTCCGGTGGTATGCGGCAGCGGGTCATGATTGCAATGGCACTCGCGTGTGAACCGAAGGTGTTGATTGCAGATGAGCCGACTACAGCACTCGATGTCACCATTCAGGCGCAGATACTTGAGCTGGTGCGCGATCTGCGGCGTGATCAGGGTATGGGAATAATCTGGATTACTCATGACCTTGGCGTGGTGGCCGGCATCGCAGACCGGGTGATTGTTATGTACGGCGGCCAGATTGTTGAGCACGCTACCGTTGAAGCATTGTTTAAAGACCCGCGTCACCCTTATACACGTGCGCTGCTTGCGGCCATGCCAAGTGTCGATGCAGAGCGCACTGAAAAACTGCATTCCATTGCGGGGCAGCCACCCAGTCTTAACAAGCGACCGGCCAGTTGTTCTTTTGCACCGCGTTGCGAGCACGCGTTTGGTCGTTGTACCGAAGAAAACCCGCCACTCATTGAAACCTCCGGGGGTCATCAGGTGGCGTGCTGGCTCGAACATCCACAGTACATGGAACCACCTTCTGAAATGCATTTGCGGGAGTCGTTTTAAATGGGTGCCGAGGCCATTCTTCGGGTAGACGGATTGTCGATGTACTTTCCGGTGTATCGTGGTGTGTTGCGCAAAAAAGTCGGTGAGATTAAAGCAGTTGATGAAGTCTCTTTTGACATTGCCAAAGGCGAAACGCTCGGTCTGGTAGGGGAGAGCGGGTGCGGCAAATCAACCACTGGCAGAGCGATCTTAAAGCTTTATGATCCGACAGCCGGGCGCATCGAACTACAGGGCAAAGATATCACCGATCTTGAAGGAGATGCGTTGCGGGAAATCCGTACCGATATGCAAATGATCTTTCAGGATCCGCAGGCGTGCCTTAACCCGCGTATGACTGTGGGTTCTATTATTGCCGAGCCACTTGATGAACACACCAGACTTAAAAAGCGTCAGAAGCGTGAACGTGTACGTGAGTTACTCAATGCGGTTGGAATGAATCCGGACTTTGAGAATCGATACCCGCACGAGTTTTCCGGTGGACAAAGACAACGCATAGGGATAGCACGGGCACTGGCGCTTGAGCCAAAGTTTATTGTTTGTGATGAGCCAATTGCCGCGCTGGATGTATCGATACAGGCACAGGTGGTTAACCTGTTGGAAGACTTACAGAAAGAACATGACTTAACCTATCTGTTTATCAGCCATGATTTGTCTATGGTGCGCCATATTGCCGATCGAATTGCGGTGATGTACCTCGGCAGACTGGTAGAGCTGGCACCACGACAACAGCTTTACACTATGCCGCGTCATCCTTATACCAAGGCGTTGTTGTCTGCCGTGCCAGAGCCTGATCCGGCGCGTGAGGCAGTGCGAGAAAGAATTATTTTAAAGGGCGACGTACCGAGCCCTGCCAATCCGCCAAGCGGATGTAACTTTTCGACCAGATGTCCCATTGCTGAAGAAAAGTGCAGACGGGAAACTCCCGCATGGCGAGAGATGGATGGCGGGCGTTTTGTTGCCTGCCATATGGTACAGTGAGTTGTTGCAGTAAAGGTGGTATTTGTATTTACCTGACAAAGGCAGAGCCTTGCAGGTAAATGACAAATGCGGGTAATCAATTTACACAGGAACACAACATGAAAAAAGCTCTACTATGTTCGGCAGTTGCCGCCGGTCTCTTTGCAGGCAATGCGCTTGCAGAGCGCGGCAGTGACGGTCAGCTTAATATTATTTACTGGCAGGCGGCTTCTATTCTTAACCCGTACCTGTCTGGTGGTACTAAAGATATCGAATCAGCCAGTATGGTCATTGAACCACTGGCACATTACGATGAAACCGGCACCATGGTACCTAACCTTGTTGATGAAATTCCAACGGTTGACAACGGCGGTGTCAGTGAAGATCTGAAGAGCATTACCTGGAAACTGTCTGACGGACTCATGTGGTCTGATGGCACACCGGTCACTGCAGCTGACGTTGCTTTTACTGCAGAGTATTGTCTGCATCCTGAAGGTGGTTGCCAGCAGGCATCCAACTTTACTGATGTAGAAAGTGTGGAAGCGATTGATGACTCCACAGTCAAGGTTAACTTCTCTGTAGCAAAGCCGTTTCCTTACGGGCCGTTTGTCGGCGCGCAGGCACCGGTAATACAGAAAGCGCAGTTTGAAAACTGCATGGGTGCAAAAGCACCTGAATGTACCGACGCCAACTTCGGCCCCATTGGAACCGGTCCTTATGTCGTGACCGAATTCAAAGCCAATGACGTCGTTTCGCTCAAAGCCAACCCTAACTACCGCGATGCCGCCAAGCCGGCTTTTGCAACAGTAGTATTTAAAGGGGGTGGTGATGCCGCATCTGCAGCGCGCTCTGTGCTTGAAACCGGTGAGTTTGACTACGCGTGGAACCTTCAGGTAGAGCCGGAAATTCTTTCCAAGATGGCGGCTGCCGGTAAAGGAACCGTGGTTTCTTCTTTCGGTACTTCTGTTGAACGCTTAATGGTCAACATGACTAACCCTGACCCGGCACTGGGTGATAAGCGTGCAACCGTTGAAGGTGGTCCGCACCCGTTCCTGACAGACCCTGCGGTTCGCACGGCACTTTCAAAAGCAATAGACCGTGAAATACTGGTTGAGGTTGGCTATGGCGAAGCAGGTCAGCCGACATGTAACGTACTGCCGGCGCCGGCTATTTACGCATCTACTGCCAACGATGCCTGTCTGGGACAGGATATCGAAGCAGCCAAAAAACTCCTTGACGATGCTGGCTGGGTACCCGGTAGTGATGGTGTTCGTGAAAAGGACGGTGTGCGTTTGTCCATTCTTTACCAGACTTCAACTAACTCCGTACGTCAGGCAACACAGGCACTGGTTAAGCAGTGGTGGGCTGAAATCGGTGTAGAAACAGAACTACGTAATATTGATGCTTCTGTATTCTTCGGTGGTGATCAGTCAAGCCCTGATACTTTTCAGAAGTTCTTTGCAGACATTGAAATGTACACCAACAACTTCGATGGTACAGACCCTGAAAACTACATGGCAAACTGGTCTTGTAAAGAAATACCCAGCCCTGAGAACCAGTGGTTAGGTGACAACATGCCGCGCTACTGTAACCCTGAGTACGATGCACTGGTTGCAGAAATGTCTACCACGGCAAAGCTTGAAGATCGTGCAGCGCTTGCCAAGAAAATGAATGACATGCTGATGCAGGAAGGTGCAATGATTCCTCTGATTCACCGTGGCGGTGTATCGGCACATGCAAATTCACTTGAAGGTGTACGCATGAATGAATGGGATTCCGAGCTTTGGAATATCGCTGACTGGAAGCGTGCCGAGTAACTATCAGTAGTTTAAAAGCCGGTCGCACTCTGCGACCGGCTCCTGCCGAAAACAGCCCATGTTAAACTACACTATCCGTCGTTTGCTGTTTGCCATCCCCACGTTGCTGGTAATCAGCTTTCTGATCTTTGCTATTCTTGATCTTGCGCCCAGTGATCCGACCGGCAACCTGCCGCTGACTATCCCTCCGGAAGTGCGTGAGAAAATCCGTTTGTCACTCGGTCTCGGTGAGCCGTTCCCGATTCGTTATCTTAAGTGGCTGCAACAGTTTTTTATTAACGAACCGCTCAACATGATAGAGCAGTGGTTCGGTATTACGATTGGAGACAGTGAAAACCGTTTACGCGTCCAGTCGTGGGCTACACGTAGCCCGGTAGTTGATCTGATTGTTGAAAGAATGCCACAGACATTGTGGGTTGTTGGCATGTCTTACGTGGTTGGTATTCTGATCGCCATTCCTATCGGTGTTATCTCAGCGTACAAGCAGTACTCTGTGTTTGATCAGGTGGGCACATTCATCTCAATGGTTGGTTTTTCAGTACCTACTTTTTTTACCGGGCTGGTGCTGATTGTTGTGTTTAGCTCGACGCTTGGGTGGTTGCCGTCTATCTATGACACCACACATAAAGTGACTGACCTTGCGAGCTTCTGGTTTCAGGTAAAGCAGATGATTATGCCGGTGATGGTACTGGCGTTATTTAATGCCTCGCAGTTGTCGCGTTTTATGCGCGCATCAATGCTTGATAACCTATCGCAGGATTACGTTCGTACCGCACGCGCTAAAGGGTTAAAAGAGCGTGCCGTGTTACTGATTCATGTGTTGCGAAATTCGTTAATACCCGTGGTTACAGTAATAGCGCTGGGTATACCACAAATATTCGGTGGGGCCATCATTACCGAACAAATATTCCGTGTGAACGGACTCGGGCAGCTGTTAATTATCGGTATTCAGGGAGCAGATATTCCACTGGTACAAACCCTGACATTTATTTTTGCCGTGCTGATTGTTCTGTTTAATCTGCTCGCCGATATTGTCTACGGTATTCTCGACCCGAGGATTCGTTATGAGTGATATCGTCGTCGAAGAGATGCCGGAGCATCGCTCTCTATGGGGAGATGTCTGGTCACAGTTTCGCACCCACAAGGGGGCGCTGGTCGGTACGCTGGTATTTCTGTTTATTGTACTGGTGGTGGTATTTGGCCCGTACTTTCACACTATTGATCCGCAGTTTCTTGATATTCGCAACAAGAACCTTTCACCCTCGTGGGAACACCCGATGGGTACCGATAACCTCGGGCGGGATACGCTGGCGCAGGTAATGGCCGGTGGCAGGGTGTCCTTGCTGGTGGGCGTTGTAGCAATGTTACTGTCGCTGGTGGTCGGTGCCGCGATAGGCGTACTGGCGGGTTACTTCAAAAAGCTTGATGGTCCGTTAATGCGTTTGACAGATCTGTTTCTGGCGCTGCCATTGCTGCCGTTGCTGTTGGTCATCATTATGCTGTTCCGGGATACACTGCGCTCGGCGTTCGGCCCCGAAACCGGCATTTTTATACTGATTGTATTTGTGATCGGTATAACCAGCTGGATGCAGACTGCAAGGATTGTTCGCGGTGATGTGCTAACCATTAAAGAGCAGGAATTTGTCGTTGCCGCACACAGCATTGGTACGCCTTCACGGCGGATTATATCGCGCCACATTCTGCCGAATGTACTCAGCCCGATTATGGTGTCGGCAACACTGGGTATTGCCAACGCGATTATCACAGAGTCGGCACTGAGTTTTCTCGGGCTCGGTTTTCCCTCTGATTTCCCCACCTGGGGCAGACTGCTTTATGATGGCGCAAACTTTATGCAGTTAACACCGGCCCGGGTGATCTGGCCCGGGCTTGCGATATCGTTAACCGTGCTCAGCGTTAACTATATGGGTGACGGACTTCGTGATGCGCTTGACCCTCGGATTCGGGGTCGATAATTACACTCTCTTATTGATAAGTCTGAGACAATAACGTTTTACGATCGGTAAAGTGTTCAACTACGCACGACCTTAAATACCGAAACAATAAAAAGACTGGCCGGCGTACTGCCGGCCAGAGCCAGTGGTGAGAAGTAATCGCATTGGGGGTGGGCAAGTCAACGCTGGCAGAGCTGCGCTGCTGTGTGGGTTGCAGCGTTTGGCAGCTCTTATAAGATATGAGTTGTGTAACGGGTGGAAAGTTCCAGCGGTAGGAAAATCGTTTCTATGTTTCAGGCAGGTTT
Organism: uncultured Granulosicoccaceae bacterium; assembly: GCA_937931165.1. GTDB lineage: Bacteria > Pseudomonadota > Gammaproteobacteria > Granulosicoccales > Granulosicoccaceae. The sequence continues at coordinate 7,447 of CALHCI010000005.1, forward strand.
AATTAGCTTGTGCAGGCATCTTCGCAACGTGAATCGCTACAAAACTGAAAACGCTTGTGGAAATACGATGGCTGACTGCCGTTCGATGCTGCTAGCGGCTGCGCACGCTGGTCAGCGCCTGGTCGTACCTTATTTGAGCCCCGCCTGATAACGACATTTTCTGCAGTGAGTACAGTGCGGATTGCCGGGTGGTCTTTAACTCTTCGGTATTTTCGGCAATCATCAAAAGTCCATTGATCAACTCATGGTCCGGGTTTGATATGCCTCTAAGCGCTGACGTGGCTCTGGCTCTGACCTGTGGATGGCTGTCATTCAATGCGGTTTTAAGGGTCTCGATGCCGGAATCCCTGTTCCATCTGCCTATCAGTGCAACTGAATGGCTTCTCACATTGTGATCGGAATGTGTTGACAGAAGTGTGATGTTTTCCATCAGAGATTGGCGCTGTGCTTCCGATGCTTTGCGCGCAGGTGTTGCCAGCACGTTCAAAGTAGAGACCAACAGCTCCGGGTTTGTTTCACTGCCGAGCAACTCTATAGCTATGTCTCTTGCACGGTCATTGTTTGGTTGTAGCCTGCTGAGCAGGTCGAGCCCCATTGTCTGGGAGGTGGGATCACCTGAAAAGGCAAGCTCGGCTGCTACGTCAATAACCTCGGAACGATTGTGTTCACCAAGTAGAGCGGCAAGTTGCAGCGCACGTCTGGGGTTGGTGTTGTATCTGAACTCTTCAAGTAGTGAAAGAAGTAATCCTGAATCGTTGTGAAGTTGAGATTGCAATGCGGAATATTCTTCATCGCTTAGTGGTGCCAGTCCAATATTGGCAGTATCGACGGAGTCATTGATAGTCCGGGTATTGTCGCTCAGCAGATCAGTGGTGATAACTTCAGTTGGAACTTCATCGGTCGGTTCTGGAAGTATCGTGTTTTCGGAGACGGATTCCACAACCGTGTTAGACAAGGTTTGTGACTCAATCTCTGAGGTGCCAGGTAACTGATTGGTGGATTGTTTGCTGTTGTTTAGATAAAACCATCCACCCGCCAAAATGGCGAGTGGAATGGTTAAAACAAGTATTTTTGTTATTTGCACAGCGTGTTAGTAAGGTGCACCGCTGCCGAATTCTACAGGGTCGTCTCCACCTTCACCCGGAGTGCGTTCCATTGACCAGCCGTTGGCTATAAGGCCGTCGTAGTTTCTGTAAAACTGTACTGTGTCAGCGTTGCAGTTAGGTATTGCAAATCGATCTGCATCGGTACTGATTCCTTCAATGATAGTGAGTAATCCCTGCATTTCACCCCATGTCTCCGGTCCGACAATTCCGTCTACCAGCAGGCTGTTAGCTGTTTGGAACTCTCTCACTGAAGCTGCAGTGTTAGGTCCGAAAATGCCGTCAGCAAATGCATTCAGATCTGTGACACCCTGATCGTGGCCCTGGCACCACAGGATTCGCTGTACGCCCTGTGTATAGGCGCTGGTAGCGTAGGTGCCAAAACGTCTTAAGGTACAGTTATTATTCCATTCATCATCCGCAGAGGATGCATCGTCACACTGATCGACGGTTGGCTCCGGATTCTGCGTGGGGTCGCCGCTGTCCGGAGTGCCATCTGAATCGTCGTTAGGATTTCCGCCAGAGGCTATTTCAGCACCGTCGGTCAGGCCATCGTTGTCACTGTCAGCATTCAGCGGGTCAGTGAAATAAGTGCTCCACTCATCGCCGTCGTTAACGCCATCAAAATCTGAATCTACATTGTCGGGATCGGTGCCGATTGAAGTTTCTGTCACGTCTGTAAGGCCATCTCCATCGGTATCCGTAGTGTCAACGCCACCGAGCAGGCCCTGGTTGCCACCACCGCTGTCACCCTCTGCTGTACCGGTAGAGGTGCCACCGCCACACGCAGACAGTGTGACTGCCAGCAGACAAGCTGCAGAAAAGTGACCGAGGTCGCGTAGTGTTGGCTCTGTTAATTTTTTCATGTATCAAATCTCCGAATGGGAACAGCAGATGCGCAGGTTAAACCGGTGTAATGACTTACGTGCTTGTATTTGCATGATCTAATCCGGTTTACGTATAGCAATATTAGCGGAAGGTTCACGAGTGTCTTTGTTAATTATCAATAAGTAAGCTGAACACCCGCTAAAGCAGTCGAATTAGTCATTTTATTGACTGCT
>CALHCI010000006.1 GCA_937931165.1 uncultured Granulosicoccaceae bacterium
TTCATGAGGATTCGCCAGTCAGGGGCAATAGTGCTAAACAGGTCGGTAAATCGGGCGAGAAACGTGGCCCGCCACGTGCCGAGCCGGATTTGCCGAGATGTGACGCAATATTGTTCCTGATGGTGAATAGACACACTGCTAGTTACCAGGCATACCAAATTTAAGTATTTGATGCTGTATTTATAGCGGTTTCTCTTATTCAGGCTGTCGCCTCATGAAATATCCAGGCTAGACTACACAATAAAGTGCAGGCCTGGTCCTGCACTTGGCCCGTCAGATCTACCGGGCAGACCTTTTCATCTGCTGCTGCAGCTGACTTGCGACAAGCTAAATCCCGCTGATTCTTAACGGCAACTTTGCTATCGTAAACGGCAGAACAAAGTTGACGGAGTTCAGATGATCCACGGTCTCATGCAACAGCAACCTCTGATGATTTCCAGCATCATAGAGTTTGCTGAAAGGTGGTTTCCAAAAGTTGAAGTGGTATCGCGATCGGTCGAAGGGCCTATACACCGCTATACCTATAAAGACATGGGACGCCGTGCCAGACAGGTGGCCAATGTCATGCAGACGCTTGGTATCAATGCCGGTGATCGTGTAGCGACACTGGCGTGGAACGGCTACCGCCATTTGGAACTCTACTACGGTGTGTCAGGCAGCGGTGCGGTACTGCACACCGTCAACCCGCGCCTTTTCAAAGAACAACTTGCCTATGTGATTAATCACGCCGGTGACCGGGTTGTTTTTCTGGATCTGACTTTCGTGCCGCTGCTGGAATCGGTTGCCGACGAATTACCGAATGTAGAAAAGTACGTGATCCTGACCGACCGGGAGCACATGCCGGAGACCAGTCTTGCTAATGTACATTGCTACGAAGAACTACTCGAAGCCGCAGATAGTCATTATCAGTGGCCGACTTTCGACGAAAACGCTGCATCCAGTATTTGCTATACGTCGGGCACTACCGGCAACCCGAAAGGTGTCGTTTATTCGCACCGCTCTACCCTCATTCATGCGCTTGGCAGCTCGATCCCGAACGGTTTAAGCCTGTCAGGCAACGACTCTATTCTGTTAGTGGTACCGCAATTTCATGTGAACTCATGGGGTGTCAGTTACGCAGCCCCGATGAACGGCTGCAAACTTGTACTTCCCGGTCCTGCGATGGATGGTGCTTCATTACACGAACTAATGGATAGCGAACGCTGCACGCTATCACTTGCAGTACCGACAGTGTGGATGATGCTCACCGGATTTTTGCGTGAGAGCGGGGAAACACTGCCGCACATGAAGCGCGTGGTGATCGGCGGTTCTGCCGTACCGGAGGCCATGATCCGATCCTTCGAAACAGACTATGATGTCGAAGTCATTCACGCCTGGGGAATGACCGAAACCAGCCCACTGGGTACGTTGAACTTCCTGATGCCGCATCTGCGTGATCTTGACTACGAAGAGCAAATGCCAATCAAGCTCAAGCAGGGTAAGTCTGTGTTCGGTATCGATATCAGAATAGTCGACGACGAAAACAATGTTCTGCCGCATGACGGTGTTGCATTTGGCCGACTCCAGGCCCGTGGGCACTGGGTAACGTCCGGCTACTACGGCGATGAGAACAACGATGTTGTAGACAGTGACGGATGGTTCGAAACCGGTGATGTTGCCACCATCGATGAAGACGGCTACATGATGATCACTGACAGAACCAAAGATGTAATCAAATCCGGTGGAGAATGGATCAGCTCCATAGCGCTTGAAAACATTGCTGTCGGCCACCCGGACATTACAGAAGCGGCAGTCATCGCAATGCCTCACCCTAAATGGGATGAACGTCCGTTGGTAGTCGCAGTTAAAAACCACAACTCAAACATCGACAGAGAGTCCCTGCTTAGCTATATCGGGGAAAGTGTTGCCAAGTGGCAGGTGCCTAATGACGTTGTTTTTGTCGATGAACTGCCGCACGGTGCGACAGGCAAACTCAATAAGCTGAAACTGCGTGAAGATTTCAATGATTATTGTTTTCCCGATACATGATAAGCGTGATAAACGCAGACAAGCACCACAAACAACAGCTAAACGACGGCTAATTCGCCGCCTGAAAACCAACAACGTGTCTGCCGGATGATCGCTCTACGATTAAATCAGCAATACGCGTTATTTGCGCTAATCATTATTTCGCTGATTATCTCACTGAAATTTTCACGAATTCGGTCACGCTGCCTCAGCAAAATATTTTGGAGACGATACGGCACAACGGCTGGGTCGACTGAATATAAACCCGTTGGCGCATATCGATCCTATGGGTTTGCTGATGGTAGTGCTGGTAGGCTTCGGTTATGCCAAGCCGGTTCCTACCAACCCAAGGAACTTTAATTCGAGCTGAGCAATGCCACTGATTGCAGCAGCCGGTCCGGCAATGAATATGTTTTAGCCTTTATTACGATCAATATCTATGTCTACGGCGTTGTTTCAGGCAAAGCTGGTTTTCAACTCCGGGGCCGCCGTATTTCTTTCAGTACCTGACACTGATCAATCTGCTGTTAATGCTGTTTAACCTGATACCACTCGGTCCGCTGGACGGTCATTACATACTTGCCCACTTTCTACCGCGCGAACTGGCAATTAAGTATCTCGAATACAATAGAAGGTTCGGGCACTTTGTTTTTCTGGGGTTGATACTGCTAAGCGTTGCGGGTCTGCCAATATTTAGCTGGCTGATGGGAATTGCCGGTGAACTCATTCAATACCTGATAATCATCAAACAATAACGACTTGCAGCCCGCCTTACGCACAGGGTTGATGTGGACGGCTAATAGGGTCGTTGTTGATTGAAGTTACCCGGCGGATCGTAATTGCAAACCCATATCTGATCTTTATTCGGGCAACTGGCAGCGCCACAGCCTACCACTGCGGAATCTGCCCATACCACCTGCGTGTAATTTTCACACACCGCATTTAACGCACAGGTGTTGGTCACATAGTCGAAGTTTGCTGCTTCACGAGCCCAGCCCACTACAACGGTTCTTTCATCAATCTCATCAATACGCCGGCCTCCGTCACTGGTGACCAACGCCTCGTGACGATAAAGATTTTCACCTAAACCGTTCTTGTGCAGTGGCAGCCCGATTGTTCCCCGGTAACGAAGATCACAACCTGCTTCGTTGGACAAAAACAACGCCCACTCTGCTGAATAAGCAGCCATCTGTTGAGACCAGCGCAGTGGTGAAATACCCAGCTGGTTTCTAATTGCGTTGTGCGCCTCAAGAACGCTTTCAGGATCGACGGTTATGTCTGTCGCAGGAATTTCAGTCTTACGTTCGGGTGGTGGTCTTAAATCAGGAATAGGCGCTGCACAGGATACCAGCAAGGCGGCAAATGATGCCGCCATCAACCCGGGTCTTTTACAGTTTTTTCTCAACGTAGCAGACTCACGCCTTTCCAAAACATACTTTAACCAAGTTGCTCTTCAACTTCGCAGGCCGGAGCATTCGATTTCACGTGATTGATTGCGTTGGTCCTGTCTTGCTCAGACGGAAACATTGCACTGGTTGCAACAACCTGTCCGTTAGCAGACTTAACATTAAAAAAGTACATACCGTTGGTAGACTCTTTTAATACGTATCGTTTGTCTTCGGTGCAGTTTTTCTTTACCGAATTAATACCTTTAGAAGCGCTGTCTTTGGCTTTGTAGTTTTCGCTTCGCAACACCATCTTTCCCGTGTCGTCGACAAAAGAAAAACTAAAAGGTTCGGCAGCAGCACTCTTCTTTAATATCGCTTTCATTATCTCTCCTGGTATTCGATGTAATTCACTTTAAGAAAATAGCCATCCCTAACACCGGGACTAAGCTGTTTACTAAAAATAGCAGAGCTTAGTGTACCACCCATCATGGATTTTTATGCTGGGCTGTAACGTTGTTTTATATATCACTAATTGTGCACGTCTGCTACCGCTTTAGGACGGACATGGTTCCGGCAGACTGACACAGTAAGATACAAATATTTACGAAGCGATGCGCAATAAATCCGGCTGTGGAGCAGCTTCTCTGTGTATTGCACGGTCGATAAGCTCCTGTCCGTTGGTTGTTTGCAGACCACAATGGCTCTTGCCAAATTTTACATTTACAAAGACAGATTGCTCTTTTTCGGAACCGTTAATGATCTCCATACCATCTATAGCGCTGTGTAACCGTGTAATCAGACCATCGACACTTCCTTCTGGTGTATCTGGTAAAACGAGTACGAATCTACCACCGCCAAGTGTTGCCACAATATCAGTTTCACGAAGCAACGCGTTGAGCTTTAGCGCCACCTTTTTGACTGCAATGCCACCAGCCTGATGTCCGTACTCTTCCTGTAAGTCCGGAAAGCTATCAACTGACATCGATACTACCGATAATGGCGATCCGTACCGATGTGATCTTGCAATTTCATTATTCAGTCTTTGTTCGAGATAGATCTGATTGTAAGCACCGGTAAGCGGATCGACGATCTTAATTCCATTAACACTGTTTATACTACTGAAATAACGGATTGTACCGGTCATCAGGATAGCGTATGAAAATATCGCACTGCTTGCCAGAACCGGGTATACCTCACGCAACACTGCCATTGCGCTTTGCCCCAAAAACACACAGACAACCAGACCGATCATCGTGAGTGCAACCATTGCAACAGATATGGCGATCCACGAATTCCTCAGTCGCCTATCTGCAATAGAGCGACGTGCTGCTCTGATGATTAGAATGGATGCGGCGATCATCAATGCAGCTGAGACCACACAGGTCAGCAGCATGTTATCCATCTCTATGGCTACATATCCTTAAACTGCTGATCACTCGCTAAGTTCCGACAGTTGTGTTGTTTGAGAAGGCTTAAGTAACCAGTCGTAGTAATCTATCGTGGCTATAGTGATTGACTTATATTCATCTCCGCGTAGCACGAGTAATTCCAGATTTTCACCAGGGGTGGTTGCCTTCCAGACTTTTTCATAGAAGTCGATCTGACCGTCGATTTTTTTCTGTGATACTGCAACGATGATATCTCCGTTGCGCAACCCGGCTTGCTTTGCAGGGGCATCACCTTCAAGCGAAGATACGGCAATACCGCGTTTTGTCTTTTTAGTGTCGAGCCCTATCCACGGTCGCCTGGAAGCTATTGAACGGCCATCAACCAAAAGTTGACCAATAACAGACATCAGTGAATTCACCGGAACAAATATATTGCCGGGCACACGGACTTTTGGATCAATATCAATGTCAATGGTGACCAGTCCGCCGATGCCGAGTAATTCAGCCGAATCAGAAACCAGTGCGGCGCCGGTAAAGTGCGTACTTGGCGGATACGTGTGTAACGCGTTATCGACAATGTACTCCCAGCCACCTGAGTATTTTTTGATCTTACCGATCTTAACTGCCTTTGCATCAGGTTCACCGGTAGCAGGTATGATCATCGCCAGATCACCGGTCGATACTTTGTCGGAGTCACCGATGGTCATTGGAACGGTGCGCACGTCCCCGATCGCTCTAATCAGCCCGAGCCCGGTCACGCTGTCATACGCGACCACCTCGGCCTGATGTCTGGAACCGTCATGTAATGTCAGTGTTACTGAGTCCGCTTCAGCCACCAGATAACCGGCAGTCACTACCAGTCCATTGGCGTCGAGTACCACACCTGAGCCACTTCTCGACACGCCGAAATTTTTCGATGTACGTGCAGCAGTGCTGGTAATGGCCTCGACAGTCACCAGTGACTGCATCATGGCCTGCATTGGGGAACTTGCAGCCTCTTGCGTTACAGGCTCCTGATTGTATTTAAACGGCTCTCCCAATGGATCTGCAACAACAGGTCGATCAATGTGAACCAGTGCACATAAAAACAGAACAGATACAGCTAACCCGCGATGTCGCCTGCTAAAAGCGCTCGAACCCCGATCACGAATCATATTGATACTCTGCTTATTGTGGTGAACCAGCCACCGTTACAAGCATGAATAGCAGTCCGCGTGCCATCGCAATTTGTTACAGTCTTATGGGGTGTCAAAACAAAAAAAGGGCCACCGAAGTGACCCTTTTTCCTGACTGGTGTTAGCCGGATATTTCCGGCATATCGCTAGCGCGCGACATCAACACCAAGCTTGTCCAGCGTGTCATAAGTCAGACCACCAGTAGCAAGGCCACGAGCATTCTGAAAACGCTCAACTGCAGTCATAGTCTGATATCCAAGTACACCGTCGATTGGACCAGGCGCATAGCCGGCAGATTTCAGTGCGCGTTGCACGCCCTGAATCATTTCGCCAGTCATGTTGGTTTCACACAGGATTGGACGCCATTCCATACGCGGATCAGAGATCTTCACGCGCTTGGTGACTGTGTTGGTCTGTGCTGCGATTGGCGTGCGAATTTCACGTGCATCACTGACCAGGCGCTTAACACGCTTAGTGTCGTACTTGGCAGGAATTTCAACACGCTTAACACCAGGAGGTGTTTTTACAACGCTTTTGGTTACAGAAGCCATTTTAGCCGGAGTTGCCTGCAAGCAGATTTTGTTTCCGGTGTGCTTACCAAATGACATACCGCTGCCAGAAGACTCATGCCACATGTGGCTGGCTTCAGAAGCCATTACACGCTTGGTCACGTCCTTATACTTTGCAGGGATAGCTACACGGGTTTCAGCTGAATCGTTAACCAGCTTGCGTACGCGAATAGTCTCGTAACGTGCCGGCTCTTCAACTACTTTCGTTGCAGCTGCAGCTTTCAGTACACGCTTGTTCAGTGTTTTGTAGACAGCAGGTACTTCTACGAGACACATGATTTCACCACTGGCGTGATCAATCTTTTCGATTCCACCACGACCTTTCTTCCACATAGTCTTGGCATCTTCAACTTTAACGCGCTCGGAAACCGTTTCAAAAACTGCAGGGACTTCAACCAGCTTACGCGAAGCAGGAGCAACCATCACACGCTGTTCTACCCACTCATACTTTGCAGGAACCAGCTTGATTTCTTCAGAAGCCTCAGACACCAGCACCTTCTCGGTGATTGTGCGATAAGTCGCCGCCTTGTAGTGCTCGTCAAAGCACTGACCTGGACGCGCGCTATCGATATCAGCACCAGACGCTTTGGCCATTGCCAGCATGCCCGGGTTAGCAACAACGCTGCTGTTAACCGAACCCATTACCCACTGCGAAGAGGCAGGAGACACTTCATAGGTTTCAGTCACAGTGCCATAAGTGGCAGGGACCACACGCAGTTCACTGCCAGCTTCGCTGACCATGATGCGCTCTTCCGCCCACTCGTACTTCGCCGGGACGATTTTTACTGATTCGCTGGCTTCTTTTACCACGACTGTAGATGTTTCAGTGCGGTACTTCGCTGGTATCACTACTTTTGCGTAGCATTCCCCAGGCTGTGCATTCGGCAGTACCGAAGTCATATCCTGCATCGCGTAACCAACGCTTGCTGTCGCGGCAAGCGCACTCAGCACAGCCAGTTTAAGAAGATCTTTTTTCATGTTTATTCCTGTCCACTATTGATAAAGTAAAATCATTGTCGGCCAGCCAGTGCCTGACTCACCGCGTTGCCTGAACTAATACTTCGCTTACAAACACGTCGCTCATGCTTCGCGTGGTGCCCGAAGTGTCGAGAATCCCCACGCACTAGGTATTCCAATTTTTCGATGCACCACCCTTTAACTGCAAATATCGGGGTAAACTGAAGTTAAACATCGTTTCTTACTGAGTTACTTTTCAACTATTCCTGGCAAACACTGTTCAATTTGCACAAACTCGCCGGGAAACCGGCAAGAAATACAACGTGATTAAGTCTATTGTTACGATCGAACAGCCACTGGTAATAGCAGCATTTTCAGACTTCACGCGTCACTGCTATGCCTGAAACAAAGCGATACTCCGTGGAAATACGGTCGTCAAAAATCAACCGTCGCGGTAGACAAAGAGATCCAAGATTGCCCCGTAAATACCTGACCATTGCATTCCTGCTAACAACTATTGCGTGCATTGCTGTGCTTGCCTATTTGTTTGTCGACGTGAAAAACAATTTTGTACAACTTTCCGAGCAGCCCGAGCGAAAGTACTCTCCGGTTCAATTGCAGCCAGTACCGAGCACACTGGGTCTGAACTTACACATTCCTTACTCAACACTTGGCGAAGCACTTGATCAGTCTACGGCCAATCCTCAAACCGGCAGTGGTGAGCAGCAAACCTGTAAGAAAATACTCGGTGCAAAAGCCTGCGCAACTTTGCACTGGCAATACCGGATCGAGCGAGAAAACAGTACCCGGGTAGTACAACAAGACGGCTACGTTCGCCTAAGCGTTCCGCTGAAACTCAATGCCACTGTTGGCGTCAATGGTAAAAGCGCAAAACTGCTGGGCTTCAGAAAAAAACAACTCTCCGCCAGGGCAATAATGTCAGCGGATCTCAGACTCTCGATGCAAAACAACTGGTGCCCTGAAATCCACAATGAACTGTCGTATCAATGGGTGGAAGCACCAAAACTGAAAATATTCGGTAACGTGAAGCTCAATCTGAAAAAATCTGTCGATAAAGCCTTGAAGAAAAAACTCGGCCGCTTTGAAGAACAACTTAAAACCGTTATCGACTGCGAAAAACTCCAACATAAAATTAAACAGCAATGGCGTGTCCACAATATTCCGCTTAGCCTGCCCGACAACTCACCGGCCTATCTTTCCATTACCCCGCATTCAGCACACATCAGCGACAGCCGTGCCCTGACCGATGCGTTAAACGTTTCCCTGGAGCTCAATGCGACTACCGAGGTTCAGCCTGTCGTGGGCACCGAAGTGCCGCTACAGCTGCCTCCAGTCTCTGAGCAGTCTATGCCAGCTGGTGCCGTTGAGTTCAGCATTTTGCTAAAGATTCCGTATGAACAGCTCAACCAGTTGCTGGTAAAGCAGCTCATCAATAAGAAAGCAGACACAGACCAGAACTTTACCCCGACCTCGGTGGAAGTATACCCACACGGTGAACGCCTTATTTTCTCGATCGGATTCAACGCCACCGGCCTGGCAGGATTTTTCGAATCACAAGGCAGGCTGTTTGTCAGCGCACAGCCTGCGGCCGATCCTGTGACTAACGTATTGAGATTTGACGACATCAAACTGACTCGTGTCATTGACAACAAAGCGTTCAATGTACTGTCGGCTGTTCTGCATGAACGAATTCTCGATCAAATTAAAAACGCATCAACGATCGACTTGTCCCGGCAAATCGGAAAGCTCGAACAATCGGTAATCGATGCTTTGTCAGATCCTGAAAAAACAGGGGGTATTCGCATACAGTCCAGCGAGCCTGAAATTGGCCTGGTGACCATTAACCCGGAAGAACAATCACTGGCTTTGATCGTTCACCTATCCACCCGGCTGACCGGCACAATACCGGCCTCGGCAATCATCAAATGATCGCTGCAAAGCATCTCAACCGGTGACAGTGTCTGGTAGAATCCGGTCATGGATGTCTCCCACATACTCGACTCATTAAACGCCCGTCAACGCGAGGCCGTCAGCGCTGAAAACGCTCCACTTTTGATACAGGCGGGTGCCGGCAGCGGCAAGACGCGTGTACTGACCCACAGAATAGCGTGGCTGAATCAGGTGGTCGGTCTTTCACCGTTCGGCATTCTTGCTGTCACCTTCACCAACAAGGCTGCTGGTGAAATGCGTGCGCGCGTAGAAGAGTTGCTCGGCATGTCAGTGGCATCAATGTGGGTGGGGACGTTTCACGGACTGTCACACCGTTTTCTGCGCATGCACTGGAAAGAAGCCGGTCTGCCACAAGGGTTTCAAATACTCGACTCAGAAGATCAAAAACGCATGGTGCAGCGGTCAATCCGCGGGCTGGGACTGGATGAATCACACTGGCCGCCACGCACCGCCATGTGGTACATCAATGCCAAAAAAGACGACGGATTGCGCGCCGATCACATCCGCGACGAAGGTGATCCGACCGAACAACAAATGATCGAGATATACAAGGCCTATGAAACCGCCTGCAATCTTGCCGGGGCAGTCGATTTTGCCGAGTTGTTACTTAGAACACTGGAAACACTGCGCAACAACGAAGCACTCCTGCAACACTATCGACAAAGATTTCAGCATATTCTGGTCGATGAATTTCAGGACACCAATGCTATTCAGTACGCCTGGCTGCGACTACTGGCAGGCGACTCGGGCTATGTGTTCGCGGTCGGTGATGATGATCAATCCATCTACGGCTGGCGCGGTGCGCGTGTCGAAAACATTCTGAATTTCAGCGATCACTTCCCTGACACCAAAACCATCAGACTCGAACAAAACTACCGGTCTACCTCCACCATTTTGAATGCCGCCAATGCACTCATTGAAAACAACAGCAACCGGCTCGGTAAAAATCTCTGGACTGATATTGGTGAAGGCGAGCTGATTACTTTTTACAGTGCCTATAACGAGGGTGATGAAGCAAAGTTTGTTGTAGAACGTGTGATGGAACATGTGGCGGGCGGCGGGCAGCGCGCAGAGTGCGCCATCTTGTATCGTTCTAACGCGCAATCACGGGTACTGGAAGAAGAGCTGTTTCGACATGCGGTTCCCTATCGGGTTTACGGTGGTATGCGTTTTTTCGAGCGCATGGAAATTAAAGACGCACTGGCTTATATGCGATTGCTGAGTCTGCCTGAAGATGACATTTCATTTGAGCGAGTAGTGAATCAGCCACCACGTGGCATCGGTGACAAAACTATCTCACAGATTCGCAATGTTGCACGCGAAGCAGGTGTTTCACTTTGGCACGCCTGCGCCGAAATTTTAAGCGCCAATGCATTAAAAGGCCGCGCAGCAACCGCCGTTGGAAACTTCATGAAGCTTATTATCAAGCTTCGCGCCGACACCAAAGACCTGGCACTTGATAAGTTGGTTGAACAAACGATTAAAGACACCGGGCTACTCGAGCACTACCAGAAAGACCGCAGCGAAAAAGGCGAGGCTCGCGTTGAGAATCTGCAGGAATTAATTGGTGCCGCCGGTATGCCAGTTGAAACGCCGCAGGATACACCGGATATATCTGAACTCGATGCTTTTCTGGCAAACGCTGCACTGGAAGCCGGTGAACAACAAGGCAACGAATTCGACGATTGTGTGCAACTCATGACCATGCACTCTGCCAAGGGTCTGGAATTTCCACTGGTGTTTATTACCGGTATGGAACAAGGGCTCTTTCCCAGCCAGCGCTCTATAGAAGAAAGCGGCATCGAGGAAGAACGCAGACTGTGCTACGTTGGAATCACCAGAGCACAGCAGAAGCTCACCTTAAGTATGGCTGAGCACAGGCGTTTGTATGGCCGTGATCATTTCAACACCACATCAAAATTCATCAGTGAAATTCCGGCAGAGCTGATGATGGAAATTCGACCACGCTTAAACGTTAGCCGTCCTATGCCATCCCCCGTCAGACGACAGTCCATTCGCGAAGATAACACTACTGGTCTCAGTGTCGGGCAACGTGTTATGCACGCAAAATTCGGTGAAGGCACAGTGACGGATTACGAAGGTCAGGGTGCACATGCACGTGTGTATGTGAATTTTGAAGAAGCCGGACCAAAGTGGCTGGTCATGGCCTACGCAAAACTCGAAATCATGAATGTCGCGTGATCAGGGCAGTAGCAGCCGGAGTTAATAAAAATACTGCGCAAAAGGTCAGCCGAACTCTTAAGGTTATAACCGATCGCGCAGCGAGTAATACAACATACCAAGTTTCATTAACGGAGAGCGCAATGCCACACCTCCGGGAAATTTCCGATGTCTGATACCGGCCATGGTGGTGAAACGTTTGTTGTCCCCATCAATTGCATCTGCAATCAGATGACCGCATAGCGTTGCCATGCCGACTCCATGACCGGAATAACCAGACGCCGAGTATACGTTTGTCGACAGCATGCAAACATGCGGCATGCGGTTCATAGTGATCGCCAGTGTTCCACCCCAGCCATACTCAATATCTACCGTATCGAGTTGTGGATAGACTTTAACCATTGCCTTGCGGACAAAGCCTTTTATGTCTTCAGGAAATCGATAACCGTAGCTCTCTCTACCACCAAACAATAGCCGCTTGTCAGCAGACTTGCGAAAGTAGTTGACAACAAATCGAGAGTCGGCAACTGCCATGTTATTAGGCAGAATTGAATTGTACTGAGCGTCACTGAGCGGTGCCGTTGCAATAATATAGTTATTAATGGGCATTACCGCAGACGCAACTTCAGACTGAAGGTTACCCAGATATCCATTACATGCAAACACAAGACGCCCGGCTTTCACACTGCCGGACACCGTACGAATTTCGATTTGATTTTTCGATGTCACTGATTCCACAACACTGGATTCATAGATCACCCCGCCATAAGCCTCGAACGCCCGCGCCAGTCCAAGTACAAACTTTAGTGGATGCAAGTGGCCGGCACCTCGGTCGATAGCCGCCGAAACATAACAATCAGTGCCCAGCAGATCCGACAGTTCCTTGCCTTCAAGATAATCAATATCTTTATATCCGTAGACCTTTTGAAGTTTTTCAACATAAGCACGCGTCGACTGACTAAAGCGAGCCTTGTGATCGGTATCTATGATACCGGGACAGAAATCGCAATCGATTTGATACGTTTTGATCAATTGCCGTACAAGAGTTTTAGAGTCCTCTGATAGCTGCCAGAGTCGTGCTGCGTTTTCATCACCGTAAGATGTTTCGAGTTGATCCTGATCAACACGCTGACCGGAACCAAGTTGCCCGCCGTTGCGTCCAGATGCACCCCACCCCACTCTGTGCGCGTCAATAACAATGACTTTATAGCCCGATGCGATGAGTTTCAGTGCTGCAGAGAGCCCGGTGAATCCGGCACCAATGACAACAACATCACAGTGCTGCTCACCGTTGAGTTGAGGTCGCATGGGTTGCACAGGCGCCGTTGCCGCATACCACGAAGCCGGGTAAGTACCGGGGTCGTCATTACTGAATAACAGGTTATTTCGGGAATCGACCAATGTGCACCTGGCAGTGACGAAGGAGATGCGAGACAGTATATCGTTGTTGTCGCTACGCTATTGTGCTTGTTACGTAGTTACCTGTCAGGCGCTGCGACGGTATTAGCAACCTTGGAATTAATAGTCGAGCAACAACTCGAATTTGACAATGTCGGATGCAGCTTTAGTGACTATGTCGAATTCCAGTACCCATTTACCCAGCATATTGAATCTAAGACCTTCGATCTTATAGTGCCCGTCTCCAAGATATTCGGTGACCTGTGGCTGGCTGGGCAGGCCATGTCCGTGCATCGGCATACCACCACCCACGGTTACTCTGGCGGGAGTCACAACCTCGCCGGTACTGGTGTCTGTCACGGTCAGCTGCCACACTCGAAATTCATTGAGCGCAAACTCGGGTTCCGTTGACTGCAACGTGACCGTGAAGGTGCCGTCTTTAGATTCTACGGTGCTGGAAAACCACGGCTCAGAAGCGTCTTGTGCGAAGGCCGTGGCAGAAAACAAAAACAAAGCCAGACACAACCTGTGAAATACGCTGAATGCCGTATCAGGGAGGGTAATCATGGTTATCTCTCGACAGATCCTACTGGTATGACTTACTTCAGTTGAGAGTATAGTTGGATTCTGCCGCGAGGGCCGGAAAACGCCGGCTGCCTCGGGCACGTCTGCTCACCAGTGCAAGCAGACTCAATTACTGCGGGACTTGTAATTATGCCAGTTCAGGCAATTCGTCCATTTCATCCATTTCGGTCATTTCATTCAGTCTCTCGACTTCGGCAGCCTGCCAGCCTTTCTCACTGCGAGTCTGTATAAATTCGACTTCTTCGCCTTCATTCAAAGACTTATAGCCTTCGCCCATGATAGCCCGGTAATGTACAAATACGTCTTCTTCGCTTTCGTTCAGAATAAAGCCGTACCCTTTAGCATTATCAAACCACTTAACTTTACCTACAGATTTAGCCACTTTAATACCTTTATATCGTTTGGAGATGTTGTTTCACGCAACGTTACTACCCGCAAATTGAGACTTTGCCGGTTACGCTTCCTTGCGCCACGAAATTTAACATTCTGCCTGCAATAGCGCAATTGGGTGGGCGCGAAAGAAGGCCCCAAAGGACGATATGTTTACGTTTTTTGTGACGTGATAATGGCCGATGGACCAGCTACAGCCACCCGCTCAGCGCAGCAGGCAGGATATTTAAGTAGATGATAATTTGCAGTGTAAACAAATAGTCAGGCGGTTTGCGGTTGCCGGGATCTGAGCGTCCGCAGCGCTTTTGCAGCCTGCTTGTATCCTTGTCTGGCAGCCGCTTCAAACAGTTTGTCGGCCTCGCCCGGATTGGTGCTTGCGTCCCAGTCACCCAAACCGTTCTGACGCATCACACCAAGATTGTATTGCGCACGCGGGTAACCCTGATCGGCAGCTCGTTGCATCCACTTTGCAGCACGCCTAAGGTGTTTCGGCACCCCTTTACCGTGTGCATAACGCAAACCGAGGTTGGTTTGCGCACGACTGTTACCGCGCTCGGCTGCCTGACGATACCAACGAATCGCTTCTTCTTCGTCAGCATCGATACCCTGACCATGCTCGTACATTCTGCCAAGGTTGTACTGTGCGGCAGCGTTATCCTGATCTGCCGCCATGCGCAACCAGTAAACGGCCTGATATAAATCTTTGGGAACACCCAGCCCGACGGCACTGCCAATACCCAGATTCAGCTGCGCCGAAGCATGCCCCTGCTCAGCGGCTTTTCTGAACCAGCGCATCGCAACCGCGTGATCAGTTTTCTCTGCAACGCCGTTAATAAAGCACATACCAAGATCATATTGCGACATCGCATGGCCATTGGTTGCGGCACGCTCAAACCACTGCAATGCCTTTTCTTCATCAGCCTCTACCATGTTGCCGGTAATATACAACTTCGCCAGCATCGCCTGTGCATGCACATCACCACGATCAGCAGCCATACGAAACCACCTAAGCGCTTCCTTTTTATCTTTAGGTACGCCACGCCCTTGCGAGTAACAGACACCCAAATCAAACTGAGCTACCACATGCCCCTTTTCGGATGCTGCACGATAGTAGTTAACCGCTGTTTGACGGTTTTTTAACACCCCCTGACCTGAAGAATACATATAACCGAGAAAACCCTGTGCACAGGAATTACCCTGATCCGCAGCAATTTGAAAATACTGCGCCGCCTTTTCGTAATTTTGTTTGGCATAGGAGCCATCAAAGTACATCACACCCTGAAAAAGTGCTGCCCATTGATCTTTGTTGGATGACTGCTGTTTTATCCAGCCCCTGGCTCTTTCGAAGTAACTTTGCCTGTCTTCCTCTGCAACGCTTGATTCACACAACAATGCCAGTGCGGCGCAGGAAGGTCGATGGCCCTGCCCGGCAGCAAGCAACAGCAACTCAACGGCTGCGTTTTCGTCCATTTTAGTGTCTTCGGCGCCACGCCGTAATTCCATGGCACGAAGAAAGTGATCTTCTGAATCAGGTGCACGCACCAGCGTTAACTCACCACCACCGGGTAATGACTTACTGCGCTTTCTGGATTGACTGACGTGACTCGTATCTTGTGGTGTTTTCATAAGCAATTATTATCGGAGGCTGACTCACCCACCTGCCAATATAACTATACTCCAAAGCGAAATGTCTTAAATCTCCAGGCTGTAAGTCCTGTTGATAAGGCTCGAAATTATCATTCGATGCAGCTGCGCTTCATGCGATGCAAATTCCCAAATCAATTCCTGACATCCGTAGATATTGCTGTCGACTCCTTGATGATTTCCATCACTATATAGGATCTGGTGTCTCTGACACCGGGCAGGTCCCGCAAAATCTCACCAAGTAGCTGTCGATATTCGGCCATATCAGCGACTCGCACTTTCATCAAATAGTCAAAGTCACCGGACAACAAATGGCATTCCAGTAAATAAGGAATGCGCAGCGCAGCCTGTTTGAATTGCTCGAAGATGGTTTTGCTGTCGTACTCGAGCTTTATTTCAACGTAAACCATCAAGCCTGCCTGAAGCAGCACGGGATTCAGAATGGCCGAATACCGACTGATATAGCCGTCCGACTCCAGTCGCTTCACCCTTTCCAGGCAGGGTGAAGTACTGAGACCGACCCGCTCGCCCAGCTCAACATATGAAATGCGGGCGTTTTTTTGCAACTCGTCGAGAATACGGCGATCTATGCGATCCAGAGGTTTCGGGCTCAAATCGGGCTTATCTCCTGACTTTTTCTAATTACCGGTAATATCTTCGGCATTATACGATTATTCAGGTTAATAATCCGGCATTTTACACCTACACTCGCAAATGATTTTGCCAGCAGTGCATGAGGCAATACCAGGCCGCAATAAACGGCCAAAACTAACTAACGCAGGAGATCATTATGCTGATTGGTGTACCCACCGAGGTTAAGAATCACGAGTACAGAGTTGGACTGACACCGGTCAGTGTTCGCGAGCTGGTCAGCAACGGTCACTCCGTCCTGATGCAATCGGGTGCAGGACTCGGTATTGGTGAAAATGACCAGTCCTACATTGACGCGGGCGCTTCCATCGCCAACAACGCCGAAGACGTATTTGCCGACGCCGAGATGATTGTTAAGGTCAAAGAACCACAGCCCAACGAATGCAAAATGCTGCGTCCGGGCCAGATACTTTTTACCTATCTGCATCTCGCACCGGATCCCACACAAACTGAATTGCTGATGGCATCCAAATCAATTGCCATTGCCTATGAAACTGTCACCGATGATGACGGCGGACTGCCACTGCTGGCGCCAATGTCCGAGGTTGCCGGCCGTATGGCAATTCATGCCGGAGCCAACTGCCTTGAAAAGTCCCAGGGTGGCGCAGGCAAATTGCTCGGTGGTGTACCCGGTGTTGCCCCGGCCAATGTCGTGGTCATTGGCGGCGGGGTTGTTGGCACCAATGCCATGCAGATGGCGGTCGGCATGAATGCCAATGTCACCGTACTGGACCGGTCAATCAACCGCCTGCGTGAACTGGACGCTCAGTTTGGCGGACGTGTATCTACCGTTTATTCAACACGCTCTGCACTGGAGCAGCACGTTGCCAACGCTGACCTGGTTATTGGTGCAGTACTAATAGCCGGTGCCGCTGCACCTAAACTCGTCAGCCGTGAAATGCTGTCAACCATGCGGCCGGGATCTGTGCTGGTCGATGTGGCGATTGACCAGGGTGGCTGCTTTGAAACTTCCAGGGCAACAACTCATCAGGACCCAACCTATATTGTTGATGACGTCGTGCACTACTGTGTAGCCAATATGCCAGGGGCCGTGGCTACCACTTCTGCGCATGCACTAAACCATGCAACACTGCCTTTTACACTGGCACTGGCAAACAAAGGATATCAGGCTGCACTCAAGGCGGATCATCATCTTTGTCAGGGGCTCAATGTTCATCAGGGCACACTGACCAACGGACCCGTGGGTGAAGCGCTGAATATAGATTTTGTCGCGCCAGAATCTGTACTGAGCTAAACAAAAAGGTAACTACTACAGATGCTGGTAACAGCATCTGTAGTTCACCGGCTCGCTCTTTTGGTCTGTCTTTTTATCTCAAACATGTTTTGACAGTAGCCTGCTGTTTTTGCTTTTACAGTCCAGCGCCAGTTCTGTAGCGTTATTAAATTTTAAAAACCTTTCCAGTGCGGTCGCCAGGTGTTTATAAAAAGCGTCATCGACTGTCATTTCGACATGCAGTGATTTCAGATGCAACATATCTGTTTTACGGTCGGCCTTGCAATCAATCCTGCCCACCAGCTGATCTTTATATAACAGCGGCAAACAAAAGTAGCCGAATTTGCGTTTTGGCGCTGGTAAATAGCACTCTATCTGGTAGTCGTAGTCGAATGTTTTATGACAACGCTCGCGCTGTATAACGCAGTTGTCAAAAGGGGACAGTACGACCACTCGTGACTGTGGCCGTTTCTTGGTAATTAGTTGCGGATCACAGTAGACAGGTGTACCGCAGGGAAGCTCTGCCATCACCAACTGGTTTTGTTGCAGCATCGCCTGTAATTGTTCCTTAACTGCTTCCCGAATCGCATTGCCTTTACGCAAATAGGTAAATGACTTAAGCGTTGCAAACCCGTAAGACCTGATCGTGGTTTCAATATAATAACGAGCCTGCTCTGCGATATCCGGAACCGCAAGGCTAATTTCCGCCGGCAGAGCACGCTCGGTGAGGTCGTAGACTTTCTGAAACCCGCGACGCTCAACAACCATCAGGTCGCCTTCCATAAACAATTGCTCTAGCGCCTGTTTAGCCGGCTTCCACTCCCACCAGCCGTTCTGGCTGTTGTTGTTGTCTGCAAAGTCCCTGGCCATCAACGGACCTTCCTGATTAATTCTCTGCAGAATTTTTTTCATCAGCTTCCGGTCAGTGTTAGCAAACCAGTGTTTTTCTCCGCTTTTAATGGCATGCATACGTGGCAGCACATAACGGAACTGTGACATTGGCAGATAGGCCGCTGCATGAAACCAGTATTCAAACACCTGCTTGTCACGCACCAGATCATCAAGCATGTGTGTCTGGTAGTTCGGTACGCGCGACCAGATCACGTGATGATGCGCCCGCTCAACAACCGATATTGTATCTATTTGCACATAACCCAGTTGCTCGATGCACTTGAGCACGGCATTTTTCCCGCGGCCAAAGCTCTCATCACGCAGCAAGCCCTGACACAGCAGTGCTTTTTTTCGAAACTGGGCAGCGGTGTAGGAATTGGCCATATCAGGGAATTGGGTTATTGTCTGCATTCAGGGATTCGTGCACTGCTGGACAGCCGGGTACAGATCCCGGGCAGTCAGTTTACATTGCCTTTTTGAACTTTAGATACCCGCGAGGATCCCACCGGCTCTATGATACACGTGCTCGGTTCCATCAATATCGACTACTCCTGCAGTGTTGATCTGCTGCCACGCCCCGGTGAAACTATCGTCGGTAAGTCCCTGTTTACCACACCGGGAGGCAAGGGCGCGAACCAGGCCATTGCCGCCAGACGTGCCGGCAGTCCGGTCTGTATGATCGGCGCTATCGGCAGTGACGAAGTCGCCGAACAGGCTTTGCAGTGTCTAACCACAGACGGTGTGGATATCAGACAAATCAAAAAACTGCCCGGGCCAACCGGATGCGCGTTCGTGTTTGTGGACGCCGCCAGTGAAAACCAGATTGTAATTGTACCGGGTGCTAACGCCGGCGTGAGCGAAGACCAGGCCCGGCAGCTCAACATCGGGCAAAGTGATGTGTTGTTACTACAGCTCGAAGTGCCGGTGACCACCGTGGTTGCAGCAGCAGAGTATGCACATAAACACAGTGCTACCGTTATTGCGAATCTGGCGCCCTACCAGACTTTACCAGCGTCTTTTTTCGATACCATAGACATCCTGCTGGTCAATGAAACCGAAGCCGAATTACTTGCCGCAGACCTCCAACTAGACACCAGCCCGGACACTATTGCAGACACACTTGCAACACATCTAAAGACAACAGTAGTGCTAACACTGGGCGCACGAGGTGCGATAGCGGCAGACAACGGCCAATCATATTCAATATCCGGCGTGCAGGTAGAGTCCATAGACACGGTGGGCGCAGGTGACACCTTTGCCGGCTATCTCGGTGCTATGCTCGAACGCAACGAGCCGCTCAAGCGCGCCTGCGAAATTGCCAACAGTGCGGCAGCACTTGCGTGCACCAGATCCGGTGCGCAAACTGCAATGCCAGTGATCAGTGACCTGAAAATCAGCGGGTTGGAATAATGGATACAATTACCACACAAAACAACTATATCGTTGTGCCGCCAGCCACACCCAACGATAAATCAACCACAAGAAAAATCTCGAAAATTCTTGCAGACATTGAAGAAATAAAAGAGGCACACCTGCCGTCCATCATCGAGTTCGGTGAAAACACGCACGCCAAACCCGCGCTTTTTTTGCTGG
The DNA here is from genome assembly GCA_937931165.1 of uncultured Granulosicoccaceae bacterium. Classification (GTDB taxonomy): domain Bacteria; phylum Pseudomonadota; class Gammaproteobacteria; order Granulosicoccales; family Granulosicoccaceae. The sequence continues at coordinate 20,023 of CALHCI010000006.1, forward strand.
TCTCAGAAGACTGCGACAGACCCGGTCTGCAAAAGCTGATTGATCAAAAACTAAACGGCGGGTTTTTCAGACGTAAAAGCATAACCGTCAGAGTGATTACAGAAGACAATCTGCTGCTGCAGTCTATCCGTGATGCAAAATGCCTGATTGGATGGAGAGACTAGACTGCCGTTACCGCTATAGTTACCGGCAGTCTGATTTTACTCTGTGCTCAGTCATGTTTAGCAGCTGAGCCGTATTTAGAACGGTGCAGTGTTTTAGCCTGTTGTACCCATTTGTCGCGCTGTATGCGTCCCGAGAACTGCGGCAGTTGCTCATCAAGCTCTGCGACGCCTTTCTTGTCAAGTAGCGCTACCTGCCTGAAGTAATACACACCGGTTTTATGCAACAGCTTTTCAAGCACCGGACCCACACCTTTAATCTCTTGCAGATCGTCACGCTCTGATTTTTTTGGCGTAATCTCAGGCACCGACCAGGCAGTCGGCGTATAACCGTTTGCTGTCGCTTTCTTATCTTTGGATTTACTGACGGAAGTGCTGCCGGATGTCTTAGGCGCAGATGATTCAGTCTGTTTAGCTTCCGGCTGTTGTGTTTCACGCTGTGGTGTATCTGGAGCCTGCATCGCCTGCATCGCCTGCATCGCCTGATTAGCACTTTCCGCAGTCACTGCTGTCTGCTGGCTTTCCTGTATCTCTTCCGGGACTTCCTGCGGCGTTAAGACAGGTGCAGTTTGCAGGTTTGAACTGGTTTCGGCATCAGCGTCCGCCGCACGATTCAGTGCCGGAGACGTTGCAGAACGATGTGCAGGTGCAGAACTTGTCACCGTATCGGCAGCCGAATTACCCCTGGTTTCTGACCCGGTGTTTGCTGCTGAATCGCTACCTTGCCCTGCAGCACGGCGGGTGGGTGTGTAGCTCGACAGATGATGCACAGTACCACCCTGTGGTGTAGCGGTATCATTGGCCATTGTCTGCTGTGAATTTTCGATCCCGCCTTTTTCCTGCTTCAGCTGTTGAAGCTCGGCTTCCCTTTCCAGCAGTTGGCGATTGAGATCATCATTTTCCTGCCGCTGCTGATCAATTGTCTTTTCAAATTGTTCTTTCTGTTCAGACAATTGCTGTTGCGAGCTGTCGTAACGGCTTTGCAATCCGGCTGCATCACGCACTTTGGACGCGTTTTCATCATCCATCGACTCCTCAAGCTGATGACTGAGATTCTTGTGGCGATTATTCAGATCCATAAACGCCTGCTCAAGTTCAGACTTCGCGGCCTGTTCCTTTTTTAACGCCTGAGTGAGTTCGTCAATCTCTACCTGTTGCTCGACACTGCTATCTGTTGGTGACAACGTGGCAGACTGATCAAGCCTCTGAAGATCGGTATCTTCAACAGTTATATCCGCTTTTTCTTCAATCTCTGCCGTTAACTGCTGTAGTTGCTGCTCGGCAAGTTCGGCACGCTGCAATGCCGCATCCCGCTCTTCTATCAATACCGTGGCTGACCCCTGAACAGGTGCCTGCGCAGGCTGCTCCACAACCTGGACTGGTGAAACTGATTTATGTCGGCGCCATCGCCACAATAACCAACCGGTCGCAAGACCAACCAAAAACGTTGTTAGTAGTGGAACAACAATATCCCAAAGTACCCAAGGCATAACAGTATCCCTTAACTCTATTTAGATGGTTGCCGATCGGGCACACTAAAATGCACACGACGATTACGTTTTCGACCTTCACTGGTGTCATTTGCAACCAGTGGCAATCTCGACCCATAGCCGACAGCAATCAGCCTTGAAGCATCGATTGTCTGACTGACCAGGTATTGCCGTACTGACTCAGCACGGTCTATGCTTAATTTTTCGTTAACCAGCTCACGGCCGACATTATCAGTATGCCCTTCGACTTCAACTCGCATATCCGGGTAACGCTGCAACACTTCAACAATCTGATTAAGTGTCAGCTCGGCGTCACTGGTTAATCTCGCAGTGCCGCTGTTAAACAACACGTTATCCCGCACCTGCGGTGCCAGTGAATCCAGCTCACCCTGCAATGAATGTATTGCAAATTCCAGACTCTGTTGTGGAGTACTGATTGCGGCGTTGTTTTCCACAGTAATGTTTTCCGTGACAAGAATTCCGCGGCCTCGAGCAGAGGCAGCAACCTCTTGCAGTGTGGCTTTCATTTGAACACTGGCCACTGCCGCTGCCACGGTTAATTCACTGCCCTGAAGATTAATCTGACCGCTGACACCGGGTTTAAACCTGGCAACGATATCTGCCAGTCCTTCCACTCTTGAGTCGCTACCCGGAATGCGTGACGTCTCATCGCTAACGCTGACCTGATCGACAACATGTGAGTCACCAGCTGCTTCACGCGCTGCAAAAGCCAGCCTTCTGTGCTGCTCGTCTGTCAGTACCTGGCCCTGCAGGGTTAACGACGTACCATCGCTATTTACAGTGATATCAACAACACCGGTTCGCGCGACGGTTGTCTGACCGCTGATATTAAAATCAACAATCGCCGCAGTGGCGGCATTTTCAATTTGATCGGCATTGGCTTGATCAGAGGTGTTAACCCGATAGTCGAGTCGTGATTTATCCAGCGAGGCAGAAAACACATTGACATGCTCAACACGGGCAGCGTTCAGCATATTTGCCAACACTGCCACTCTGGATGCAGATGTCTCTTCCGGAACATCAAGCACCTCGAGGTTGTCCTGAATGTGTTCAACACCGGTGGTTAGCAATGCATCAACAAGCGTGCGCCGCTGACTAACCGATTCGACAACACCATCGATAACTGCAGTCTGGTCTTGCAGGCTGACATCCACCGCCAGAGAGGTACCGACCAGAGAGGTGCCAACGATATTCGAATTGACTGCATCTGCCACTACTGCGGTTTCTAAAGCGTTGTCTGTCGGTGCGGTTATCACCAGTGAGTTGTCACCGGTAGATGGTTTGGCGAAGACTTCGATATTTCTAATGCCGGTGGCAAATAGTGCAGTACCTTGCTCGTCTTCATTTTGCAGAATATCAGCCAGCTGTTCTGCGGTGACACCTTGCGGCAATTCACCGTGAATGCTGACATCGCGATAAGACCAGCGTAAATTCAGTGTTGAGGCATCTAGCCCCGCTTGCTCAAGCTGCAACAGGCTGCGCTGATTGAGCCTGGACTCGATATGCGGAATTCCCCACATCAGCGTCACAAACACTGCAACAGCAAGCGCCCACAAGCTTACCGTCCACGTCAGGCGACGGGACCACGGCTGTGGTTCGTCCTGTGTGGCACGTAAGTAGGGCGTCCAACCATTATCTCTGGTTTTTTGGATCGTTTCTGACACAGCCTTTGCCTGTCTGTTTAATTATTGTGTAACCCGCCCGCAGGCAGGAGCTACACTCAACACTCTAAGTATAGATGCGTACACGGGTAAGTTACCTCTATGTCACGGTTGTTTATTTTCACAGTGATTTACCCGCACGGGCGCCGCACAGGGCAATAATCCTGCCGACTTCAAATCAACTCGCGTGATCACACGTTAATATCGTCTACAAGCAGTACTGCCACTAAACGCATTTACCCGGGATATACACTTGACACTATCTATAAATAGCAGCCATTCACCGAAATACCAGCTCGGACTTGGTTGCCTGCCAATTTTCGGACTGCTGATTCTCACCGTCATCATCACGGTTGCAGGGACCGTCTGGGCGATTAATAGTCCGTGGCTCAACAGCAAATTCAAACCCGTTGAACTCTCGGAGTCCGAGCAACTCGACTTGTCACAGAAGCTCGAGGCGATTGGAGATTTCGGTGTCACACCGGAGGAAGACAAACCGGCCAACACCGAGTTTCGTACCGATATTGGTAACACGACAGAAGCATTGCAGCCTGAGGTCTATGCAGAAGATCAAAGCAAGCGAAGAATCGAACTGACCGAGCGTGAGCTCAACGCACTGCTTGCGGAAAATACCGACCTCGCTGAACAGGTGGTTGTGGCACTCACCGACAACACAGCAAGCGTGAAGCTGCTGGTCGATCTGGATCCGGACTTTCCGTTCATTGGCGGTAAAACGCTGAAAGTCAGCAGCGGGACGGAATTATCTTATGCCAACAATCAGCCCTCGGTAGTGATGAGAGGTGTCAGCGTGTGGGGGGTACCTATTCCCAATGCATGGCTGGGCGGCCTAAAAAATGTTGATCTTATTGAACAATTTGGCGCATCTGACGGATTCTGGAAATCATTTGCTGATGGCATTGAAGATATACGGATCGAAAACGGTAAACTACTGATACAGCTTGCCGAATAGCCGCTATAAGATCGGCACAAAAACGCGGTAAGTTAGCCCTGACGCAATCACGTGCGAGCCATTGTGCCTGAACTGCCGGATATCACCGTATACATCGAAGCCCTCGAAGAAAGAGTCGTTGGTGCGACGATCAATAATGTTTTAATCAGCAGTCCGTTTCTGCTGCGTACCGTTGAACCGGCGGTGGCACGCCTGGTCGAACAACAGGTCACAGAAATACAACGCATTGGTAAAAGAGTTGTGTTGGGGCTGTCCAATGATCACTGGATGGTTATTCACCTGATGATTGCCGGTCGTTTTCAGTGGTATGACAAATTACAGAACGTACCTCGCACCAAAGCGTTGGCGGATATCAGATTCAGCACAGGAACACTGCGCTTAACAGAAGCTGGTTCAAAACGCCGGGCATCTATGCATCTGTTCACGTGTGAGTCTGACATGCGCACCGTTGACCGGGGAGGTATTGAAATACTGCAAACTGATGCAGACACCTTCAAGCGGCAGCTGACACTGAGAAATCACACGTTAAAACGTGCATTGACAGACCAGTCACTTTTTAGCGGCATTGGCAATGCCTACTCAGACGAAATTCTGCATCATGCACAACTCTCACCGGTGGCATTGTCGCAAAAATTATCCGACGACGAGATCACCCGCCTCTACCAAAGCACGGTTAACGTACTCAACCAATGGACAAACACATTAAGAGATCAGCGAGCCGGTAAGTTTCCGGCAAAAGTGACCGCTTTCCGCAAGGGCATGGCTGTTCACGGGCGCTACCGCAAATCATGCCCGGTGTGCGAAACAGACATTCAGCGTATCCGATACGTCAGCAATGAAACCAACTACTGCCCACGCTGCCAGACCGGCGGCAAGCTGCTGGCAGATCGATCATTGTCGCGACTGCTAAAGAAAGACTGGCCCCGCACTATCGAGGCGCTTGAGAACGCCCCGGAGCGAGACCCGCAGAAGGACTAACGACAAAATTCAGGCTATGCCGCCCATGCAAAGGTATTTCATTTCAAGATAATCATCGATACCGTAGCGCGACCCTTCACGGCCAATACCCGATTCCTTCACGCCACCAAAAGGTGCCACCTCGGTGGAAATAATCCCTTCATTGATACCGACAATACCTGTCTCAAGTGCTTCTGCAACCCGCCAGATACGATTGATATCACGCGCATAAAAATAAGCGGCGAGCCCGAACTCGGTATCGTTAGCCATCGCTATACCTTGCTGCTCTTCTGTGAAACGGAACACCGGTGCAACCGGACCAAAGGTTTCTTCTTTGGTAACCAGCATGTCCGTGGTGACATCTGCAATAACAGTGGGGGTATAAAAAAGCCCGCCCAGCTCGTGAGTTTTTCCACCGGTAATGACACGTGCACCCTTACTGACCGCATCTTCAACATGCTCGGTGACTTTGTCTACTGCCTGCTGATTAATCAACGGGCCCTGCTGCACATCTCCGGTCTCAAACGCACCAACTTTTAACTGTTCTGAAGCCTGCGCCAGCTTACTGCAAAATTCATCATAGACAGCATCCTGCACAATAAAGCGATTAGTACAAACACAGGTTTGTCCCGAGTTGCGGTATTTAGACATCATTGCCCCCTGCACCGCGGCATCGATATCGGCATCATCAAACACCAGAAAAGGAGCATTGCCGCCAAGTTCCATTGAGACTTTTTTTACCGTACCGGCGCATTGCTCCATCAGCAGTTTACCCACTGCCGTCGAACCGGTGAACGACAGCTTGCGTACTGTTGGTGAAGACGTTAGTACACCACCGACAACCGAGGCGCGATCTGTGGTAACCACACTGAAGACACCGGCAGGTACACCCGCTCTTTCAGCAAGCTCTGCCATGGCAAGTGCAGACAATGGTGTTTCAGCGGCAGGTTTGACCACCATGGTGCAGCCGGCGGCCAGTGCCGGCGCCACCTTTCTTGCAATCATTGCGGTAGGAAAATTCCACGGCGTGATTGCAGCGGTCACCCCGATAGGTTGCTTAATGACGATAATCCTTTTGTCCTGCGCATGACCGGGAATCACGTCGCCGTAAACACGCTTTGCCTCTTCCGCAAACCATTCAATGAAGCTTGCGCCATAGGCAATTTCACCACGGCTTTCTGCCATAGGCTTACCTTGCTCCGAGCTCAGAATAGTTGCCAGATCTTCCTGATGATCAAGCATTAACTGGAACCAGCACCGCAGCACTGCTGCTCTTTCTTTGGCTGTTTTTGCGCGCCACTCCGGGAGTGCTTTATTGGCAGCATCGATCGCAGTCTGAGTTTCTGCCACCGCACAATCGGCAACTTCAATAAACACTTCACCGTTAGCAGGGTTATCTACGGGAAACGTTAATCCGTCTGCGGCGGATACCCATTGTCCATCGATATAAGCCTGCCCGCGGAGCAGTTTGTCATCTTTTAATTGCATAGCGTTGTTTCCAGTGATGAGTGTATTCAGACGTCTGATTGCCATGCTGCCGAAGCAGCAAGCCTACCAACCACAACGCCCTGAGAGTTTATAATATCCGGTGAATACCACTGACGAAGCGCACGATAGTCACTATCTGTAATTATCTTAAGGTGGCGCAGCACAGCGCCCAGCGCCGCATCGGCAGCTCGCGTTGCTCCGTCGTCGATCTTAAGCGCAATGGCAATTCCGTCAGTGGGAGCAATTGCCGCAAATACGCCTTCTGCACCGGTTTTAACCACGAGGTCCGGGTGTGCCTGCATGGTTGCAGTACAACAGCGGTCGGTACCGGCAACCATCTGCGGGTATGCGTGCATAACTTCAAGTACCTTGCGCATCGCCACGGCACGGGTTCCGTCTTTGCCCTGTACCGCACAAAATCCTGCCAGCGCGCGTGCAAAATCCTGCAGTGGCAGTGACAGTGCCGGTAGACCACAGCCGTCTCTGTCCCATGGCATTGCACTGACATCGGCACCGGTTAACTCGCCAAGCAGTTGCATCCAGTGTTGTTGAGTCGGATGATGATAGTCAGCGTAATCATGCACTGAAATGTTCAGAAATTTAGCCAGCGTCAGCATACCGGCATGCTTGCCTGAACAGTTATGAAGTCGGCGTTCCGCCCCACCACCTTCACGCAATAATTGATGCGCGGTGTCCTGATGCAGCGGCAGCGACGGACCACAGGCGAGCATGGAGTCATCAAGACCAATCTTTTGCATCCAGCCGTCGAGCACTGACTGATGCGCTTTTTCTGCATTGTGCGATGCACATGCCAGTGCAAGCTCCTCTGAAGTCAGTCCGAAATGCTGCGCCGCGCCAGTTTCAATTAACGGTACGGCCTGAATCGGTTTGATGGCAGACCTTGGAAACACCAATGCGCTGATATCCCCGAGTGCAAAGATAACTTCACCAGCGGCATTAACTGCAACCACAGAACCACGGTGAAAAGATTCTCTGGTATCGTTGCGAAACAGGTCGACAAGTATCGGGTTCAAACGTGGAATTCCTTTGCTAACTGTTGTTGCAGACAGGGATTATTCAGGTCATTGTGTGGCGCGAAATTGCTATGCTGTGCAATAACCAGCCAAGCCTGACTCACCGGCTCTCGTCAATCGGAAAATTCAATCGTGGCAATTGCATCTCTGGGCATGTACGACCAGCCGTTCCTGCAGTCGGCTAATGATGTGTTATGGCAGGCATTGCGCCATTCTATTACAAGTATCGATGCACAGATTGACGTGCCGGAGGATTTAAACCGTGCAATGTCGCTTGCTGACCAATGGCGCAGTCCGGATCTGTTGCTGTCGCAAACCTGCGGCTACCCTTATATCACTCGTTATCGCGATCATCTGCAGATTGTTGCCACACCGGTTTACAAGCATACCGGCTGCAGCCAGACCAGTTACTCAAGTTTTTTAATAGCCGCCAGAGGCGCTTCTGCAGTGCTTGCCGATTACCGGGGGAAGCGACTCGCCGCTAACGCGCCCGACTCACTATCAGGCTACATCAGTTTACAGATCAAGCTTCATGACGAAGGGATGCCACGGCCGTTTTTCGATCAGTGTATTTTTTGCTCTGCACATGCAAGAGCACTCGACATGGTCGCAGGCGGGCAGGCAGACATCTGTTGTATCGATGCGGTTACCTATAGCTTATTAACCAGCGATCAGCCCGCCTTGGCCGGTTCGTTACAAATAATTGATCACACCAGCAGCTTTCCGGCACTGCCATTGGTCACCTCAAAACACACAAGCGCATCGACAGTGCAATCGCTGCGCAAGGCGCTCGACCATGTGGTGCACAGCTCAGACGCTGCCACAGCACTTAACAGATTAGGCATAAGTGAGTTCCGGCAAGTTCCGCATGACGAGTACCAGCAAATGCTTGATAGCTACCTGCAGAGTGGCGATGTGCCAGTTGCAGAGCACATCGTTACGCTATAACGCGCCCGTCCGGGAATGCGCGTCGTTTGTCACTGCAATAGCGAAAAGAAAGGCACAATCGAGAAATACGCTATAACCAGCACGGCACACAACACCACAATAATTTGCACCGGATGATTAAGCATTCTGGATAAAAACGTTTCTGCATTACCCTCTTCCGCCTGCTGTTGCTGCTGGTGTCGAATCTGCGCGCTTCGCTCGCTCTGGTATGCATCGAGCAATGCTTTAGCGCGCGGCCAGTCGTCATCTTCAGTTAACCAGATCGCCGGAAACGAAACGCCGAAGCGCCCGGCACTGGTTTCAAACCAGGGAATATGGTGTTTATCGAGCAGCGCCCGGACATCTTCGGCCTCCTCTTCTGGCGCCATACGTAAACGGAATAAAATTTTCGACATTACGGGTTCCGGGAATTAGCAGACGGGTATTACGGTCAAAAGACTGAAGCCATCAACGCGGCGTCATTTTTTTAACGCGTTATACATCCAATATGCGACGGTTTAATGCCTTAAAGCGCCATAGTTACGTAAAACACTTTAAACAGCACCTGCTTTTTTGGCGTCTTCTGTGCATCATGTCTGTAGATGTGGGGATCACATTAACAAAACCATTGACGTTGATATCTGTTCCGTAAAACACGGTGGTCCCAAACACACGACTACGTCGGACAAAACGTGAAAGAACATAATACCCCTACCAATACAACAAGACGCAATCTCGTCTTCGGCGGTCTTGCAGCCGCTGCTATGCCGTGGGAAGCCGGGCTGGCTGCCCGTGGCCGCAATATTGTCTACCCGGATCGTTCACTGGCTTTGCACAACGTACACACCGGTGAGAGCAAGCGCATCGTCTACTGGTCTGAAGGAAAATACGTCGGCAGCGGACTCAACGAAATTAACTGGATTCTGCGGGACTTCCGAACCAACGAAATCAGAGCGATCGACCCGCGCCTGCTGAACATTCTGTACATCCTTTCCCGGACACTGGAAAACAAAGAACCGACGCTGGTGCTTTCCGGCTTCCGCTCGAAAAAAACCAACGACATGTTGCGCCAGACTACTGAAGGCGTTGCCAAACGCAGTTTCCATATGCTCGGACGCGCCATAGACATTCGTATGCCCAAAGTACAGACCGCGCAATTACAGCGTGCTGCACTGATGCTTAACGGTGGTGGTGTCGGGTACTACCCGCAGTCCAACTTTGTGCATCTTGACTCCGGGCCGGTACGTACCTGGTAACGGCGGGTTATCTGCTCTCAACAGCCTTGTGCACCCGCACCGGTAAACCTTCCCTCGACGTCACCTACCAACAGGGTGTGCTGACCTATACTTGCACGTTTTTGCGGGAGTCCGGAATGTACTTGTTAAAACCTTTCGCAGGTTGTGTCATTGGCGTTACCGCGCTTGCGGCCAATGCTGTGCACGCCGACTGGTCTGGTGGAATCGAAGCCGGCACACAACTCGGCTCGGATCAAAGTCCGGCACTGCGCTTCTACGCCAGCAAACAGGATAACCCCCTGTCACACTATGTATATCTGGACTGGATACATGAGTCCGGCAGCAGTAGCTACCGGCTGGGTTACAACCCCAACTACACCATTAGCCAGTCAGTTTTCAGCTTTGGCCAGTTCAGTATCGAACAAGACGACCCGGGCGGCATTGCCAGGGAAATTAACGCCAAGGTCGGGGTTGGTAATCATCTTTTCAGAACTAAAAACAGCCGCTTTACTGTACAAACCGGTGTCGGCGGTTCGCAAATTGAACTGTCGGACAACAGTAAGGAATCTGACGGTTATTTTTTCGCAGGCGGTATTTTCACCAGCAAGCTAATTGGCTTACTTAAATTTGATGCAGTGCTTGAGTCACGAGTAGCAGACTCGCAAACCATATCAACAGGTGAGGCTGGTGTATCTTTTCGGGTAGGACCGAATACCGCGATAAAGTACGCCTATTCGGTAAAACGCTACGACTTCGATGAGTCTAGAGAAGATATTGTTAACGAAGACTCTTTCGTTACAATGACCTATGGGTTCTAGCTGCGGAATCTGGCTGCAGAATCTGGCCGCGGAATCTGGCATTAACAAAGACGGCTTGCGATATGCACAAGCCGTTTTTGTGGAATAACTAGTTGAACATACCTTTTTCAACATTGGCATTGATTCTGACTTCAACCCGTCGGTTTCGCTGACGACCGGTTTCTGTGCTGTTGTCACTGACCGGGGCTGTTTCACCCATACCAGACGTCTGAACGTTAACACTCTTCAGTGCCCGTTGCAGATAACCCTGCACAGTCGCCGCTCGTTGCTCTGACAGGCTCTGGTTGTACGCTGTGGTACCAATGCTGTCAGCATGGCCGATCACATTGATAGTGCCGATTTTGGCATTGCCGTCGAGTTTCGAAATCAAACCATCGAGTTCGCGCTTACCCATCACTGACAGATCAGAAGAGTCAAAATCAAACAATGCGGTACCGTCGAACGACAGCGCCATCAGTTGTTTAACCGGCTCAGGCTCGGGAGCGGCAGTTTTAGCGCTTGCCTGACATTCGACTACCATAGCGTCGCTGGACCAGCCGATAGAGCGCAGACAGTCACCTGATGACGTCATCACACGGCCTGAATTAGCATCGTTTACAAAGTCAGTGAACGATTCTTGAGATTGCGGATCATTTGACAGTATTGAGCAGCCCTGCATTATTCCGGCCGCAGCAACTACACAAAGCAAAGACTTGTGCATAGGATTAATTCCCCTTGCATATAAATGGTTTCACGGCCGCCGAAATCAGCAAACCTCGTGGCACAACAGACGCATGCAGTGCAAATCAACTGCCAACCCTTTACTTATTAGCAAACAACCGTCAAAAAACAATCAAATTGCTGAGATTATTCACATTTTTTTGATTCAACAACCGACATCTATCGCTCCCACCTGCGAATCGACACAAAACAGTGATTGCAACTGACAATGAATAAACCCTCTACACTGCAAGGCTGACAATTCGGCAGTCATTCAGCCAAATTCGATGAAAATACGTATTAACCTCAGTCTGGCCGGGCCATCCGGCAACCACGAACGGCACCGAATGAAATATTCTGCATTACTACTACTGATCGCTACCCTGCTCAGCGGCTGCACCAGCACTGTGGCAATTGGCACCGCATACAACTCTGCAGCCAAAACCTTCTCAAATAGACTGGCTGACTACGCCGAATTCAACAATCGGCAGCAAAGAGAGATTAAAAAGCGCGTATCAGCATTTCATCAATGGCACAGAGAACAGCATTTACCCGCTTACCAGAGACTACTGCAGCAATTGGCATTGAGCACAGACGCACCGGAATTGCTGGAAAAACAATCGGTAGATCAGTGGGTATCTTCATTTAGAGCATTGCTGTTGCAAACCGGACAATGCAATCCACTGAACAACAGTAATAAACTGCTAAGCAGCCTTTCGGATCGCCAGGTGCAACAAATCTCGGTAACACTCCGCGACAAACAGATCCAGAGGGCGCTGGAATATCAATCCGAAACAAGCGCGGAACGATTAGATCGTCGGCAAACCGCAATCACAAAATGGGCAAAGCGGGCCGGTATTAAATTTACTGATGAACAGTCCATGCTGCTGAATTCCACACTATCGAAACAAATCAGCCTATCGCCACAGAGACACCAGTTATGGCAAAACTGGTCTGATCGTTTTGTCCAATTGATGCGCAAACGAGATCAAACATCATTTGCCGTTGAGGTTGACCAGCATATTGCATCGTTGTGGAACCTTAGCGAACAGACTTATCCTGAGCAATGGCAAACCAACGTTACGCTGTGGGCTGATTTTTTATATCAGTTTCTAAAAACCCAAACACCTGAACAATCTCGCAAGCTTAAAAAGAAGCTTAACGCAGTGGCGAACAGTCTTGAAAAACTCAGTCTAAAAAAATCCAGCCAACAGCCACAGTGTTTTGGTGCAAACTGATTAGTCAGTCTGCGTAGTAGATAGCACCCGCTGAAGGCAGTGGCGGCAGGGTCTGCTGTACCGCACTGATACGCCGCACACGATCTGACGCCAGCACATTCAGCGCCGGGCATTCTCCATTGTCGGCATAGTACAGCGCAACGCTGATTAGTGACTCTCGCGGATCAGTAAAGGGCAATACCGGATCATCCATGGCCTCACATACCGGCGTGAATCCATTAAAAAAATCTCCTTCTCCGTCTGCGTTGACGCTTCTTGATTCAAGTACGTGAACATCCAGAACTTCCGGCACCAGCTCAAAACCTCTGGACGCATAGGGCTTACCGCAACTTTCTGCGCCAATGGTGATAACTTCCATAAACGGTCGAAGCCCGTTTATCACTTCCTCGGAGGCAGAACACGTGGCTTCGGTCATTAGTACAAAAACTCTCGGCAGCGTAGTGAATGCATTATCGAAATTGGCAAAGTAAAAAGTGAAATCTTCAGCGCTGTATTTATCGTTGCGCTGCAGTGTGGTGTAAACAGCGTCACCTGCCACCTGTCCATATACAGTGCTTGCAAGATCACGTGACGCCGCCACCAGGCCACCACCGTTGTAACGCATATCCAGAATTAAATCATCGAGACCGGCGTTAACGTAGTCATCGCGATATGTTTCGAGCTGTGTCGATGTAAGACGAATAAACTCTTCTATCAACACGTAGCCCACACGTCTGCCGCTATCCGGGCTGACAAAAACACTCGCTCTGCGTACCGGACTTAAGCCGTGCTCGGTGCGTTCGATGGTCACCGTTCGCTCTTGTCCATCCGGGTGTCTGACAGTCAGAGTGCGTTGCACTCCCAGGCCCGGCTCATCAAAAATTTCCCGAAAACCGTCGTAACCGAGTTCGTTAATTTCAACTCCCTGTGCGGCAATGATCCGGTCGCCGCGCTGCAAACCCGCATCTGCCACCGAACTTTCATCTTCGATACTGGCAATACGAATATCGAAGCCCCCGGACGAGGCTGATTCATCGCGCAGCATAAACCGCAGTCCGTAACTGCCGGAAACACCCTGCTCGATTCTTTGCTGCTGCAGGGCGGCATCAGCAAAACCACTGAATCTGTCTTCAGGGGTTTTGCGGACGTCTTCGAGCAGGTTGGAGAGGTTTTGATACCGCGAGTCAGTTAAGTCCAACGGTGGAAGATCACGGTACCAAAGATATCGATCCTGCATATGATCAAACAACTTCTGCCGCAGCGGTTCCTCTGCAGTTGTCAGAGCGGTCAGTGCATCAACGGATTTGTAGATTTCTGATTCTCCCCCACCGCCGCAGGCCATCAGACCGCAGGCAGCGGCAAACACTGCTGCGTTTAGGTTCAATCGTCGGAGTATTGCTCGGGAGGTTGGCATATCAGCTTACTTTCCAGTTCCGCGTTCCTGATAATCAGTAACTTCGCGTCTATTTGCTTATCGACCAGATACGGGATGGTTTTGATATATTCGACGGTATAACCCTGCTGTATTTGCGCATCTTCAAGTTGTTGAGGCCAATCCATCTCGTCCCAGGCCTTGCCGTTGATGGTAATGACCAGCGGCGCACCGCTGTCGAGCGCCCCGGTCATATGGACGATGTGATCCGCATTTACCGGCCCGAACGCACAAACACCAACACATATCCCGGCCTGATAGCGGATATCGTCCAGCAACGGTGTGCACAAATCATGGTGACGGACTGAGCGATAGCAGTCTCGCTGCAACGCCTGCTTGATCATGCCCTCACTGATATCCACCCCGAACACCTGCTGGTATCCGAGCGATTGCAACTGCGCCCCGACCAGGCCGGTGCCACAACCAAAATCAATCACTTTTGCGCTGGTCGGCACTATTGAGTGCAGCAATGCTGCCGCCTCCTCCGGCCCGACGAAGCGTTCTTTTTCGATATCTGATTCGTACTCATCAGCCCAGTTATCATAATGTGCCGACTTGTCGTCACTGTCGTAGGCTCGTTGCAATACACCGTCTTCGGGGAGTTCTTTTTTCATCAAAGTCTCTGCTGCGAAGCGAAAAGTGAACACACTTTTAACTTCATGGAATTGAACCCGTGTTAGGGTATCATTTTCAGGTGTACAGACCTCGGTACCAATCTGACCATGGCATCGTTTCCAATAAGAACTCAAAAGAAGTGCGATCGGCGCAAACCATTGTGCAGAGCATCAGTTTGCAGAAGGCTATGCATTACCAGTGCAGTTGCCCTTATTCTCGCCGGCTGTAATAGCAGCGAAGCCCCTACTGGCGAACTCAATAGCAGCGCGCTCGATTTAGGTATTCCCGAAAAGATCAGACGGGTAAGTGCTGTCAATCTTGATGCCGTTACTGCTATCGCTAACGTCAACAACGTCGATTATCCATTGACACGCAACGGCGACCGTTTTCAAACCACAATAACACTTGAGCCGGTTGCATCCGTCGCCGTCAACTTGCGCTTTTCAGAAACACTTGAATCCGGCTACGTACTCAGTCTTGCAAGACATTCGCAAAGGACGCAATCGGTCGATAGCAACAACATCACCATGCAGTTTTTTGAAGCAGACTTTGACACAAACTTCGATGATGACGGTGACAGTGTAACTAACCTTCAAGAACGCGAACTGGGCACAGACCCAACTAATTCGAATAACATAACCCGAAACCTGAGGGTAAACTTCGCGGTTCCAGACATTGTTCCGGATACTTTGGTCGTTCAGCCCAGAGTCAGTTTCAGTGATACACCGCGTGCGCCTCAACGTTTATCACCGCTGAGCAGCGAATTTACCGTCGCAGGTAGCATCGGAACACTAAACAATGTGCGTGTAGAGATATTTCTTACACAACAAATTTCTTTTACGCCGGGAAGGGTTACGCTAGGCACCTGGGAGACAAATTTGCCGGCAGGGTTTGATGACGTAACTCTGGACTTGTTAGACAGCGATTTTGATTTCAGCCGAGACGACGACGGTGATGGCGACTCCAATCTAGAAGAAGTTCGTCAAGGCACCAACCCATTCTCTGCAAATTAGTCCAATCGTTACCAAACATTTAAGTTAGAGAAAGCAAGACAAGCGTAGTAACCCGAAACCATTTCAATTACTGATGGTTATTCCCGTGTTAACGATATGCAATAGAAATGCGCACGTAGCTAATAGCAGTGCGGTTATCGGTTGCGTTACCATGACCTGTGTATGGCAGCGGCTCACAGCTCGTCAGCATACATTGCCAGCGTCTTAAAAAGCGCTCTGGCTTTTGCGTAATTGTCCGGACAGTTATTTGCCGGCTCTGACGATAGCTGCCTCCAGTGGGCAACATCCTTCACTCAACCATAACCTTTAGGTAAACCCAATGAATCGATCAATTCTACTGAAACGCAAGTGGCTACCGATTGCGTTAGTACCAATGATGAGCGTTGCTGTCCTTTCCGGATGTAGCAGCGACAATGACAGCAGCGGCACGGATAACACCGACAACGGCAGCGTGGTAGCCGGCGATGCAGACGGAAACGGCATTCCAGACGGTTTTGAAGTCGCTACTACTGGCGGCGAAGACATCAACCCGACGGATAGCATTGACGACAGATTCGCACCGACCAGTGCAGACACTGACACTAATAACAACGGCATTGATGACTCATTTGAACCGTCACTGTCTGGCGGTGAAGATGCGGACGACGATGGTATCGACGATGCTGCGCTGGCTGCATTAACCGGTACAGATGGCACCGACGGTACCGATGGCACTGACGGTACAGATGGCACTGACGGTACGGATGGCACTGACGGTACAGATGGCACCGACGGTACGGATGGCACTGACGGTACGGATGGCACCGACGGTACTGACACCGGTGATGGAGTGGGAACCGGAGAACTGGCCGTTGTTGGTTTTGAGGGCGAAACAGATGCTAACCAGATCGGCGACGTTACACTGAGCTGGGACGGCAGCAACTTCAGCGGCAATGTCACCACTGAAGCCGGCGTGGGCGCTACTTCCGCGGCACTGTACAGAGGCATTGCAGCATCTGCAGATGCTGGGACCAAGCTTATTGATCTGAGCGGCAGTGGTCCGAATTTTGACTATCCAATCGGTCTGTCTGCAGATCAGTCTTCACCCATTGCCGATGCCTTTGCTTCCGGCAACCTGTTTGTAAGAATAGAAACAGGGTCAGGTCCAATTGATTCATTCCAGTTGCTTCCACCGAGTAATGCTGTGGTTGCTACCTACACGGCGTTGGGATCTTCCGACACCACCGTTATTTCACGTGGTGATGCATTTATGAATCTTAATACCACTACCGGTGACTACGCGGTCTATCTCAATGTGGGTATCAGTGACCAGGACGTTGATGCTGAAGGCAACACCGTCACTTTATCTGGCGCACACATTCACTCCACGTCAGCAGCAGGTCCGGTACTTGTACCACTGAGCGACATCGGAACAGGCAATGAATTCCGCGCCACCGGAACGCTGGATGCCACTCAGCTACAAGTGATTACTTCTAACAATGGCTGGTATAACGTTCATCTGAATGACGGCACTACTCCGGGAGCTAGCTTCCTGACAGGTCAAATCCAGACACCGTAACCAAACAGAAGTACGGTAATAAAAAAGGCGCTAATCAGCGCCTTTTTTTTGGTTTACGTTTTCACGTAAAGTCAGTTAACCGCACGGGCGAATATTCGCTACACTAAAAATTCTCTGCACATTTCAGTGCGTAGTTCCAACGCGCGTGAAGCCGGTAGTGCAGACACATCATTCTGCGTCACGACCTGGCCGCGTTTTACCGGTTTTTCAATTTTGCAAGAATGGGCCAACCCGATTGGCAATGCATTGAGTCTGATACTGGTTGCAGCAGGCAATAACTTGCCCCAAACAGTGTAACCTCCCTCACCATCAAGGTATTCGCCAGGCACTAAATCTCGTTTTGCTATGCAAACTACATCACCTCTGAATGCCTCACTACACCCGGTAGCCTCACCACGCAGCGCAGCACTCAGTACGGACACTGAAAGTTCAAGTCCAATGAGATGAAAAGGCTTGTACTGTGCAGCATAACGACCGCTGCTGTCTGTCTGTAAACCATACTGCTGAAAACAGGCGGCTGCGTACTCAGTGGGCGCTTCAAGTACTACATAAACACCCCAGCGCAAATCACGATCAATAGGTTGTCCGTTGCGTTTGATACTTGAAACCACTTCTACCGAACCCGCCTCAGCCAGCACACCACCGGCACTCTCCGGACACAGCACACCCGCCAGATCATCGACATCACAAGGCGGGAACAACAATCCGTCCTGAGGGACATTAAGATCACAGGCATTGGCAATTGCGGCCATTTCAATTGCCGACTTGGTACCGTCGAGAAACGAGTTAAACATCTGCGGGTTCATTCCCGCATCTTTTGCCTGCGCCTGTGACAAGCCGTAGTGCGACCAGACATCATCCGGGGTTACCTCGTGGTATTCGGGCAGATACTTGGTGCCTTTACCTGCGGCCGTCACGGTAAATCCGCACGCCCGACCCCAGTCCACCATTTCGGCAACAAGCGCCGGTTGATCACCATAAGCCATGGAATACACAACACCTGCAGAGGCTGCCCTTGCAGCAAGTGCGGGGCCTGCAAGCACATCGGCTTCCACATTAACCATGACTACGTGTTTGCCGTTGTCAAACGCGCATAACGCGTGTTCTACCCCTGCGGCAGGGTCGCCGGTGGCATCTATGACTACGTCTACCGCGTCGAGTTTACAAGCTGTATCAAACTCGCTGCCGTAATGGCAGGCGTCTATTAGTGCCTGCGACCAGCCAACATTTTTACAGGCAGCAATGGCAGATGCCGGTGACAGATCGACAATTGCCACCACATTAAGTCCGTCAATTAACGCTGCCTGCGCGAGAAACATAGAACCGAACTTGCCGGCCCCGATCAGTGCCACGCCCACCGAATTGCCTTCGGTTACCTGTTTCTCCAACAACCGTTTGAGATTCAATCCTGCAATCCTTTGTCAGCGGCATTTATCTTGTCTGGTGACAGACTACAGACGATTGTTGGATTGATCGAGTAGTTTTTCCAGTGCATCGATTTTTCGATCACGCAACGCGACGCAGGCTTCAAGCGATGTGTTGTCCTTTGACGATCCAAACTGATCGAGAGAAGTCTTTAGCGTTGCGATCATGGCATCACGTGCTTTGATTGCTTCTTTTAATTCTGCATCGCTGTTAGCGACTGACACCGTGTTTTTATCGGCAGACTCAAGGTCTGCAATACGCCTTTGCGCACCGTGCAGTTTCGCTTCAAGTTCACGCACCCGATTGACACTGTCAGCCGGCGCACCGGCCTTGCGCAACTGATCAATCTGTTGTCGTGACGTTTTGAGCTCGGCAGACAGTACGTCAATACGTTTACGCGCACGTGTAAGCTCAGACTGGTCTTCACGGTTGTTTGCCTGCCGTGAACCGCTGGCCACCTGCAAACGATCGGACAGCTCGGCGTTTCGAATTCGCAGGTTGTCTGCATCGGTTTTAAATCTTGAAGCGCTGCGTCGAAGGCTGAGCAGGGAATCGCTGTCGACTCTGCTGCGACGCCAGCGCCACAACATCCAGCCTACAAGAAGACCAACCAGAAACGCCGCAATAATCGGCAAAAAGATATCCCACAGTACCCAAAGCATATGCTTCCCCGGTGTTGTTTTCTGCTACTACTAACTATTTAACGCCACTAATTATCGAAACTGCCGCGGGATGAAAATTCCACGCGACGATTTTGTTTTCTACCCACTTCCGTATCATTGCTGGCCAGTGGCGAACTCTCTCCAAAACCTACTGCACGCAGCCGTAACTGATCAATACCGCTGTCTTCGAGGTACTGCCCAACGGATGCAGCACGTTCA
Organism: uncultured Granulosicoccaceae bacterium; assembly: GCA_937931165.1. GTDB lineage: Bacteria > Pseudomonadota > Gammaproteobacteria > Granulosicoccales > Granulosicoccaceae. The sequence goes on from CALHCI010000006.1 coordinate 39,625, forward strand.
AGGCTGAGGAGTTCGTTATCAATACTGGATCCATTACTGTCTGTATGACCGGCGATGATGACGACAGGTCGTTGATACTGATTCATTGCATCCACAACTTTGTCGAGTGTCTGTTTAGCGCTGAAATTGAGGCCGGTTTGTGATGTGTCGAAAACCACATTCTCTCGAATTTCATCTGCCAGTAAGTCTATTTCCTGTTGCAGCAGCGCTACCTCCCTGGCCAGTGAGATTCTGCGCGATTCTATGACTCCCGATACATCCAGTCCGTTGTCAGCAGCACGCTGCCGCACCGCAAACATCGGTGCCGTATCTTCTTCATATTCCACAAACGCATCGAATTCAAATACATTGCCGGTAATGTGTGCTTTGGCTTCTTCGGCGCCGGAAAAGGTGTCGAGTGCCGCCAGTACCAGTTGCATACGATCAGCGGCGTTGTCGTAATCATCGTTGGGCGCGACGGTAAGCTCATCGATTACTGCACCGTCTCCAGCAGCCACGCTTGCCGCGTTGAGCAGTTGTTGTCTTTGTTGTTCACTGATCACCACACCTGACACAGTGATACGATCATCTGCCTTGGCCGCACGCACATCGAACACCGCACCGGGAACGCTTTTCTTGGCAACAATGTCACCGCTGATCACAAGCCCTACATCCCCTGCACTGCCACGACGCTGCAACAGATCGACGACCTGATTCTCATCGGATACGGTGGCATTAAAGCGAAAGTCTGTGGCAGACAATGCCGCATCGGCATCGGTGGCCTGATCAAGTCCGGCAATAGAATTGGCAAAACTGTCGATACGCTTATCTGCGCCGGGTATCTCTTCCTGCAGGCCTGATACTTTTATTTCACGGACAACGTTTTCGGCACCGAGTGTTCCGGCTGCCGCCTCATAGACACGGGTACGTTGTGCGTCGGTGAGTACCGTACCGCGCAATACCATCTTGCCATCGGTCAGGGTGGCGACCAGATCTACGGTGCCTTTGCGTTGCTCTGATTCAACGACTTTCTCTGCAGCGGTTAGTTGTAAGTCGATATCGCGAATGCCACCGCCATCGGTAGTTCTTAACACATTGACCAGTTGTTGCTCGGAAACTCCGGCGGGCAATTCACCGCTGAGCTTAAGGTTTCGATAGTCCCAGTCAAACTCAAGTTGATCGAGATTAACACCGGCACTGGCAAGGTCAGCGCGTGTGCTTTTATCGAGCCTGGACTCAAAGTGTTTGACTCCCCAGACAGTAGTAAGAGCAGCTACAGCAGCCAGCATTAACAGCCCGAAAAATCCGGTAGTGCTTTTTTTCCACGGCCACTGCTTGCCACGACCCGGTGGTACAAACGCAGCCCACCCGGAATTTTCTGCATGGTCGTTTACTTCATGGTGTTCGGAGGGCATTCGTTACTCCGCAGCGAATGACGATCAGTTTGCGTTGGCTTACTGATCAATGAGGTTGTTTGTTCTGTGTTAAATCATCGACGGTATAACAATACCCGGGACAACCCGGTATTCCGACAGTGATGGCGAAAATCCGGAGTTGCCGAAAACACCAACGGACCATTAGTAAATAGCACTTGTGCCCCGCAGGTAAATCCCACACCTCATAAATCTCCACAAGTTTACATCTTAGTTCAAAATAATCATACAAACTGCGTATAGAGTGCATACGACAATTATTTGACTGTCTGAATAATACTGTTCTAACGGTAGACCTTCAGTCAGTTAACGGACAGCTTTGTAAACTAGCGTTTCAAAGCACTGTATATGCCCCAAGTTACCTTGTCATGACACGATAATTGTATTATATTTGTCATGACATAACTAAAAACAAATGTTGGAGATTCCCCTATGTACGCATGTTTAATAATCGCCTTTACCTTTTATGTGCTTCGATCACCTGCACATGATAACAACCTGCAAACCCACGCTGACTAATCCGGTCTAAACTCTTACAGCCTGAACACGCGGTCACTGTCCGGCAGACAATATCCTTATCCTCAGTTACTATCGCCTCTAGACGACAGGCTTGTCACGCAGCTGTCGTTACTACCGCAACCAGGAGGTGATTTTGAACAACGCAATTCTTCGCTACGCATCCGTCACATTACTCTGTTTCGCCACTTTAACCAGCACTACGGTTTCAGCACAGCTGTTCAAACAGGGACCAAGTGTCTTCAACTACAATTTTCTCGAACTCAAATACCTGGATGCTGATGGTGCAGACGGGCTTGGGCTGGTTGGCTCTGGTGATATCAGACCCAACATTGCACTTCGCGTCGACTATTCAGAAGTTGGCAGCGGAGGTGTTGACGCAGATGCTTTGAGACTCGGCGCTACCTACTACATTCAATCACAGACCTATCGTCAGCTTGACTGGAATTTCGCGGGTGGACTTGACCGAATAGACGACGAAGGGGGTATTTTTCTGTCGGCTGGCGGTCGCTATGCACTCAACGATGTTATTGAGCTAAACGGCATTGCAGAACTTTCTACTGCTTTCGATACCGATTTGAGTATTCGTCTCGCAGGGTTTTATGAAATATCACCGGGATTTTCAGCGTTCCTGGAAACAGAGCTCAGCGACAATTCAGGGATTGGGCTGGGTGTGCGTTTTTACTGGCGCTAAATACCAGGCAAGTCGCATTTTTTGCAAATCTCCGGCAGGGGCCTCTGCCGGGGAGAAAAGCTTTGATCCATCACACAGTCAATCGCCGTGGCCGGTTCTGATCCGCCTTAGCCCGCCATTGACTGCTGACACCCACACCCGAATAACCAACGATTGCCCGGTAACTGTCGCCCGTTAACTGTCGATTGAGATTCGCACTCTGAGGATGCTGGGGTACACTAGCCAGACTGGTAACCGGCACCGATTACGGAGATCGCCATGCGCACCTATTGCCACATCAATCTTAACGATCAGTCTATCGACAAGCAGGAACTTCACGGCGAAGAGATCATTCGTGCCGGGCGCAACCTGATTGCCAAAACCCTGCTTGAGCAGGGTGTGGCCGATGTTGATCCGTTGTCGCCGGAAAATCCGCTGATATTTTCAGCAGGCCCTTTTGCAGGGAGTAATTTCTCCAATGCCAATCGCACCAGTGTCGGCTGTAAAAGCCCGCTGACCGGCGGCATTAAAGAGGCCAATTCCGGCGGCACGTTCGGATTTGCACTCGGGCAGCTGGAACTCGCCGGGTTTACGCTGTACAACGCTGCAAAAGAATGGACTGTCATCCACTTTAAAAAAGGCGGCGAGATTGAGTTTGCATCCGCTGCTCCCTATATGGGCATGGGTAACTTTGAAACCGCCGCAAAACTGCACGAAGTCTATGGCAACAAATGCAGCATCGGACTGTGCGGACCGGTTGGCGAGTACGAAGGTCTGCTGGCTGGTATCTCTTTCAGCGATATTGATCTGCGACCATCACGACTAAGTGCACGGGGTGGAGTCGGCGCAGTGATGGGCAACAAAAAAGTTAAAGCGATTGTTGTCGATCTGCACAAGATGCCAAGCTTCCACGAACGTAAAAAATTCATGGGCGCGGTACGCGAGTACAACAAGATGCTCAAAGCAGAACCCGCAATCGATAACTTTGCAAAAACCGGCACCGCCATGATGTCTGATGTCATCAACCAGCTTGGTGGTATACCGGTCAGAAACTTCACTGACGGCAGGGCCGCAGAACCCGGTGGCGACACGTTCAAACTCAGTGGTGATTATCTGCGTGAACAAAACATAGAGCGCGGTGGTGAAACCACACATGCCTGTATGCCGGGTTGCCTGATTCAGTGCAGCAATGTGTATGCAGACGCCGATGGCAACGAGGTGGTCTCACCCATCGAATACGAAACAATTGGTCTGGTCGGCACCAACTGTGGTCTGACTGACCCGGACGATCTGGCCAGAATTAACTGGCATGCCAATGACCTCGGTGTCGACACCATTGAACTCGGCGGTACGCTCGGCATGTTAATGGACGCTGGCCAAGCGGAATTTGGTGACGCCGATTTTATGGAACAGATGTGTGATGAAATGCGCCAGGGAACAGAGCGCGGAAAAATAATTGCTCAGGGCGCCGCGCGTGCCGGTGAACACTATGGGATTGAACGTGTTCCGGTGATTAAAAAACAAACCATCAGTGCCTACGACCCGAGAGTGATTGAAGTCACCGGCATCACCATGATGATGACTGCTCAGGGCGCGGATCACACCGCCGGTAACCTGCCAACCTACGAATGCGAAGGTAAAGATGTACAGGAGCTGGTGCATGCCAGTCTGGAAGCACAGGTGCTTACCGCAGCAGCCGACTCGCTGGGTCTGTGTATCTTTGGCCGCTCTGTTACTAACGAACAGATCGACTTTATGGTGAATGCGCTGAACGATGCACATGGCACCGAACTTGACCCGGGGTTTTATAAAGCCATCGGTACCGAAGCACTAAAACTCGAAAATGAATTTAACAAGCTTGCAGGTTTCAGCACAGAGGATGATGATCTGCCGGACTTTTTCTATTCTGAAGCATTGAACCCGACCGGCAAGCTCGCCAGATTTCACGGCAGTGAAGTAAAACCATCAGCCGATCAGTGGTGGCAGCAACAGAGTTAGTGTTAGCTGTTCCTGGTGCACTCAAGTAAAGTAAGCTTCTTTAAAGTGCAGCCGGCAGGTGGATTCATAACGATCGTTGCCACCAATCTCAATCTGCGCACCTTCTGTCACTGCATTGCCATGCTCGTCACGCCGCACCACCATGGTTGCTTTGCGACCACAATGGCAAATGGCCTTTAGTTCTTTCAGGTTGTCAGCCCACGCCAGCAGATACTTGCTGCCCTCAAACGGCTCACCCTGAAAATCAGTCCGGATACCATACGCAAGTACCGGGATGTCGAGTTTGTCGCACACATCGGTTAACTGAAAAACCTGTTGTCGGTTTAAGAACTGCGCTTCATCAATCAATACGCAGCTCAGCGCTTTTACTTTGTGCTGTGCAGTGATCATTGTGTAAAGATCTTCCTGCTGGTCAAATATTGTTGCGTCGGTTTTTAAACCGATCCGTGAAGCCACCACACCCTGGCCGTAGCGATTATCGATGGCCGGCGCCAGCACCATGGTATGCATGCCGCGTTCACGGTAGTTGTAGCTTGACTGCAATAATGAAGTCGACTTACCGGCATTCATTGACGAATAATAGAAATACAGTTTAGCCATTCACTTAAATTCAGGTAGGGCGCCGGCCCAGACTACCGATGTTGCACAATGCCCGCAAGCCGCAAAACAGCGCTACACTGCGTTTAAAACAGATTGCTACCGGCAGACAGACACGATGCTAAAAGCACAGCTCAAAATCAGAATCGAGTGGAGTCACTGTGATCCTGCAAAAATCATTTTTAATCCGCACTATTACATCTGGATGGACAACTGCAGTCACGCGCTGCTGCGGATTGCCGGGCTCGATGGCAGTGAGCATCTGAACGACCCGGATTTTAAAGCCTGCCCGCTGGTGACGAGCACAGCGCAGTTCTATCAACCCGCTATGCTGGGTGACGAACTGTTACTGACCAGCAGTGTCGCCAGATTTGGCAATACCTCATTTGAAATCAGTCATCACTTTAGCCGCGCAAACACTCTGGTTTGCAGCGGCACCGAAGTACGCGTCTGGGGTGGGAGTGATCAGGACGGAAAGCTGATCGCCGTGCGGGTACCTGACTGGATTAGAGATAATCTCAGCGCCACCGGTACACACGATGTCTCGCCGTAACGTTTACCACTACAAAATTTCGGTTTCGACAAAAACAAATTCGTAGTCATTGGCATTAACCACATTGTGCTCTACCCCTTCACCACGATAATAGGCAACGCCTGACGTCAGATCAGCCTCGATATCACCATCAGCAGTTTCCAGCAGCAACTTACCGGTGGTTTGAGGCACAACCACGTAATCATAGCTGTGCCTGTGCCAGCCAGTCTCGGCACCTGCTGCAAAACGCCATTCGGTGACCACCACACGATCATTCTTCACCTGTACGGTTGGAACCGCTTTAGGTCGCTCTTTAGACATTTTAATTCCCCTTTTGTAAAGATGGTGCCACATCCCGTTTGATTCATGAAATGGCGAGCCTAGCGCGCAGAGATTTGGATTCACAGTGAATTTTCTTCTCGCGCCGAATAGTTTGATTGATATTTGCAAGAGAAATAATTTGCTGTGGATTCAAAGATCAAGCGGGACGCCGTCAATTTCATGGATCAAGCGGGATAAGTCCTTTGGCATATCCAAATACAACGCTGCATAATGCAGGCACGTTCTTTTTCCGGAAAAGTCATGGAACCTCAAAGCCAGCAAAACTACGCCAAAGCACTATGGCAGAAAGATAAAGAGCACCACTTACATCCCTGGCAGCTTTTCGACAGCTTTCAGGAAGAAGGTGCGATGATAATGGACCGCGGTGAGGGCGCCTGGCTTTTCGATATAGACGGCAACCGCTACCTCGACTCAGTTGGCGGGTTGTGGTGTACCAATATTGGCCAGGGCCGCAAGGAAATGGCAGACGCCGTCTCGGCGCAGATACAGAAGATGGCTTACGCCAGTCCGTTTGTTGACATGACCAACGCACCAGCTGCCGAACTCGCCGCAAAGCTCGCGAATCTGGCCCCCGGCAATCTTAACCATGTGATGTTCAGCTGCGGAGGAAGTACAGCCAATGATTCGGCTTTTCGATTGATTCAGTTTTACCAGAACTGCCGTGGCAAACACGATAAAAAACATATCATTGCAAGAGATGCCAGCTATCACGGGTCTACCTATGTGTCGATGTCTATCGGTGGTAAAAAAGCCGATCACCCACCGGAATTTGACTACATCACAGATACCATCCATCACATCTCAAGTCCGAATGCCTATCGCTATGGCAACGGCAGAAGTAACGAACAGTATCTCGATTTTCTGGTCGACGAACTGGAACAGAAAATACTCGAGATAGGCGCTGATAAAGTTGCTGCTTTTTTTGCCGAGCCCGTACTGGGTGCCGGTGGTGTCGTTGTACCGCCGCAGGGTTACCATCGCCGCACACAGGAAGTCTGTAAAAAATATGATGTACTGTATGTTTCAGATGAAGTGGTGACTGCGTTTGGCAGACTTGGGCACTGGTTTGCCTCTGAAGAGGTTTTTGATCTGCAACCCGACATCATCACCTGTGCAAAGGGCATTACCTCCGGTTACCTGCCACTGGGTGCCACCATATTTTCATCAGAAATATACGATGTGATCAGTGAGCCCGGTCATGGAAGATACTTCTCAAACGGTTATACGTACTCAGGTCACCCGGTATCCTGCGTTGCAGCATTAAAAAATATTGAAATCATGGAGCGTGAAAATATCTTCGAACACGTCAAAGATGTCGGCCAGTACTTCGAACAACAGCTGCATACCCTGAATGATCTTGAGATTGTCGGTGAAGTACGTGGTGTCAGCCTGATGCAGTGCGTGGAGTTCGTTGCCAACAAGGAGACCAGAGAGGTGTTTCCTGACGATCTTGATATCAGCAAGGTTATTTCCAACATAGCCGACAAAAAAGGCTTGCTGGTCCGACCCATCATTAACCTTAATGTGATGTCACCGCCACTGGTTATTACCAGAGAGCAGATTGATTTTGCCGTAACTACCCTGCGTGAATCTATTGTCGAGGCAACCGACCAGCTAAAACAAGACGGGCATTTGTAACTCACCAGTTATCTGCCTACTAAAGACAAACCTTACATCAGGCGCCAAAACCAATGACCACTCCGCATCATACTGTGGGTGTAACCCTGATCCATCTGCTGGAGCATTATGGTGTCGAACATGTGTTCGGCATTCCGGGTGTGCATACCATAGAACTGTATCGCGGGCTTGCAGAAAGTTCCATACAACACCATACGCCGCGCCATGAACAGGGTGCTGGTTTTATGGCTGATGGCTACGCACGTGTGGCCGGAAAACCCGGCGTATGCTTTGTTATCACCGGCCCGGGGCTAACTAACATCGCAACACCAATGGGACAGGCATTGGCAGATTCAATTCCCATGCTGGTCATCTCCAGCGTCAATGACACGCTTCAAACTCCACATGCACAAGGCATGTTGCATGAAATGCCAGACCAGCTGGCGCTGAGTAAACAGTTAACGCGTTTCAGCGCCAACGTACAGACAGCCGAACAACTTCCCTCTTTACTGGCTCGTGCGTTTAGTTGCTTTTTAAGTAGTCGTCCGGGACCAGTACATCTGCAGGTACCAATAGCACTGCTCGGTACTGTTGCAGACGGCAACTTTAGTGGCGCTTACTTCCCTACGGCTAAATACACGACAGCCGATAACGACACAGTTGTTGCCGCCTGCAAGGCCATTAGTCACAGCAGTTCACCAGTCATACTTGCCGGTGGTGGTTGCCGCCATGCATCGGCCGGGGTCACGCGCCTTGCCCAAACCATAGACGCACCGGTGTTAATGACTATCAATGCACGCGGCACCCTGGCACACGATCACCCACTTGCCGTGTCTGCCAGTTGTACACTTGATTCTGCAAGACAAGCAGTCAATGATTCAGACCTGGTGATTGCACTCGGCACCGAACTCGCCGCCACCGACTACGACCAGTATAAGAATGATAACTTTCGCATAGATGCAGATCTGATTCGCTGTGATATCGATCCAATGCAGTTACACAACAATTTTCAGCCACAACTATCCGTGCATGCAGATGCCGGCTGTTTTACACAACAACTCCTGCAATCACTGCCTTCACAAGTTAATAACCAGGGTGCCGAACGCACGGATAAAACAATGCGTGCAGCACACGCAGAACTCACTACGGACATGAAGCGCCACCTTACCTTGCTGGAATCTTTGCGCAACGCATTGCCTGAAGCAATTTTTGTAGGAGACTCTACACAGCTTATATACAGCGGCAATATGATTTTTAATACCGCACAACCCAACCACTGGTTTAATTCATCGGTGGGTTTTGGCACGCTTGGTTACGCACTGCCCGCCGCTACCGGTGCCGCGATTGCGGTAAATAAAAAAGCACCGGTGATTTGTATTATCGGTGATGGTGGTTTGCAATTTGTACTCGGCGAGCTTGGTGCTTTGATCGATACCGGTTTACCGGTGGCCATACTGGTGTGGTGTAACAACGGCTACCGTGAGATCAAAACCACCATGGAGCAGGCAGATGTGTCTACCGTCGGTGTTGAGTTTGCGGTGCCGGATTATCTGGCTGTCGCTGAAGCCTATGGTATGGGTGCAACCACCGCTGACAACGATACTGATCTATGCAAGGTGGTGTCAGATGCCTTTGAAAA
>CALHCI010000007.1 GCA_937931165.1 uncultured Granulosicoccaceae bacterium
TAGCCTGTGTCAGTAAAACACGGTTCCGGTTGCTCTTTGGAAGCACCGCTGTGTCCAGGTATACCGGTCGCGTCGTGATCTGAATTAGTGCAAACTGGCCACAGCGAATGATTCATTGCGGGGACACGGCGTGATCAGCCATAAACTTAACGATACACTCACTTTAATTACCCCTGGTACGCCTGCCGGTGCAGTGTTGCGCAGCTATTGGCAGCCAGCTGCATTGTCTGAGGAACTCCGGGGTGAGCGGCCGGTGGTGCCGGTACGGCTGATGGGTGAAGACCTGGTGTTGTTTCGTGATCAACAAGGAGAGCTTGGATTAATTGACCGGCATTGCCCGCATCGTGGTGCAGATCTGTGTTTCGGGCGATTGGAAAACAACGGGTTGCGGTGTCCATTCCATGGCTGGCATTTCAATCGTGATGGTCAGTGCGTAGAGCAACCCGGAGAGCCGGAAGGTTCAAAAATGCATACGCGCATAAAAAGCACGGCGTATCCGGTCGTGGAGAAAAACGGAATTGTGTTTGCCTACCTTGGTGACGGAGCGCCCCCCGAGTTTCCGGCGCTTGATTGTTTTGCCGCACCGGAAACCCATGTGTTTGCATTTAAAGGGTTGTGGGAGTGCAACTGGCTGCAGGCGCTTGAAGTGGGTATTGACCCTGCACATGCGTCTTTTTTGCATCGTTTTCTCGAAGACGAAGATGCAAGCAAGAGCTATGGAAAGCAGTTTCGTGATCAGGCCGAAGGCACTGAAATTCCAATGACGCAATTGCTGCGTGACTACCCGCGACCGGAAATTACTATAGAAGACACCGACTACGGCATGCGACTGATTGCATTGCGCCACCTGCAGGACGGACGTACTCATGTGCGCGTGACTAATCAAATATTTCCGTGTGCCATTAGTATTCCGATGTCTCGCGAGATGATCATTACTCAGTGGCATGTGCCGGTGGATAATGAAAGCTGTTACTGGTATTCCATGTTTACCAGCTTTGACAAACCGGTTAATAAAGAAAAAATGCGTGCACAACGCCTGGCAGAGCATGAACTGCCCACCTATGCACCCATCAAAAACCGACGCAACAACTACGGTTACAACCCGCAAGAGCAACAAGATCTCACCTACACCGGGATGGGGATGGATATCAATGTGCATGATCAGTGGGCGGTTGAGTCACTGGGCCGGATTCAGGATCGCACCCGTGAGCACCTTGGAAAAACCGATGTCGGTATTATTCGCTACCGCAAAATGCTGCGTGCGGCAATTGACTCCCTACAGGAAAAAGATACCGGCAAAAAGATGCCAATGACCAACGGTGTCAGCCCGGCTTCTATCTTTGGTCCAATCTCTAATGACACGATTACAAGCTCCAGTGACTGGCGCACTGCATTTATGGATAGTGATGCCGAGAGAAGGGCGAACTGTAGCGGCTGGAATGCCACACTGCCGGAATAGCTCCGGAGTAATATCACATCATTGCAGGTGAGGAAATAAGTGTCAGCGCAGAATAGTTCGACGTATAACAAGAAGTTGAAGGGTGGTGATCTGGCGCGCTACCAGTTGGTGAATACACAAGCCATTGAGGCCGCAATAGCGTTGCTCAACAAGGTAGAACAAAGCGGACTTGAAACAATACGTATCCTGTTTGCCGATCAGCACGGTATATTGCGTGGTAAAACTATTGTCGCCAGCGCGTTGCCTTCGGTGCTTGCCAATGGATTAGGGGTGCCCGGTACCCTGCTACTGAAAGACACGTCACACAGAACCAGCTTTCCGGTATGGACTGATACTTCTTCCGAACACACCGGTCCACTTGCCGGCGCTGCCGACGTATTGCTGGTGCCACAGCCTGACACGTTTCGTGAGCTGCCATGGACAAACAAGTCTGCATGGATATTCTGCACGCCGGTACTAAAAGATGGCACTGCAATAGATTTTGCGCCTCGCACTGTGTTGCAACGCTCTATTGAGCAACTTGCCGCCCACAGTCTGCAGTTGGTGGTGGGGCTTGAAGTTGAGTTTCATGTGTTTGAATTGCTGGATGCGCATCGTGAACATGCCGACACCAGTATGCCGGGCAAGGCACCGTTAACACGATCACTGGCGCAGGGGTATCAGTTTCTTACCGAAACCCGCTACGCTGACCTTGAACCGGTGATGGATGATTTGCGTCATCACTGTGAAAAGTTGCAGTTGCCTATTCGTTCGATGGAAGTAGAAATGGGGCCCAGCCAGTTTGAGTTTACTTTTGAGCCGGCTGATCCGTTAACCCATGCAGACAACATGATGATGTTTCGCACGATGGTGAAAGAAGTCTGTGCCCGACAGGGGTTACATGCATCGTTTATGTGCCGGCCAAAGCTCGACAACATCGCCTCGAATGGCTGGCATCTTCACCAGTCAGTGATTGATACCAACAATGCCAATAATCTGATGATGCCTGAGGTCGGCCGTGAGCTGTCACCGGTTGCCGGTCACTGGATAGCCGGATTACTTGCACATGCACGTGAGAGCTGTCTGCTGACCACACCCACAGTCAATGGCTATAAAAGGTACCAGCCGTATCAACTGGCACCCGACAGCATTCAGTGGGGCAGGGATAATCGCGGTGCAATGATTCGTGATCTTACCCGGCCCAACGATCCTGCCAGCAGAATTGAAAACCGCGTGGCAGAAACCGCCGCCAACCCGTATTACTTTTTTGCGTCACAAATTTTGTCAGGCCTTTCCGGGGTAGAGCAGAAGCTTCCTCCTCCGCAAGCGGTAGAGAAACCGTATGATAATAACAGTGACGCGCTGCCCGGTAGTCTGATTGAAGCCATTGAAGCGTTTTCGGATTCAGAGTTATACCGCGCTAAGGCGGGTGATGGTTTCGTGGATTATCTGACTACGTTAAAACGTGCCGAATGGAAGCGTTACAGCATGACCGTTTCAGATTGGGAGCACACTGAGTACTTCTCTTTGTTTTAGCTGCTTACTGGTGACATGTTACGTGTATTCACGTTGTGGTTGCCAGTTGTCTGGTCCTTCCGGCAGCAGGTCAAGTAAGTGCCACACGGCACAGAAATCATCACCCGGCCCAAACATAGATGAGGCCACGCGTATGATGTTGTCTTGCTCCCGCTTAAACACTGAAACACCTGGCATATAGCCGTTGTCGGTTTTAAAGCCCATGTCTTCGGCAAACGAATTATCTTCAGCCGATACCATTGGAAACTGCCAGCCGCGTTCTGCACGGTAGTTCTGTTGTACCTCTGGCGTATCGGGTGAGCTGATTACAAAAGCCGAGCGGTTTTGCAGGTGTTGTTCTACACCGTTAAATCCATCGCCCCACAGCATGCAGTAATTGCAGCTGATACCCATGTTGTGCACCATAAAAAGGCTGTCATGTGTGCCAAACAGTGCAGAGAGTTTTACTTCACCTTCAGGGGTGGCAAATTTATAATCGCTGACAGTCTCTTTTGGTAACACTTTCTGTAATGCGGCGATCTGGCCGCGCAAGTCCATGATTTGCAACCGCAGTTCGGTAATTTTTTCGGCAGACATAATGTTTGCTCCCCGGAAAATTGAAAATGCCAATCTGAAAACAGTTGGTGGTAAAACAGTTGACAATGTACCGTCTGGTGAACGAATCTCCAAATCAGATACTGTCAGGTTAATAGTAAATCGCACTGTATGAAATTAAGTGATGAAGAAAGATCGGTACTCAACGGTGATATTGGCGAGCCGGCCGATCGCATGGCAATGGAAATTGTTACGCAGGCCGGCCGTATGCTCGGGGCGGATTCGCTGATTAAAATTGAGTCTACCCATATTGATGGTTGTTTGTACCACGGGGATTCCGGCGCGCTATTTTGTGAAAAGCTTGTAGAAGGCGGAGGCAAAGTTAAAGTGCCATCAACCACTAATGTTGGTGCGTTAAACCTGATGGACCCGAAGCAATCCCGGCTGCCGGAGCCACAACGTAAAATGGCACTCCGGCTGATGGTGGCACATTCCAGAATGGGTTGTACCCCAAGCTGGACATGCGCGCCTTACCAGGCCGGTGCCAGGCCGCGCTTTGGAACGCAGGTCGCCTGGGGGGAGTCAAATGCAGTGGCCTTTGTGAATACTGTGCTGGGTGCGCGCACCAACCGCTATGGTGACTTTCTCGACATTGCCTGTGCGATAACCGCAAGAGCACCCAACTATGGATTGCACCGCACCGAAAATCGTATTGCGACGTTAATACTTGATGTTGGACGTTTATCTGCAAGGCTTAAAAACGAAGATGCGTTTTATCCGGTATTGGGGTCTTTGATCGGCCGGTTGGCCGGTGAAACGGTTTGTGTGGTAGACGGCATGGCAACTGAACCCACCGATGATCAGCTCAAAGCGCTGTGTGCCGGTGCCGCCTCTACCGGTGCGGTTGGTTTGATTCATATCGTGGGGGTAACGCCTGAAGCACCTGATCTTGCCACAGCATTGTCAGGTCAGGCGGCCGAAGAAACGATAGTGGTTAGCCATCAAATGATTATCGATACCCGCGATAGCCTCAGCGCCGCCGGGCAGGGAAGTATCGATTCTGTGGCGCTTGGCAGCCCGCACTTTTCAACCAGTGAGTGTCAACAGTTATTGCAGTTGGCCGAAGGTAAAAAATTTCAGGTGCCTGTTTATATTTGCCTGGGCAGACACACGGTTGAAGCGCTGGAGGCGGATAACAGCAAACAACAGCTGGAAGATCTGGGCGTAGTGCTGGTGGTCGATACCTGCATTGTAGTGACACCAATACTGCCCGCTACGCCGGGTATTATGATGACTAACTCTGCCAAATTCGCACACTATGCGACTGGCAATACCGGGCACCAGCCTGTGTTTGGTACCTTGTCGGATTGTGTTGCGAGTGCACAGCAGGGCCGGCTGGTTCGTGATCAGACTGTGTGGGGTGTGCAATGAAGTGGCAGGCAGATGTGCTGTTCACCGGCAATGCAAAAGCCGACGTGTTGCGACTTGATGCGCCAATCAGTTTCTGGGGCGGGGTAGATCCGGTCACGTCAAAGATTGTACTGGCCAATCATCCGCAACTCGGTTTGCCAGTGGCGAATAAAATACTGGTGATACCGCAACTGGTGGGGTCCAGTTCATCATCAGCCGTGATGCTTGAGCTGGTGTACAAAAAAATGGCACCGCAGGCGTTGGTGTTGTGCCGTCGCGATGCCATTCTGCCGATAGGGGTGCTGGTGGCGCAGCAAATGGACTGGCCAACCATACCGGTTGTGGTGCTTGCAGACGCTCCTTTTCAGAGTGGCGAACACCTGCAGATTGACGAGAGCGGCACAATCACAAAGTGTGATTAATGATTTTTTTAATTGAGTTGTTTGGGGAGCTAACTGGTGGCCAGCCAGATAGTGTGGCGAGTACCCTTGTTGCCATGCGCAAATACACGGATCTGCTCAGCATTAAGGCCGCAATGCCTTAGCCGTGATCGAAAAGCGTTATCGTCACTGGCCGACCAGTAACCCAGTACGCCACCCGGTCGCAGGGCAAGGTGTGCTGCACGAATTCCAGCATCACTATATAGCCAGTTGTTGTTGCTGTGCGTCAGACCTTCCGGTCCGTTGTCGACGTCGAGTGCAATAACATCATAGGTGGATTGCTGTGTTCTGAGCAGATGGCAGACATCAATGACCTGCACATCACAGCGCGGGTCATTGACGGGGTAGTCGTTAAATTCACCCAGAGGGCCGCGATTCCACTCGACCACTTCAGGGATTAGCTCTGCTACCGTGACACGTGCAGCGGCACCAACGCTTTGCAATACGGCGTTTAGTGTGAACCCCATTCCCAGACCACCGATCAGCACGCGAGCGTTGTCTGTCTTTTTGAGTTTTTTACATGGCAGTGTGCCCAGTGCATCTTCAGAGCCATGCTTGCGAGTGCTCATGAGCTCATTGTTACCGAGCTTGATATGAAAGTCGTCTTTACTCTTAAACAGCGTCAGTGACTGATCAGAGCCGGGAATGGGTGCACTGCCAAGTTGGGTCCAATGGCGCATACGGGAATGGTTCTGCAGGGGAGAGTGTTTAGGCGGTGCTGCCCGGTTTGTGCAGCCCTGGATCGACGCCCGGTTGCGTTGAGCTACCGAATTGGATTATTACGGTAAAGGAAACGCTACCGGAGCGGATAGTTTACCGTAACAGCTGATGTGATTTCTCATCGTGAGGGCCAGGTCTGTTATGTGAAGACTATTGCTCGAGTATTAAGGTTTGCTCGTTGCCATGGAGCCCGCTTTGATCTTTTATGTAAACCTTGCCGTCTTTCCCGAGATAAACCATATTAAGCGCCAGGCCCTCTCCGAATTTCCATCTTACAGTGCCGTCGTAGTTCAGTGATGTAACTGCGGTGATGGGCTCTGATTTGTCTTCCTGATGAACAGCAATTATTGCTTCTGAGCCAAAAAACAATTCTCCGATGCCTTCACTGTCGACAATTCTCTGAATTATCTCTCCGTTGCCGGCGTCGATCGCTGCCAGGTAGGATTCAGAGTCGTACACATAGGCGTAGATCACCGTGTCATCATCACTGAGTGCCTGCAGAATCATGTAATTGTTTCTTTTTTGCACCCATAGGGTTTTGCCGGTGTTGTCAGTAGCGGCAAGCGTCGCATCCGGTACCCGATACTGAAAAAGCGTACCGTCTGCAGCTACCAGTACATCAAACGTAAACGTACCAAATGACTTTACGTAGCTGTTTTTGATGGGGTAGCCGGTGTTGGTGATATCAGCGCCGGATGCATTGGTGATTCTAAAGTCGGGGGTGATACTGGTGTTATCAACCAGGCAGCTGCCGACTTGTTCGGTCCAGCCCCAACCGTCATCATCCGGGTCGGTTACATCGAGCACTATAGGACATAAGACCGGATCCCCGGCCGTTCTAATGACAATACAGGATTGACCATTCTCCCAGCCCCAACCGTCACCGTCGGAATCAGTAGTCGTGCTCGGGCAGTAGGGTGTAGGGTCGAGATTGTCACCCAACGAAATTCCTGGAGACAGGATGCATGCTGTTGTGATGCAACCGAGAATCATTAAGCTGTATTTCATCGTGGCGCCTGACCATTTTTACTACTAGTGTCATGACAATATATACTATCTGATGCGGGGTGCACAAGAATGAGTGGGGGATGTGCAGTTTTGTTCGGGTTTCGCCGTCCGAATACTGTGAGCGACCGCTCACAGTATGAGTCGAACCAACGTGAGATCTTTGTGACATCAGGCTGGTCCGGTTAATAAAGTACTGCGTGGAGCAATAGAGATGACAACAGGTAAACCAAAGCTGTTACTACTCAGGGATGTGTTTCAGTTCGGTATTTTTCTGGTTTGGTTTATGGCGATTGCGAATGCATTGCACACGTTTTTGACTACGCGGCAATTGATTGTGGCATCCGGAGGGCTGGCCGGTGCCGGTGGTGAATTGTTAGGCGGACTGGCGAATCAGTTTTTCTCTAACGACGCGGCTATAGGTGCAATGTATCGGACGTTGGTGCTGCATATTGGTTTCAGTATTTGTGTTGCCATTGCGTTAACCGCTGTACTTGCCACTGCAATTGCCGTCATAGATTTACGTAATATGGTTGCCATGAAATCTGAAAGACCGCAGGGAATAACCGATTTATTGCAGGAAAAGCCTGAAATCCCGTCGCGTGTTCCTGTTGATCGAGACGCTATACGCAGTAAATACAGATATTGATAAATGTATTGCGCTGTGCCGTTTGTGTGGTAAAACAATAAGCTGGTGTGATGCCAGCCACCTTTAACCGTCCGCACTAATACCGAGCCGTATCAATGTTCGAATACACGCTACTGCACTGGGTTACGTTTATCTCTGCGGCGGCGCTTTTAAGTTTGTCACCCGGGCCGGATATGGCCTACATTCTTGCGCAGACTGCCAGAAACGGACAGCGTGCAGGGTTTGCTGCCATGCTTGGGATCTGGGCTGGAGCGTTTATACATGTATTGTTTGCTGCAGCCGGTTTGTCTGCAATACTGGCAACATCAGCCACCGCTTTTTCACTGATCAAGTGGATAGGGGCAGTGTATCTTGTCTGGCTGGGGGTTCAGGCAATTCGCAGTGCTGGCGGCGACGTTAATGCTGCCTCGCCAGTGAACCCGGTCAGTAACTATACGATCTTTAGGCAGGGTACTCTGGTTGCCACGCTTAATCCAAAAGTGGCCATTTTCTTTTTGGCGTTTTTACCGCAGTTTGTAGTGTCGGGGGCGGGTCCTGTGGGTGCACAACTGTTTTTGCACGGGTGCCTGGTTATTGTGGTGGCCGCTTTTATTGAACCGCCCATTGTTATTGTCGGTGCAAAACTCGCTAATCGTCTTAGTCAAGGTCGCGTGCCTGCTTATTTTGATCGGTGTCTGGGGGTTTTGTTTGTTGGTCTTGGCGTGCGGCTGGCTTTTACTGAACAGTGACAATGCGCCTGCAGGTGGCTTGCACAACCGGAAAAAGTAACGATGGGATTTTCAGTCAAATTTAACTGGGTATTACAAATAGACACTCCGGAGTCACTCAGTTGCGGTGCTGTGTTCCCGTTTCAGAAACAGGGTAACCGGATATTTCCGGTAGACACTCCAATAGACCTTATTGATCCGGACAGAAACGCTGTTGCCCGTATTAAAATCACATCGTTCACAAACAGTCTTGACGCGACTACCGGTTATTTTGAAGTGATGAAGCTCTATAGCGGCAATGAGAAAGCCGTGCTAACCCGCTACTGGATTGAAAACGAGGCGTCGAACTGAAGTGACCTGCTTATCTTGTGTTCAACAACCGTGAGAAAACAGTGATTACCGGCCTTAACCATCTAACTGTTGCAGTATCAGATCTTGATCGTTCCTGTCAGTTTTACGGTGAGCTGCTCGGCATAAAAATGATGGCACGTTGGGATACCGGTGCCTACCTGCAAGCCGGTAGTCTGTGGTTGTGTCTTTCTTTGGATAAAGCAATACCTGCGAAGGATTACACGCACTATGCGTTTACCGTTAGCGAAGGCACTATTGCTGAGTGGCTAGGCAAGTTGAACAGCGCCGGTGTTGAGCAATGGCGTGAAAATCGAAGTGAGGGGAGTTCATTATATTTTCTGGATCCGGATGGTCATAAGCTGGAACTGCATGTCGGTGACCTCAATTCACGGTTGTCTTCTATGCAGAAAAAGCCGTATAAAGGGTTTACCCTCTTCGATTAACGTTGTGCGATATGGAGCACCGCTTATGTGGCCCGAGCCTTTTACTGTTAATGGCAAGCATGTTGATGTGGTGCCACTGGCTTATCAGCATGAAAAAGACTTGCAGGAAGCCGCCGCCGATGGTGATCTTCACAAGCTGTGGTACACGACGATTCCTGCTGCCGATGAGGTTAACGCAGAAATTGGTCGACGGTTGTCGTTACAGCAGAGTGGGTCCATGTTGCCGTTTTCAATTATCGATCGGACAAACGGGCATGCTGTCGGGATGACTACCTATATGAATATTGATGCTGCGAACAGACGACTTGAAATCGGTTCTACCTGGTATCGCAAGTCGGTGCAACGAAGCCCGTTTAATACTGAATGCAAGCTGTTGTTGCTGCAGCATGCATTCGAAAGTCTGGATTGCATTGCGGTGGAGTTTCGAACCCATTTTGTCAACACGCAAAGTCGTCGCGCTATTGAACGGCTGGGGGCCAAGCTCGATGGTGTGTTGCGCTCACACATGATGATGGCAAACGGTACGCTTCGAGATACCGCCGTGTATTCGATTATTGCGCCTGAGTGGCCAACGGTAAAAGCCAACCTTCAATGGCAGCTGGAAAAACCCCGCTAGACATTATGTATTGACCTGCCCATCTTCAACTCCTTGGGTTATCGTAGAAGATGGAACCACCACAACAGAGCCAAATTGAAGAGGACAGGTCATGGAACATTTTAGCAAGCATGTAGGTCTGGATGTACATAAAAAGAGTATCGATGTGGGTATCGCAGATTCGCAGACGCGA
>CALHCI010000008.1 GCA_937931165.1 uncultured Granulosicoccaceae bacterium
TCGGCAATCGTGCATTGCTGCAATCCGAATAGTGGGTGTTCAGACATGGTGTTCAGGCATGGTGTTCAGGCATAGATATGTGTGGCTGGTTTCAGTCGCAGAAGCCGTCAAAGACGCCGCTGGTGTCAGACAAAAAAACACCACCCGGCAGCGCATTGCGGCGAAACTGTGAACTTATCATGAGCGCGTGTCTCTGGTGTGATTTTTGTTCCACTTACCCTCCAGGTGTTGTGCCCGGGAAGATCATCTGCCAATAGTCAGGATTTACCGCCACACCAACTTTAAGTCCGCCAATTATTGGCGCCGTCGTCGCGATATGCCGTCAGTTTTCCAGCGCAGAACCTGTGCTGGTTGACACGAGACTGAATACCAGAACTATGCACAAACATATACAAAACCGACTGCGATGCATAAAACGACAATCTGTCGTTGTACTGTTATCCGCTTTGCTCGTTGCAGTCAGTGCATCCGCAGACGACCTTGAAATATACGATTCGTCGATCGCCCGACCCAAAGTTCTGTTTTTGCTCGATACTTCAGGGTCAATGAATAGCAGGGACGGGGGCATGACCTCACGCATTTCCCGCATGAAGGCGGCGCTATCTACACTGCTCGCAAATATTCAGGCAGTAGATGTCGGACTGATGGAATATTCCGGTCGCAACATACAATTGATTCACCCGGTGAGTGATATAACAGCCAATCAGGCAAGCCTGCAGGCAGCTGCAGCGGCACTTGATGCGGGTGGCGGTACGCCCACAGTTGCCGCGCTTTATGAAGCACAACGCTATCTCACCGGCGCTATGCCCTATAGAGGTAACAACGGTGGTCAACCCTATGTGAGCCCGACAACGAGTCAGTGCGAATCAAATCATGTTGTACTGCTGACCGATGGCAGGCCAACCAACGATCCGAGTGTGGTCGGTGATCTCGAACCTTTAATAGGCACCTGCTCAGCACGATCGGGCGGCCTTGGATCATGCGGTGGCGAGTTAGCACGCTATTTATCTACCGTAGATCAGTTTCCAGCTATTCCGGATACCAACATAATAACCACTCACTCTATTGGTTTTAATATACGCGACGACTGGCTCGAGTCACTGGCAACAGTGAGCAACGGTATTTACCGCACCGCCGACTCATCTCAGGAACTGCTGGCGGCATTTCAAAGTATTTTAAACACCGTACAGTTGCAATCCACCACGGCTGCTCCGACTGTTTCAGTGAACGCATTTAATCAAAGTCGTCACCGCGAAGAGCTTTTCTATTCATTTTTCCAGCCTGGTGCTGCGCCAAGATGGGAAGGCAATATTAAAAAGTACCGCTTGCGTAACGGTGAGATTGTTGATTACTACGACCGCCCTGTACTCGCCAACAACAGAGTACAACCCACCTCCGTCAGCCTTTGGTCGACTGACGAAAACGGCGTACCCACAGCGGATGGTGCGATGGTTGCGCAGGGCGGTATGGCAGCAAGACAACCGGCAGATAGAAGATGGTTTACCGATGCAGGTGTCACACCTGATGGCAGCGGTGTAATAACCCCGGAACAAATCACTAACGACAACCAGCTTGCTCGACAGTGGTTCGGTGCCGCTTCCAATGCAGAAAGAACAGAGTTTTCCCGCTGGGTAAGAGGCTACGATTCTATTGACCGTGATGGCAACAGCGATTTCAACGAACCCAATCACTATGTTGCCGACAGTATTCACAGCAGCCCGGTTCTGATCAGTTACCAGGCCAAAGAATCAACCGGGCTTCTTAAAGAGGTACTTTACAGCACCACTAATATGGGTGTTGTACACGCGATAGATCCGGAAACCGGTGACGAACTGTGGTCGTACTCGCCAGCGGAGTTGTTACCGAATGTCAGACAGTATGTTGAGAACAGCAGTCGTTCGCACGTATACGGACTGGATGGCGCTATCGTTAGTCACTCGACCTACAAGCCAAATACCACACTCGATTTCGAGACTGACAAGGTGCGCTTGTATCTCACACAGCGTCGCGGTGGCAATCAGATATTTGCACTGGATGTTAGCGATACATTCAGTAATACCACTCCAGTGAAAAGACTATGGACGATTACTGGCGGCAATGCAGGAACCGACTTTCAGGATCTGGCGCAAACCTGGTCTACTCCGCAGCTTATCCCGGTAAAGTATGGCTGCCCGAATAACTGCGCAACCAAAGAGGTGCTGCTGTTCGGTGGCGGCTACAACCCGCTATACGACGATAAAAATCTGGCGTTTCCTGTGTCACCTGCAGCAACTGGTCACGGCAACGCGATCTACCTGGTCGACCCCGAAACCGGCGATCTGATCTGGTCGGCTGGTAACGGCACTCACCATGATCTTGATCTGGCTATGAATGACAGTGTGCCTGCGACACCAATACCCGTAGATACTGACGCAGACGGCATCGTGAATATTCTGATGTTCTCTGACATTGCCGGTCACGTCTGGAGAGTTGATCTCGAGCGCGAAGCGGAAAGTGCAGAAAAGCTGGCGATTGGTGGCGGTAAAATCGCCTCCCTTAACGAAGGCACGCAGGCACTTAGATTTTTTAACCGCCTTGACGTCAGTATTAACGGCTTAACCAACGGCACCGCACAGTTCCATATCGTGGCTGGCAGCGGCATGCAATCGAGCCCCACTTATATAGAGCCGGTGAATAACCGCTTGTTTGTCATTAAGGATTCCTGGGTGTTCAGCAACCCGACTGCAGTCGACCCTGCAACCGGTGACGTCGTACCCGAGTATCGCTATATTTCTGACACCAGTAATAATCGCTCTGTTATTACGCCTTCAGATCTTTGGGTTTACGAACAGACCAGCACCAGCAGTAACCCGCTTGAATACGGCTACTACAGAGAACTGCAAGCAGGAGAAAAGGTACTACAACCGACACTTACTCACGGCAGCCGTGTATTTCTGACCACTTACATGCCTCCGGACCCGAACAACATCCCGATACCCTGCACGTATCAGATTGGCGAGTCACGCCTTTACATCATGCATGTGGAGTCTGCCGAAAACAAACTCGCCAGCAGATTTGGCGATCCTTATGCGGTGATCGGCGCTGGCAATCTCGCAGGTAGCACGATCGTCGATACCGGTGACTCCGGTGGGCCTGATCTGCTGGTTGGTGTTAACGCGGAAAAACTGGTCGATCTGCTGGCGCCTGACAACCCGAATATCTTCAGACGTTTCTTCAGGACCGGCTGGAGCGAGCTGGATAATTTTTAGCACACGATGGTCCTGCAAGTGGTTATTAGAGACAGGCAGCGCTGCCTCGATAACAAATAATCTGTACAATCACGGCTTTTAGAGCAAAGTAATCTCTTGAGCCAATTTACAGACCGTTGCAAGTCATGGCCACTCTATGTGCTGCCGCACCATCTGGTATCACGGGTTGTATACCGTTTTACCCGTATCAAAACGCGTTTTGCACCGGCAATGATTCGCCAATTTGCCAAGGTGTTTAACGTTGACCTTGCAGAAGCAGAACATCCGTCCCCCGATCATTACGCTACCTTTAACGAGTTCTTCACCCGCCCGTTAAAAACCGGCGCACGTCCGATCGATCTTACCGGCAATGGACTTTGCAGTCCGGTTGACGGCTGCGTTTCGCAGATCGGGCACATTGATCAAAATCAGATTTTCCAAGCCAAGGGTTTTAGCTATAGCGCGATAGATTTGATTGGCGGCAGACAACAAGATGCGAGTCACTTTCAAAACGGCAAATTCGCAACGTTGTATTTATCACCACGCGATTATCATCGAATACATATGCCGGTAGACGCAGCACTGCTGTCCATGCACTACGTCCCCGGCCGGCTTTTTAGTGTGGCACCGCATACGGTAAGAACTGTTCCGCGTCTTTTTGCCAGAAACGAAAGAGTTGTCGCCCTGTTCGACACACCGTCAGGCAAGCTTGCTATGGTACTGGTTGGTGCTATCAATGTTGCAGCCATAGAAACGGTCTGGGCCGGTTTAATTACACCGCCAACGTCATCGCAAATAAAACATACAGACTACGAATCGAAAGATCAGCAGACTTTTGGCAAAGGCGAAGAGATGGGGCGTTTTAATATGGGATCAACCGTGATTCTGTTGACACAAACCGGTGTTGAATGGGAAACAAATCTCACTGAAGGCAGCACAGTGCGCATGGGTGAGTTAATCGGCAAGTTCCAGTAGTTGTTTTTGCTGTAACCACTTGCGGGCGTCTTCGGCATCTTCTGTAAACCAGGCCTCTGCACTGCCCAGCCTGAATGAGTACCCCCAGGTATCCATGTCTGACAGCATTCGCTGCCTGCCAAACGCCGCAACCTGGTCTGATAGCAGTATCTGTAAATAACAGACCGCATTTTCTTCATCCTGACTACCGCCGGCATTGGTATGCAAAGCTTGCTTGCGATGGTTATCCATGCATACAAAGTGACACGCCTCATGCAAAATTGAATGCACCGGCGTGTCGTTGCGTACATAAATATCAGACTGAATGAGACCGGCTTCTTCATCTCCCCAGAAACTGCCGGGGATGGATTCCCCTTCAGCAACCAGTTGCAACCGCATACCCAGTTTGTTCAGTAGCGTCTGCACAGACTGCTGATCACAGTGCGCATACCGCAACACATCGCTCATGCGAGCTTCCAGCCAAAGCTCATGGTCTGTTCAATTGACTGCAGCTCTTTGAGCAACACCAGCATTAGCCGGTCTACACCCAGTGCCACACCGGAGCACTCCGGCAAGCCATGTTCAAGTGCGGCAACCAGTCTATAGTCGACAGGCATGGGAGGCTTACCCATCTCATGGCGCTTGCGGTTGTCTGCCTTGAATCTTTCCGCCTGCTCTGCCCCATCTGTGAGCTCGTAGTAACCATTGGCAAGTTCTACCTGGCCATAAAACACTTCAAATCGGCAAGCGCTCGGAAACTCGGTATCGGTTTGATCGATCCGTGCGAGTGATGCCTGACTGGCCGGATACTGATACACGCAGGTATAAGCCTCTTTGGCAAACGACTGTGCAATAAAGGTTGCCATACCAAGGTCCAGTAGTTCATCCAGCTCATGTGTTTGGAGTGGCACTTCTACACCTTGATCAGTAATGCAAGCTTTTAGCGCTGCGACAGAGCATGTGGCAATATCAATCCCGGCTACATTTTTCCAAAGCTCACGAAAACTGACTTTACTGAAACCCGGAAAGTCTTCACCGTGAAGGTGGCAAAGCAGCACCTCGACTTCTTTAATTAACTGGTGATGATCAATACCCAACCGGTACCATTCGAGCATGGTGAATTCAGGGTTGTGGTATCGACCGCTTTCATCGATGCGGAATACCCTGCCGAGCTCGTAGTTATCACCAATGCCTGCTGCAAGCAGCCGCTTCTGGTGAAACTCGGATGAAGTCCGCAGCACCCGTGAATTGATTTGAAAACTGTCGATGTGCGGATCGGTGGTGGCACCGCTTGAAAGTTGCGGTGTTTCTACTTCGAGTATGTCGCGCGCATAAAACCATTCTCTAATACTGCGAATGATTTCAGCGCGCTTGCGTAAGGTATGAGCCGAGCTGGTCGGCTTCCATTCAGGCTGCACTATTTTTCTTGTGACGTGGCTCTGTGTGTAACGCGGTTAACGGTCAGTCTTTTACCCGGCTCGCATACTCACCAGAGCGGGTGTCGATCTTGATGACTTCACCCTCTTCTACAAACAACGGTACGTTGACCACCGCACCGGTCTCCAGTGTGGCAGGCTTGGTGCCGCCCTGTGCCGTGTCTCCACGGACACCCGGATCAGTTTGGGTGATGGTGAGCTCGACAAAGTTGGGTGCAGAAACACTAAGCGGCTCTCCATTCCACAGAGTAACCTCGCAGGTGTCCTGCTCTTTCAGCCATTGTTTTGAATCGACAACTGCGCTTTCTGACGCACCGAGTTGCTCAAAAGTGTTCGGGTCCATGAAATACCAGAACTCACCGTCGGCATACAAATACTGCATGTTGGTGTCCACCACATCTGCAGTTTCTACCGATTCGCCAGACTTGAAGGTTTTTTCAACCGTGCGGCCAGTCTTTAGATTGCGCACCTTGACCCGACTAAAAGCCTGTCCCTTACCAGGCTTTACAAACTCGTTTTCGACAATCGTGTAGGGATCACCATCGAGCATGATCTTAAGGCCCCGTTTAAACTCGTTGGTGCTGACATTTCCCATTGGCTTTGTATCTGGTTTGCTCTGAAGGCGTGGATTATAGCGGTTACACCTCATGGCAGCCAGTCAGCCGCGCTGTTTGGTGTACCGCGTGCGCAAGAAATAAAAAAGGGCCGGAATATCCGGCCCTGATCGGTGTTTTGAGTGTGTTCTGGCTGCGAAGTTAAACGATCTGCGATTCATCAGCATGCGCAGCAGTCCGGTTCTGTGCAGGTAATAAAGCAGCGTCATGATTGACGTGATTGCAGAGGCCAGGTAAGTCAGGAATGCCGCATTTAATACACGGCCCGCACCAGTGACTTCGTCAGCGGTGACAATTCCAGCGTCTACCATCGCTGTTTTTGCTCTGGCACTGGCGTCCCATTCAACCGGCAGAGTGACCACAGAAAACACCACCGCTGCAGCAAACAATGCAACACCCAGCAGCATGACCGGCATACCCAGCGTCGGTGCCAGTGCCATTAGCATCATGCCGACCATTAACACCGGCATAGACATCTTGCTGGAGATGTTGGTCACCGGCACAAGCTTGGAGCGCATTTGCAGAAACTTATAACCAGTGGCGTGCTGCAGCGCGTGCCCGGCCTCGTGGCAGGCAACACCAATCGCAGAAACCGATCTTGCGTTGTATACCGGCTCTGAAAGACGCAGTGTTTTATCGCGCGGATCGTAGTGATCGCTGAGGCGACCCGAAATGGGTTCTATACGGCAATCATGCACGCCGGCGCGCTCAAGCATCAACTTGGCGGCTTCAGCACCGGTCATGTTGCGCTGCGTACCGACTGATTCGTACTTTTTGAAGGTGCTGCTGACCATTTTTGAAGCCAGCCCGGAAAGCACCATACCCGGCAGCATGACCATGAGCATGTAGCCCATATCAAATCCCATCATTTATTACTCTCCCGTTTTCTAAGAAGCCCGTTGGCGGGCGTTTCCGGACGCAATTGCGTACACGCTATGTTAGAACAAGATGGCGGCATTTCAGTGAAACTTCAACGCCGCTGTAACCGTTTTTGACATTTAACACCATGCGGCACCGCCGCGCGGCGTTAGCAGCTACTCGACAATCAGATCTGCGACCTTTTGAAAGCCGCGTGGCAAACTGTGCCCGCGCAACCCGCGCTGCGCTATATACCCTTCAATGTCTTTGTACTTGAGTGTGGTATGACGTTTCCCGCTGACCACTTTCAGCGCGCTTTTCGGCCCCATAATTCGAACCGCCTGCAACGACACCTGACTCTTGGCGGTTTTGGCCTTGGGTATGCCAAGAATCTTGTTGCCCTTGCCTTTGGTCAGCTCCGGCAATTCTGCGACCGGAAATGCTAACAGCTTGCCGTCAGATCCCAGCGCAATCAGCAGGTCGGTTTTCAGATCATTCACCCGCACCGGCGACAGCACCTGTGCACCGGCTGGCACCGTGAGCACAGCCTTACCCGCCTTGTTGCGTGAAGTCATATCACCAAGCTTGCCGACAAAGCCATAGCCACTGCTGGTGGCCATCACAAAGCGGGACTCTTCATCGCCCATCAGCACACCAACAAATGTGGCTCCGTCCGGGGACTTCACTCTGCCGGACAACGGCTCACCCAGACTTCTGGCTGAAGGCAGACCATGCGCAGTAACGGCATACACGCGACCGGTTGAATCGAGAAACATGGCCGACTGATTGCTGCGTCCGCGCGCCGAGTCCTGAAAGGCATCACCGGATTTGTAGTTCAGCGTTCGTGGATCGACCTCATGACCTTTAGCCGATCTGACCCAACCCTTTTCAGACAACACCACCGTGACCGGCTCATTGGGAATCAGATCACTGGCGTTCATCGCCTGCGCCGCATCACGGGCAATGATCGGAGAACGCCTGTCATCGCCATAGGTTTCTGCATCTTCAAGGAGTTCTTTTTTCACCAGCGTTTTCATACGGCGTTCGGAACCCAGAGTCTTCTGCAAATTGTCGCGTTCTTTTTCGAGATCGTCCTGCTCGCCGCGTATTTTCATTTCCTCGAGTTTGGCGAGATGCCTGAGCTTAAGCTCAAGGATGGCCTCGGCCTGAATATCAGACAATTTGAAGCGCTTCATTAATACCGGTTTGGGCTCATCGTTGTTGCGGATAATCGCAATCACTTCATCAATATTCAGATAGGCGATCAGCAGGCCTTCAAGGATATGTAAGCGCTTCTCTACTTTTTCGAGCCGCCACTGCAATCGGCGGCGAACCGTGTCTATACGAAACTGCAGCCACTCTTTAAGCATGGTTGGCAGGTTTTTCACCGCCGGCCGACCATTGACGCCAATCACATTCAGATTGACGCGATAGGTTCGTTCAAGGTCTGTGGTGGCAAACAAATGCCCCATTAACGAATCGATATCTACCCGGTTACTGCGTGGCACAATCACAAAACGCACCGGCTGTTCGTGATCAGACTCATCGCGCAGATCTTCTACCATCGGTAGCTTCTTGGCGTTCATTTGCTGAGCAATCTGTTCCATCACACGCGCGCCGGACACCTGATGCGGCAGTGCATGAATGACGATAGCCCCGTCTTCCTTCTTATACACCGCCCGCATTCGCACACTGCCATGACCGGTGTCGTAGATTTTCCTCAGGTCTTCCGGCGGACTGATGATCTCTGCTTCGGTGGGATAATCCGGCGCTTTGACGTGCTCCATTAGATCGTCAACGGTGGCCTTGGGCTTTTCCAGGAGATGCACACAGGCATTGACCAGTTCACGCAGGTTGTGCGGTGGAATGTCAGTGGCCATACCCACGGCAATGCCGGTAGTACCGTTTAATAACACATGCGGAAGTCTGGCCGGCAGTACCGTTGGCTCCTGCATGGTGCCATCAAAGTTCAGTACCCAGTCAACGGTGCCCTGCCCGAGTTCCTGCAACAGCATTTTGGACGTTCGCGACAAACGCGCTTCGGTGTAACGCATGGCAGCAAACGATTTGGGGTCATCCGGGGAACCCCAGTTACCCTGTCCGTCAATCAGCGGGTAGCGATACGAGAAAGGCTGCGCCATTAACACCATGGCTTCGTAGCACGCTGAATCTCCATGAGGATGGTACTTACCCAGCACATCGCCAACGGTTCTTGCAGATTTCTTATGCTTTGACGTGGCAGACAAACCAAGTTCTGACATCGCATACACAATTCGACGCTGCACCGGCTTAAGACCGTCACCAACGTGCGGCAGCGCACGATCGAGAATGACGTACATCGAATAGTCGAGGTAGGCCTTCTCGGTAAATTCACTTAACGGTTGTTCTTCGGTGTTTTGAAACAACGGCAGATCGTCGTCGGACATTCAGTTTCCAGAAATAGCGGTGCAAGGTGTGGGTGGCCGGAACACGCTCGACTGACAAGCGCTTCAGTGAATTCAGTGTTGCCGCGGCGGAAATATTTCACACCCGGTACAAACAAAGATTTCGAAGGCGCCGTCAACCGTTAAGAATCGCTCGGGGCAACGCACACAGTTATTAGCTCCCCATTGTAACCCGAGCCGTTGCCACTGTTGAAATCGGACTGGTTACAGTCAGGAAGCGGCAATTTCTGCAAAGTATTTTTCACCCTTGATCTCTTTGAATCTAAAGGGTTTCCACAGCCGCTATCGACAATTTTCCACAATTAAATCGAGCCGCAGGCTCAAGGAAATCCGCCCCGCGTCGTTAACTTGTCCCGCGACTTGCGGGCCAAGCCCAAAGCGCACTGAGTTTTACATAACAACAATGATAAAAATGGGGCAATTCCAATGAACGATCAAAAGAATCGTACGCCCGGCTCGATTGGTGGTGAGAACCTTGTGAGATTGGCTGTATCTACCGCTCTGCTGGCTTTAACTGCCTGCGGCGGCGGCGAAGACTGGGACGAAGCCCAGGATTTGAATACGCAGACCGTACCGGAAATCGGTGCGGCGCAATCAGGGGATAACAATGCAAAAGCGGATGTTGCACAGACCCGGGCAGGCAGCCCGATAATCGTGTCGGTGATTCAGAACGACAGTCTGGCCACAGACTCGCAGTTCGCACTTGTCGGTCAGCCGGCAAATGGAACCGCAACACTGCTTTCAAACGGCTCGGTTGAATATTTACCTGACGCGACGTTTGAAGGCACCGACACCATCGAGTACGTCATTGTTGCAGCAGACGGAACACGTGAATACGGCAAGCTGTACGTGGCCGTGGTGTGCGCCGACTGCAACCTTCCGGACTACGCTACGGTAGACCCGAGTGGATTCCCATATTGTCTTGGCACTAACCCGGATCCTGACGGTGACGGTTATGGCTGGGAAGATAACCAGAGCTGTGTTGTACCAACGGCTGCGGCAGCACTGGGTCCGCTTACAGCAAAGACCGATGTTGTCGATATCATGGCCGGTGATACTCAAACGGTAACACCACTGCGCAATGATTCCATTGCAGATCGGGCTACTGTGTCATTTTCTATCGACACCGGCCCGACAGCAGGCACCATTGAAGCGGTTGAAGCCGGGGTTCTGGTTTATGCAGCGCCAGACAATTACCTGGGTACCGACTCAATGGTATACAGCATCACCGATGCCAGTGGTGATACCTCGATGGCCAGCATCAATTTCAACATCACCTGCGATACTTGTATTGACTACAAAGCGGTGAAGCTGACCTGGCCTGCCAACCCGACCAGTGAAGCAGTTGAAGGCTACAAAGTACTGTTTGGCAGTGATGAAAACCCGCTAACGTCTACCGAGATATCAGACGTTGCTGCAGGTGATTCACCGACGGTTGTTTTTGACCTTGCTACTGATCTTAATTTAAGCAGTAACGAGGGCGGCTGTTTCATGATACAGGCGTATCGCGGTGCAGAGATTTCCGAAGCGTCGGAAGCGGCATGCTTTACCCGGGGATCATAAGACACCACCAATTTTACCCAAGAGAATAATAAAAAAGTAAGTCCACTATAAAACGGCATGAGCTCCGGCCAGGGAGCAACAGTTGCCACATAAGCTGTCAGTTAGAAAGCGACAGTATTCTCCGCCAAGCGCTTCTACAGCGCCTTTAACGGGGTGAACTTTTCACCCCGTCTTTTTTTGCTGGTACTCGCTCAGCTTCTTTTCAGACCACTTCCTGTTACCCTACGCTGCTGGCGACAAGCAGATTCCGGCGTACCGTTTTATGCGTGAGTTAAACCACAATTTTTCCGAACCGGTAGTTATCCAGAATGCAACTGATCAGTTAACGTCAGAAACCATTCTGGAACATACCGATTCGCCACCAAGAACCACAACACTGCAACCACTTCCCTCCGGTGAGTCGTTTACTACTTCGGCCGATGGCGCAGAAGTGCTGGTACTCGATGGAGAATGCAGCGATCATCGCCAGCACTATTCTCGTGGCCATTACCTTCGCAGCAACGAAGCCATAAATCTCAGTACAGATACCGGCTGCCTGCTTTTTGTTAAGGCACACCAGTATATCTCCGGTGATGTCGGTAACCGGATTATCGACACCACTGCAGAACATCACTGGCTACCCGGCCCGGCGAGCGGTATTGCCATTTGCCCGCTGCATGTTTTCGACTCCGAAAGCATCATGTTGCTACGCTGGGACACCGCCTGTGAATTTAAACCCAACCTCGACCCACAGGGTGAAGAACTGCTGGTGATCAGTGGATTGCTGCAAAATCGTGATCAGCTGTTTAAGCCGTATAGCTGGATTAGAAATCCAATCGAAGACTGGCGCAGATGGCACGGCAGCACAGGCACACTGGTATACTACAAAAGCGGACACTTTCCGAAAGCAGACTAAACCTGCGAGTCATACTGCAAAAAACCGGACCTTGCCAACACCAGTGAACGGCGATTTACACAACCTCAAAGCCAATATCAAAATCTGGGCGCAAGAACTCGGGTTTAGTGATACCGGCTTCAGCAACACTGTGCTTGGTGAACATGAAACCCGGTTAGTCAATTGGCTTAACAACGACTACCACGGTGAGATGGACTACATGCACCGGCACGCTGCACTAAGAAGCACACCTGCCGATTTGCATGAAGGTACCATCAGTATTATCAGTGTGCGGATGAACTATCTGCCACCCGCAACTGCAGAACCCTGGTCAGTCATTAACCACCCCGAGCTTGGCTATGTGTCGCGTTATGCATTGGGGCGTGACTATCACAAACTCATGCGGCGCCGGCTACAAAAACTTGCAGAAAAAATTCAAAACACCATTGGTGACTTTGGTTACCGTGCCTTTGTAGACAGTGCGCCGGTACTTGAAAAAGCACTGGCTCAAAAAGCCGGACTCGGCTGGATTGGCAAACACAGTAACCTGCTGAACCGCGAGAACGGATCATGGTTTTTCCTTGGCGAGTTATACACTGATTTACCACTGGCAACAGACGACAACACACCACAAAATCACTGTGGCAGTTGTCAGGCGTGTATCGATGTTTGCCCGACTGGTGCCATTATCGAACCCTATGTGGTTGATGCCAGAAAGTGTATTTCCTATTTGACCATCGAATTGCGAGGCAGTATTCCAATAGAATTACGGCCACTAATTGGCAATCGAATATACGGCTGCGACGACTGTCAGCTGGTATGCCCATGGAACAAGTTTCTGCAACACACTGCAGAAACAGACTTTCATGCAAGACATCAACTGGATCAACCTTTGTTGATTGATCTGTTTAGCTGGACAGAAGAAGAATTCTTAAAACGCACGGAAGGGTCCGCCATCAGACGTATTGGCTTTGATTGCTGGCAAAGAAATATCGCCGTGGCAATGGGTAACGCCCCGCCAACGACAGCATTGCGTGATGCACTAACGCAGGGACTTGCAAATGCTTCTGCTATGGTCGCAGAACATATCCACTGGGCCATCAATCAACAACAACGCCATTAATCTACTAAAAGATTCGTTATCGACACTTTAAGCGGTTGCGATTATCACGGCTGCGTTTTACCAGTGCATCATCATACTTTTGCTGCACGTTTACTGCAGACTTTGCCATTCGATCGTAAAACACCACGTTCACACTTGCGGCAAGATTCAGGCAACCTTCAGTCGGAATAAACACCACGTGATCCGCTACATCAATAACCGATTGTTGCAGCGATGCGTCTTCCGGACCAAACAAATAGAACGCTTGCGGCGGGTGCTCAAAGCTTGTCAGTGATTGCGCACCTTCGGCAAATTCCACACACACGAGTGCCTGCTGCGTCGACATTTCGCCAGTTAAATGATCACTGTGAACCAAAGGTATTCGGCTGAGTGCATTGCCGGTATCTGTGTCGAACTTGCGCGCACGATCCAGCCGTGTACCGCTGTAGTAAACCGCATCTGCACCAAAGCACCCGGCCGCACGCATTACCGCGCCAACGTTACTGACATTTTTGGGGTTGGTCAGGCCAATACTGATCATTGCCACTTCCTTAAAATGGCGCTTAACAACCGCCAGTCCTGATCAACCATACAGCCTGACTGTTTCCCGCAGGCGAAAAAAAAGCGGCCAGCGCTCTGGATCGCTGGCCGCTTTTTAAACAGGATGACCTGTTTTGGATGTTTACTGACGTCGCGAAACCGCAACAAAAGTAATTCCGGAGATCAAAAGGCATGCTACGACTGCGGTCATCTGGGTTGTCTCTGTGTGTGTTGGCTGATTCGTGCATTATGATCGAATGGTTCATTCAGGACCGGGATATAGTTATCATTTTGAACCATTTCGTTTCTTTTTCTTTACACATAAATTCATTAACCACAAAGCCGCTACCAGCCATGGGAAGCCAAACCGACCCGTTCCCCCGTTCACAGCGTTGGTTTCCGGAGCATTCACAGCAGCCGGATTGTCAATCCACTTCAGCATTCGCTGTATTGCAGCGCCGGTGGCGACGGCACTCGCCGGCGATCCGGCCAGACAGAGTTCCGGCGAGATACAAAGGTCCAGCGTGTGCTCACCCTCGCCCACCAGGTGCAATTCACTGCCACGATCATCACAGGAGAAACGCCGGGTTACTTTCGCCAGCGAGTCAGACTCGGCAGCAACACCGTCTTCAGCATTGCCCGCCAACGCGTTACACAGCCTGATCGACTGGCGAGCCGGCAGCAGTGAGTCAGACTCTCCGTGCAACATAAACACCGGCGGAAAGTCAGTCGGCCGCTGCTGCACAATCGCCGGAAAACTGTTCTGCCGGATTAATTCAGATGTGGTATCGATCGTTGCAAGCGCAGCACCGGTCACGGCCTCGATAATCCGCTGGCCCTGGGGGTTGTCGTAAGCCCCGGCATTGTACTGGCTGGCAAAATCAGCAAAGTCGGTAGGTGCATAAAACAATGCCGCCGAGCTGACCTCTGCCGATCGGCGAACTGCCAGAGACAAGGCCAGGTGCCCACCCGCAGACTGACCAAACACCACCGGCCGCCCGCTGGCCCCGTATTGCGCCTGATTCCCCAGCACCCAGTCAAAGGCATCGTTTATGTCAGCGACAATATCCGCAAGCGTAGCGTTGTGGCACGCAGGGGTTCCGTCCGCCTCGCCAATAAGCCGGTAGAAAGGTGCAAACACCACATAACCCGCATCGGTAAAATGCGTGGCCATGTGCTCAATACCAAGAAACCCACTACCGCGTCGCTGCCAGCTGCCACCGTGCAAAGCGATCACCGGCCGTTGATTGGTCGCTGCAGGATTGTTGCTGTAAACGCGTATCTCAAGCGCACATTCACCAGCTGCTGTGTCGATACTTTTATATTGCACCCGACTGGTCAGCGGTTGTTGCTTGCCAGTCAGGCTCAGTGCACCAAGCTCGAACGTGGTACCCGGTGACAGCGTCCATGTGTTCAGGGTGCCGGTGTCTGACTGCGCATTGCCCAGTCGCAGTGAATCGAGCGCGGTAACGCAAAAGTCAGGTAATTCGGTAGGGACAAAACTAAACGGGCTGTTGCATTGTGCATCGCCATAATAAGTACCACTGGCAGCCGGATTAGTCACCCGTTCGCAGGCACCGCTTGCACGGCTGTACATGGCGGGCACTGCGAGATCGGTTTGCAACACCCCGCCAAGCTGGCATTCCGCTGCATTGGTCAGTATGTCGGTCAGCGTTTGCTGATCATCGAGAATGAGTGCGGCGATCAACGGCAGACGGTAGGTTTCAATAAACGATTCGGTCAGCGGAAACCGCGACTGCGGCGTTAGTAACTCATAAAGTACGGCAATCTGATCGTCGCTTGCATCGGGTAATTCAATAGTCAGTGTGCCATCAGCGTTCGCACCGCCCAGCGCTTCCTGAAGCTGCGTATCAATGCTTTGCTGCAGGCTTTCTATCTCTTGCTGAACAGCGCCGGGGCCAAGTAACGCATTGACCTCATCCTGCAGAAAATCCTCAATCAGACTACGCAGCAAGCTGTCATCGACATCGACGCGGATCCGCCCTTCGCGCAGCTCGCCGTCTATGCTAATTACCGGGGTGATCTGCAGGGTTTGATTGTTAATCCATTGTGGATTCAGACTGACCGACAAATCCAGCAACAGTCGAAGCGGACCGGTGGCAGAAAAATCAAACGTGTCGGTGGCAATCTCGACACATCGACCAAGGCGCACACCAAAATTCTGTTTCGCCCGTCCGGCGGCATTTACCTCCACCGACAAATCTAATGAAATGCCCAGTGGCTCAAACAAGGATTCAAACGCCAGGGACAGACTGGTATTGCCTGTCAGCGCAATGTCCGTGGTGACCTGCTGCACAGTGGTGTTAGTGCAGCCATCTTCTACCACTCTGTTTGTTTGGGTATCGGTATAAATCAGTTCACCGTCAGACAACTGCACCTCGCTGTTGTCCAGCTGACTCTGGATTTCGCCAAGTACCAGACGGCTTACCGCGTCGGGTTCGCGGGTAGCATTTTCAAGCGCGTCCGTCAGTTCGGCTACGTTGACATTAATAACCCCCGCGGCAAGCGGTGCAGAACACAAACAAAGCGCCACTGTGGCTAATAAGTTGTTAATGGCATACTCCGGAACACAGGTATAAACCCTGATTATGGCAATTGCGCTTGTAACACACAGCAAAGTTAGCAAAACATCGTCGACCGATAGCGTAAACCGGCGTCGAGTGGTTGCGGTACCGCAAAGATTCGGGTAGTTTGCTCGGTCCCTTCCCTATCTTAACTTCGGCGCATGCCGTGGTGACACTCTTGAACACAGAAATAAGTGCATTCGATCAGCTTGCGCTGCCCAAGCCCATTCTGAAGGCACTGGACGCAGTCGGCTACGAAACCCCTTCACCTATTCAGGCGCAGACCATTCCGCTGCTACTGGATGGCTCTGATCTGGTGGGCCAGGCGCAAACCGGCACCGGAAAAACCGCAGCTTTTGCGTTGCCGGCGCTAGCCAATATTGACATCAAACAAAGCAAACCACAGGTGCTGGTACTGGCACCGACCCGTGAGCTCGCGATACAAGTGGCCGAGGCGTTTGGAAAGTATGCGGCATTTATGCCCGGCTTTCACGTACTACCGGTTTATGGCGGACAAGACTACCGCACACAGATTCGTGCGCTGCAACGCGGCGTTCATGTTGTTGTTGGCACCCCGGGGCGCGTGATGGATCATATCCGCCGCGGCAACCTGCAACTTGACGAATTAAAAACCCTGGTGCTCGATGAGGCCGATGAAATGCTGCGCATGGGTTTCATTGACGATGTGCAGTGGATTCTTGAACAAACGCCGGATTCGCGTCAGACAGCACTGTTCTCCGCCACCATGCCTTCACAGATAAGACGCATTGCCACGCGTCATTTAAAAGATCCGCAACAGATTACTGTCAAAGTAAAAACCAGTACCGCAGAAACCATCCGGCAACGCTACTGGACAGTCACCCCGCGCAACAAGCTTGATGCGTTAACCCGCATCCTCGAAATTGAACAATTCGATGCGATGCTGATTTTTGTGCGCACCAAAATCGCCACATCAGAACTTTCCGACAAGCTCGAAGCCCGAGGCTACGCCTGCGCACCTCTGAACGGTGACATTCAGCAGAAAATGCGTGAGCGCACGGTTGAGCAATTAAAGAAAGGCAAGCTCGATATTATTGTTGCGACCGATGTTGCTGCACGTGGTCTTGATGTGACCCGCATCAGCCATGTACTCAACTATGACATTCCATACGACACCGAAGCATACATTCACCGCATTGGCCGTACCGGGCGCGCCGGGCGCAGCGGCGAGGCCATCATGTTTGTTGCACCGCGTGAAAAGCGCATGCTGCAAACTATCGAAAGAGCCACTGGCAAGTCCATAGAGCTATTCGATATTCCATCGAACGAGGCGATTAATCAGCACCGAGTTGCCAAATTCAAGCAGCGTATTTCTGACGCCATTGAACAAGACAATCTAGAATTCTTTCAATCACTGATCAATGAGTACACCGAAGAACAAGGTGTCAGCGCAGAAACCGTTGCCGCAGCACTTGCCAGTCAGTTGCAGGGTTCGACACCGCTACTGGTGCCGACTCGCGGACGTGAGCATCATAAAGATCGCAAGACCGAACGCCCTGATGATTTCAAACGAAAATCAGCAGACGCAAACAAACCTGCAAGAAAGTCAGCAGACAACGAATTCACCTCACAGCAAAGCCCGGATCGCAAAGCATCACCGGCGCGTGAAAACACACCCAAAGAGCGTAAGCCGCATCGTGCGGAAAACGACTTTGAAGATCGCAAAAAACCGGTAAAGGCTGATCGTCCACAACACAAAGACGATGAGAAACGACCGGAAAAGCGTGACAAAAACCTTCCACCCATGGAACGCTACCGCGTAGAGGTCGGGTCGGAACACGGTGCACAGGTCAGCAATATTGTTGGCGCTATTGCCAATGAAGCCGGTATTGAAAGTCAGTACATCGGGCGTATACAACTGAAAGACAATCACAGCTTTGTCGATCTGCCTGAAGGTATGCCAAAAGCGATTTACAAAGATCTGAGAAAAGTCTGGGTATGTGGACAAAAATTGCAGATCAGCCGGGTAGATAAAAAACCTGACTCGTTCTCCAAAGACGAACCTCGCAAGCCGCGTAAATCCGATACGCCCAAATCTGCACAGCCCCACGCTTCGAAACCGAAAAGCAGCCACACTGCGGATTTCAAATCGTCAGATAGACGACAGAGTACCGCAAGCGCGGATAAACCTCGTAAAGTCAAAGCAGATAAAGACGGTAAAATCTCGCTCGGCGACAACAAATTTCGTGGCAAGAAAAAGCGCAGCACTTCAAAAAAGCAGCGCACCAGAGACATCAATAAAAAAAGAGCTACCAAAACCGCGGAATAGCAATAGAATCGTCGTATTGAAAAGAACAGATCCGGTGGGCTGTCCGCTTGAACCCTGATAACAATAAATACAACAAACCCCTGCTGGTGGTTAGAAGTACCATCTACTGGATCTGGTCTATTATCAACACCCTGCTGATGGCGTTGCCGGTGCTGGTTAGCGCTATTTTTTCGCAAAGGTTAAGTTTGTACTTTGCGCACCTGTGGTTAAAAATAAATCTCGTCGGCCTGCGCATAATCTGCGGGCTCAAATGGCAGGTCGAAGGCAAAGAGCACATACCACAGTCACCCTGCGTTGTGCTGTCCAAACATCAGTCAACCTGGGAAGCGTACTTCCTGCCAACTATTTTGCCGCCCACCGTCTACGTGGCAAAACGATCACTGGCATGGATTCCGATTTTCGGCTGGGCACTGATTGCCGTGCGCTTCATTTTAATCGATCGTAAATCAGGCTCCAGTGCCATCAACCAGATCGTTAAACAATCGCTCGACAGAATGGCCAAAGGGTACAGTGTTATTATTTTTCCGGAAGGAACACGTGTACCGGTAGGTGCCGAACCCAACTACCGTATTGGCGGTGCCGTAGTTGCCGAAAAAACCGGGACCGGCATACTGCCGGTGGCGGTCAATTCCGGAGAGTTCTGGCCGCGCATGGGTTACATCAAATGGCCGGGCACCATTACTGTGAGTATCGGACCGGTAATCGACAGCAAGGGCAAACAGGCATCCCAACTGATCAAGGAAACGGAAGCCTGGATAGAATCCAGAATGCAGGAAATAACGGTACCCGACCGCTTTCCGTATTAGCCAGCGCCAGTTCTCTGCCTCGTCAAAACCGCTAGAGATTGTTGTACACTGAACGCTGTCTCTACGGATAGCATCAACATGCCAGAATCTTCCGACATCGCAGTCATCGGCCTTGCAGTGATGGGCCAGAACCTGATCCTCAACATGAATGATCATGGTTTCAAGGTCGTTGCCTACAACCGCACCGCCAGCAAGATGCACGAGTTTATCAGCGGGCCGGCAAAAGGAACGCAGATTATCGGTGCGGAAACACTACAGGAAATGGTCGACAAACTCGCAAGCCCGCGCAAGATTATGTTGATGGTACGCGCCGGTGGTGCGGTTGATGACACCATCGAACAACTTCTGCCCCTGCTGGATGAAGGCGACCTGATTATCGATGGTGGCAACGCCAATTTTGAAAATACCCAAAGACGCGCGAAGTACCTGCGAGACAAAAACATACTGTTTATAGGCACCGGGGTCAGTGGCGGTGAAGAAGGCGCCAGGAACGGCCCGTCAATCATGCCCGGTGGTAACCCTGCCGCATGGCCACTGGTAAAAGACCTGTTTCAATCTATTGCTGCAAAAACCGACGACGGCACCCCCTGTTGTGACTGGGTTGGCGACAACGGCGCCGGGCACTTCGTCAAGATGGTGCATAACGGTATCGAATATGGCGATATGCAATTGATCTGCGAAGCCTACCACTTCATGCAATCGGTACTCGGCCTGAACAATCTGCAAATGCAACAGGCATTTAGACAATGGAATGATGGCGCACTGAACAGTTATCTCATCGAGATCACCGGAGATATTCTGGGCTTTCAACAAAACAACGAGTTTGTACTCGACAAAATTCTCGATCGCGCCGGTCAGAAAGGTACAGGTAAGTGGACAGCGATCAATGCACTGGAACTGGGCATTCCCCTGACACTGATCAGTGAGGCGGTTGACGCACGTAATCTTTCTGCATTAAAGGATGAACGCCTCAACGCAGAAAAAGTACTGAGTGGGCCTGCTACTTCAACAATAGATAAAAGCGAAACCGATGACTGGCTCAAAGCGCTTGGTGACGCACTGCTGGCTTCCAAAATGGTTTCGTACGCGCAAGGCTATATGCTAATGCGGGCTGCAGCCGAAGAATACAACTGGAGTATTGACTACGGTGCCGTCGCACAAATGTGGCGTGGCGGTTGTATCATCCGCTCAGTGTTCCTTGACGATATAAAAAACGCCTATGAAAAATCACCGGATCTTGCCAACCTTCTTATCGATGACTATTTTGCAAACGCCGTAATGAATGCACAGGACAACTGGCGGAACGTCATCGCCAAAGCAGTGGTGGCAGGAATACCAGTGCCTGCAATGAGTTCGGCACTGGCGTTTTTTGATGGCTACCGTACCGGACGCCTGCCCGCCAACTTACTA
This sequence comes from uncultured Granulosicoccaceae bacterium, assembly GCA_937931165.1. Taxonomy (GTDB): domain Bacteria; phylum Pseudomonadota; class Gammaproteobacteria; order Granulosicoccales; family Granulosicoccaceae. Next base: position 20,722 of record CALHCI010000008.1, read on the forward strand.
CAGGCCCAACGTGACTACTTTGGCGCACATACCTATGAAAGAGTAGATAAGCCTTCAGGTGAATGGTTTCACACTGACTGGACCGGTGAAGGCGGTGATGTTTCAAGCTCTACGTACAACGCTTAGATATTGAATTTGTGCAAGGGCCAGACATTTCTCCTGAAGCACTCGCATTCCTCAATGCCTTTACACGGCAGGACGAACCCACTGACTTTTCACGCATTAATGCCATACGTGCAGAGACAACACGGGACCAGGCACCCTGCTCTGAAAGAGCAATCAAACGTCACCACCTGAATCGGGAAAACATACAGGTCGATGGGGTTGAATGTGAACGGATTACCTCGCTGAAAAGCGGCACGTCAGGTGGCACGCTCGTTTACCTCTTTGGTGGTGGTTTTGTTGTCGGATGCCCATTTAGCGACTTATCTATAATCGGTGCGATTGCCGAATACAGTGCGCTTGAAGTTATTGCACCAAAATACAGACTTGCGCCCGAGCACCCGGCACCAGCCGCCGCTGAAGATTGTGTGAAGGTATGGAAAAAAATGTCTTTATCTTCGGCACCGCTATATCTCACAGGCGAATCTGCAGGTGGCAATCTCGCTGTGGTAATTACTCAGCAAGCTGTCTCACAAAATATCCGAACGCCTGATGCCATCGCATTGCTATCGCCTGCCGTTGATCTAAGAATTGATCAACAACTATTTGACCCCACCACATTCTCAGACCCGACGCTACATCCGTCACGCCTGTATGAGATAGCCACAGTCTACGCACCCGACAGATGCCTGACTGACCCTTCCATTTCGCCGCTATTCGGATCATTTAAAAACTTTCCACCAACCATCATCACTACAGGCACAAGGGATATGCTATTGGCGATGTGTTTAAAACTACATCGTCAGATGTTACGCGCAGGTATCAATGTTGAGTGCCGAGTGTGGGAAGGGTTCTGGCACGTTTTTGAATATTACGATCAGTATCCCGAAGCAGATGAATCGTTACGGGAAATAGCTGCATTTCTAAACGAACATCGCCCGATTGCCAGGTAATGATCGTATACATCCACCACGCTCAAAGACAGTCGTAAAAGGCTCAAAACCCTCCCACTTGTGGGAGGGTCAGCGTCTAAGCGCTGGGGAGGTCTCTCTACAAGGCTTTTACCAGTTCCTGCCACGCCCAACATTTCACTCAACCACCTTTACAAACCTTCGCTCGTTTGCACGTCAGCTTCTCAGCGCTGTGAATCGAAAAACAACCAGCTAGGCTCGATACGCTGGAAGCGGCGATGTATCCTGAAGCGCAATACAACGACGCAACATAATCTCAGCCATATCCCTTCGGATGTCGGCATGATCCGGGCTGTCGTAAAGATTATTCATCTCGTGAGGGTCGTTAACCAGATCATAAAGCTCATGCCAGTCTTCTCCCTGCCGGAGGGACATACGATACTGTTCAGTCACTGCAGTTCGAACGCGTTGCGGCTGATCAAAACCGGTCATCGTGCGCTGGCTGTCTTCTTCTACCATAATCGCTTCAGGTGCCGTGCTGGTAAATAAGTCACGACCCTGAATGCCGTTATAAGGTTGAATGCCCGCACGCGCCAGCAACGTGGTAGAAATGTCTATAGAAGATGCCAGGCTATCATCCGTTGCAGCCACACCCGACGTTGCAGGATCAGACCAGATAAATGGTACACGGATTAACCCCTGATAATGCAACAACAACTTAAGCATCAGACTGTGATCACCCATATAATCACCATGGTCAGAAGTAAATACCACCACAGTATTATCACTCAGACCGGACGCCTTAAGCTGCGCCAGTACACGTCCAATGGCATCGTCTATCATGGTGATCATGCCGTAAGTCAGCGCAATAATTTCTCTCGCCTCACGCTCCGTGACGGCAAACGGATTTTGATTGTCACGTGGATCGGTGCCTTGTTGCAATGCCTTTTGCATCGCGAGTATGGGTGGCAACTGCCCTTTACCAAAAGACTCTGGCAGTTCAATAGCGTCCGGATCATACATATCCCAGTACTTACCGGGTGGGGTAAATGGATGATGCGGATCAGGAAATGACATCTGCAGAAAAAACGGCTGATCACTTGCCGCCTGTGATTCAAGCCACGCCGCCGAACGATCTGCCACCCAGGTTGTTGAGTAGAGCTCCTCAGGCACTGAGGTTCTCCATGCCTGCGGTGAATTAATCCGGTTATCGCGAATAGCATTTTCAGGCCCGACCAGCTGATCAAAATCACTGCGCTGGCTGCGCGCCCACAGCAAATAATCACCACAGGCAAGATCTGCATGGTCTGCAGTCACTTCTACATGATCAAAGCCATAGAAGTGACCATCAATTCTGTCTGCAAGCGGAGTATTCCACTGACCGGCCACTTCCAGGTCATAGTCTTTGCTGTGCCGGTTATTTTTATAAGCATCTCGCAGCGCAGATGTCGGTTGTGTTTTACCAGCCTCGGGCTGGTAGGTATTGGATGCCGGCAACCCGGTAAAACTTTGCAGATGTGATTTGCCGATCAGTGCTGTCTGATACCCTGCATCTCTTAACAGCTCAACAAAAGTAGTCTGATCTTTTGATAGAGGAATACCATTGTGCCGTGCGCCATGTAATGAACTCATCCGCCCTGTCATGATTGATGCGCGGTTTGGCATGCAGATAGGGTTCGCGACATAGAAACGATTCCAGCGCTGACCAGCTCCGGCAATAGCATCTATGTGAGGAGTTTTTACAACTTTGTTTCCATAGCAACCAAGATGATCAGCACGCTGCTGATCGGTGATAATAAACAAAAAATTTGGTTTGTCATTCATGATGATTACTTACTGGTTGCGATCGCTCTGCGGCGATCAAATAGTATGAGTAGAACCCCTGCCACCACTGCGGGCACATAGACAAACGGACTGATCGCCACTGCTGCAAACGCAGCCACAAATCGCAGCACGGTTTCAGCCAGACTCAATCGCCGACGGTCAAACATGGACAACGCCGATGAAAACAGCCAGATGCAAAAACAGGTTCTAAATACAATACTTAAAAAGGTCGTCAATTCAAACTGTTCAATGATCAGTACCGTCGGATAAAATGCAAACACAAACGGGATAATAAACTTGGCCATACCAAGCCTGAATGACATAAAAGCCGTCATTAACGGATTAGCCCCTGCAATCGGGGCGGCAGCGTACGCGGCGATTGCTACCGGTGGTGTCAGTGAAGAAGCAACCCCGTAGTAAAAGACAAACATATGCGCGGTCAGCATTGAAATGCCAAGCGCCTGAATCGCCGGCCCCATCACCAGTATAATAATAAGATACGCTGGCAGCGTTGGCATACCCATACCCAGCACCAGCGCGCCGACCATCGCAACCAGCAATGCCGAAAACAGGCTTTCACCGCGAATCGCACCGATAAGATCGGCAAGCTTTAAACCGACGCCGGTTGAGTCCAGCGCACCCACCAGAATACCAATGGCTGCGATAGCGATTAACAGCTTAGCACCGGATTCAGAACCTTTCAGAAACGACTTCCATACACGAAGCGGGTCACGCCGCACATCCAGGTTAATCATACATAGCGCAAGCAGCACTACTACCGCGTAGAAGCCCGCAGCCGACGTTGAAAACCCGGCAACCAGTGTTGCTATTACGGTCACAATCGGACCAATAAATAAAATTGAGTTAATTATATCAACACGAGTGATCTGATCATCAATTGTCAGCGCCTGCGGCTCAATACCCTGGCGTCTGGATTCAACCGTCACCGCAGAAAACAAACTGAAGTAATAAAACAACGCCGGCAAAAGCGCGGCAACAATAATATTTAAATAACCGACACCAGTGAGATCAGCCATCACCAGCGCTGCAGCCCCCATGATCGGTGGCATAATCTGACCGCCCGAAGATGCAGTTGCTTCTATACCGGCAGCGAAGGTCGGACTAAACCCGCGCTTTTTTATCATTGGGATGGTAAATGTGCCGGTCCCAACGATATTTGCCACCGTCGAACCCGACATAGTGCCAAACATCGACGACGCCAGAATTGCCGCATGCGCAGGCCCGCCTCGGGTGCGACGTGTGGCAAGGAAAGCAAACTTTAACAACGTATCACCAGCTCCGGTGCCCTCAAGCAATACACCAAAAATAATAAAGATAAAAACCGTACTCAGTACGATATTGGTGATTGATCCGAACACGCCTTTGTTCGTGTTGTACCAAAGCGCTTCTGCCACTTCTTTTAATGAAAACCCGGTGTGAGCCAGAATACCGGGCAGGTTCTGACCAAACAGCAGATAAAGCACGCCAAATGCACCAACGGCAAACAACCCCCAGCCCCACAACCTGCGACATAACTCCAGAAACACCACCAGACCGGCAAGTGCAGGTATCGCATCTTTGGTAGTGATGTCGTAAAGCGCCGTTTCCATTTCGTTTTGCACAAAATAGAAGGACCAGATTGCCCATAGCCCCGCACACAGTAGAACCCCGTCAATGACTACATTGACGGTAGAGGTTTCAGCCTTTGCTTTATCTGAATCAACGCGGACACGCGAAACAACAATCGCAACCAACAGTGCCAGCGCAAAACCCACAGCACGATGAAGCTTGGGATCAATCAGGCCAACCCCTGAGCTATACAGAGCAATGGCACCCAGCAAAAAACAGGCGACGCCACTGACAACGGCCCAAACATGCTGTCGGGCCATTGCAGACGCTCTAACTTCGTGTTTGGTCACAGACGGTATTGCCGGTACCCGTGACTACCTGTTTGTGTAATGAAACAACTCAAGGTTGAATGTCATCCGGAATTTCAATACCGGCTTCTTCATAGTACTTTGCGGCACCAGGATGCAGAGGCACATTGACCGAAGTAAACGCAGTTTCCGGTGTGACAGCCTTTAAGAAAAACGCAGTGGCATGGACATCATCAAGATTTTCCCAGAATGACTTTGTAGCCGCATAAACCACGTCATCAGCCACACCTGCATGCGTACCAACAAATTGAGTGAAGCCCAGTGCCGTGATCTCGGTTTGATTTAACTGGCCTTTGTATAAGGCGCCGTCGAATGTCAGCATGCCACGCCCCGGGCGGCCAAACAGGTTTTGCATGGCCTCGGTTTCAACAGCCTCTGCCGGAATAGACAGAATGCGAAACTCGCCAGACAACCCGTAGCGTTCGATGTTAGCTGAACCCACTTCTGCCGGTCGGACCATCATATCTATCTTGCCATCGGCCAGTGCGGTATACCCTTCTCCCCAGCTGAGACGCACCGCTTTATAATCGCTGCCGGCCTCATAGCCTGTGATGATTTTTATCAACGCTTCTGATGTTGCTGATGCAGAGCCCGCAGGGGGTCCGGTAAATACCGTTTTGCCCTTGATATCTTCCCAGTTTTCAATACCGGAACCTGACAACGTCACCGGGTGATAGGCACCGGCTTTAAATCCGAGTATCGAGCGCAAGTTTTTAGATAGCTCAGCCGCATTCTCTACATTTTCATACATGCGTTTCTGGCCGGCCATTAATCCGACAAGTGACGGCACGCTGGAAAAGAAATCAATCTCCCCTTTTGCGCCTTTGAGCATCGACTTGGTCAGCGTTTGCCCGGCATTTACCTGAATGTTGACGTCAGCTTTGCCAGCCTGCGTGGTAAAAGCAACAAACATCGCGTGCACCGGATCACCTACACCAGCTGTTTCGCCTTTGTAGATTTGTGCACTTGCTGTCATTGATGCCAGCAGTGCAGCAGTCGAAGCGATAGAAATCAATAATTTACGGGAAATATTCAAGGGCGTCCTCCAGTGGTTTTCAGGTTATTGCTCAAATCGTAGCAAATCATCACACATCAGCGATAATAAATATAATCAGCCAATACATAAACGATTGCTATGAATCTTGATCCAAAACACCTGGCGCAACTCTCTGTGATTGTAGAAACCGGCTCATTTCAGGGGGCGGCTGACCGGTTAAATCTTACCCAGCCGGCACTGAGCCGTAATATGCGCGCGCTCGAAACCAGAATGGCCGCAGCTCTGTTTCAGCGGGATGGACGTCGGTCTGTGCCGAATGCACTCGGAAGACGCCTGGCCAGAATTGGCCTGACCATACGTATTGCACAGGATCAGGCAGACAGTATTGCCTCGCAAACATCCCTGGGTACTATTGGCGAACTCAGGATTGGTGCTCCGCCGATTGTGGCTGGCAGATTCCTGTCTGATAGTTTGTCCGCGTTTATTCGTGAAAACCCTGCTTGCAACGTGGTGCTGCGTACAGGGCTGGTATCACAGTTACATTCAATGCTTGAGCGCGGCCAGATTGATTTTATGCTGGGTCCGCAAAGTGTTGTCGATGCAGAAGACGCACTCGAGTTCAAACATCTGATCGATGACAGAGTCGGCATACTGTGTCGCAGCGGCCATACACTTACCCGACTAAAAAAAATTCAGGCAGAAAGTCTGAAACAGCAATCGTGGCTATTGCATTCAACGGGCAGCCTGCTGCGTCAGCAAACCGAAGCGGCAATGATAGCGGCGGGCATTGCGACCGTTCAGACGACGGTAGAAACCGATTCAATTCGCTCTGCACTGGAGATTGTTGCCAATACAGACCTGATTACTTCAATGCCTCGCGCCACAACCCGCCCCTATCTGGAAGATAAGCTGGTGTTTCTTAACTTCGACTCACCGCATTTTAAACGACCACTGGGCATGATCAGACGCCGCGACATGGCTGACAACCGGTTAGAGAAACGCTTCTTTGACGTGCTGATGTCTTATATTGAGCGCAACGCTCAGTGAGCAGATAGCATCAAACGACAGAAGCAACCATTACTGGTGAAGCGGCTGCAAACAAGCAGACCGGTTGTTTCAACGCACCGGCGATTACCTGTTCAATTGACGTATAAAAACATGACGTACAAAAACAACAAGGTAAAGAAAAACAAGATATATTACGCCCCCGCCACCATTGTCGTTTCCTCCAGCTCCAGTTCCAGTTCCAGTTCTATCGCCATCGCCATCGCCATCGCCATCGCCATCGCCATCGCCATCGCCGTTAATCGCTGGTATCGGCACCAGTGGCTCATTGACAGAAGTAAAACCGATGTCTATTCCATCTGTCAGCAACGAGGTAAGCCTGCCAGGCTGGCAATAATCAAATGTTTCATTATCACCGGCGTTCCATAATCTGAAACCATCTGTTGTTTGCTGCATATTTAAGTGTTGCGGGTTTTCAGACCAGAGCCCTAATACCTCACTCAACAGGCCAATACTTTTAGTTTGCCACTGTGAATTACGACTGGTGAAGCTGCGAGAAGTGATCAGTACCTGGCCACCACTATTGTACGGATGGAAAATGTATTGCCAGCCCGCCAGTGAATCATCGAGGTCAATGTTTCCGTAGACAGAAGGGTTACGCCACTCCCACTCGTTTCGATGGCATTGAAAACGTCTTCCGGCTATTTGTGTGTTGTACAGCCAGCGCGGGTTCGAAAACACCACCGCAGTGCCGGTTTCAAGATCTGTAGTTTCTGCTGCATCGTCTACCGCACTGAACAGTGTGGTTATCGTTTGTTCGTCTGCAGGTTGCAGCCCGTCACTTGCCGTGTCCGCAGAGCCGGTTGGTACGAATGCAATACCGTTTACATCGTAACAGTCGTGATAACTGTTAGCGGTTTCATCACCCCACACGCGGACCGCATTCGCCGTACCACCGTTGTAACTAATTACCTCTACATAAGCACTGCGACGCAGTGGCATGGCGCCATAATAAATACCGTTGTTTACCGTCCACAAAGGCAAAATACCCTGTAGACCATTCTGCCAGCGGGTATCCGTATTATTCAACGCTGTCACTGCGGCTGCATCAGGCAACTGTTCAACGGTAAGCTGGTACATCGTGTTCATTCGCGGGAAGTTACCGGACAACGCTTCATGCCGGTACAGTGTGTCTTTCAGAAACCACAGGCGATTATCAGTACCCAGTGATGGATCAGACTTTTGATACATCATAGCTGCAGAGTCAAATTCAAACGGCTCACAACGCAGTTTGCGATCTGCAATATCATTGTTGGCGTTCCAGTACGCCCTTTGCAACGCGACGTTCGCACCTGTCTCTCTATTGACCAATGACGGTTTGGGTACCGATGACTCAGTGACCCTGCAACTCTGAAAGTCAATATCACTAAATTGCGAGAATACTGAGGTGAACACCTCCCATCCAAAACCATCTCCATCCGGATCAGAGGCAACCGATGCGCAAACCGGCAGCTCGCTTTCTTGCGCAGAAACCTGCGAGGAAAATACAGCACCTGCAAAAATCAAAACAGCTTTTAGAAACCGCACCACTGCAACACCCGAGAGTTAATAGTATCCCTCATATTACGTCATGACATTTAAAACATCCAATTCCATAAACGCTTTTCCCCAACCGGCTCCGGTCCGTTTAACGATTGTCTACACTCTAAACTACGCAACACATAATACCCACGGCGTCCACCAGCAGTGCGCTTTCCGCAACGGGTTTAGCGACCGTCTCTGATACACTGTATTTTCATCGCAACACCACATAAATTTATGAACTACGAGCTTGACCATACGGAAATTCGTGATGCGGTAATCAAACTGTGCGCAGACTTCCCCGGCGACTACTGGCGGCGTTGTGATCGTGAGCAAACCTACCCGACCGAATTTGTCGCAGCGCTGACGGACGCCGGATACCTGGGTGCACTGATTCCTGAAGCCTATGGCGGCCTGAGTCTGCCACTGTCTGCCGGTGCGGCGATACTGGAAGAAATTCATCGCGCCGGTGGCAATGCAGCAGCCTGTCACGCACAAATGTACACCATGGGTACAGTATTACGTCACGGCAGCGATGCACAAAAGGCAGCCTATCTGCCGGGCATTGCAGAAGGCAGCCTGCGCCTACAGGCATTTGGTGTCACGGAACCGACCTCAGGGACCGATACCACATCATTGCGTACCACCGCTCGCCGCGCTGGTGACCACTATGTGGTCAACGGTCAGAAAATCTGGACATCGCGTGCAGAACATTCGGATCTTTTGCTGTTACTGGCAAGAACCACCCCAAAAGATCAGGTGGCTAAAAAAACAGAAGGCTTGTCCGTATTTCTGGTCGACATGAGAGCAGTACTTAACAAGTCGCTTACAATAAGACCGATTCGCACCATGATGAATCATTCAACCACCGAACTGTTTTTTGATGACATGGAAATTCCGGCTTCTGCACTGGTTGGCGAAGAAGGCAAAGGCTTCCGGTATATTCTTTCAGGCATGAACGCCGAGCGAATATTGATTGCTGCAGAATGTATTGGCGATGCAAAATGGTTTATTAAAAAGTCATCTGACTATGCGTGTGAACGCAGCGTGTTTGGACGCGCTATCGGACAAAACCAGGGAATACAGTTTCCAATTGCCAAAGCCTATAGCCAGATGCGCGCCGCAGAGCTCATGCTAAGAGAAGCGATTACCCTGTACGAAGCCGGCAAAAACCCCGGTGAGGAAGCCAACATGGCCAAGCTGCTTGCAGCCGATGCTTCATGGGCTGCCGCTGAAGCGTGTGTGCAGACGTTTGGCGGTTTTGGTTTTGCAGAAGAGTACGACATAGAGAGAAAGTTTCGCGAAGCCCGCCTTTATCAGGTAGCACCCATCTCAACCAATCTTATTTTAAGCTACATTGCCGAGCATGTGCTCGGTATGCCCCGCTCCTACTAATACGTCGCTATTCAAATCAACCACTGCAACGTACACTACCGTTGAAACATAACCCGCTCAGGAATCACTGTGAATAATAGCGTAGAGATTATTGAAGTCTCCCCCCGGGACGGCATTCAAAATGAAAAGAAGCTACTCAGCCTTGCAACCAAACTGGAAATGATTCAGCGCTCAATTGATGCTGGTGCCTCACGCATTGAAGTCACCAGTTTTGTCAATCCAAAGCGGGTTCCACAGATGGCCGAAGCCGATGAAATATGCGCGGCACTCCCCAAAGATACCGACTGCAAGTACATAGGACTGGCACTTAACAAACGCGGCTTCGAACGCGCATGCAACGCCGGGCTTGATGAAGTAAATTTTGTGGTGGTTGCCAGTGATACATTTAGTCAGAAAAATCAGGGCACAGATACAGAAACCGGTCTGAGTCTGTTTAATGAACTGGCAGGTAATGTGTCCGATCCCATCGCTGTAGGCGTCACCATTGCTGCTGCATTCGGCTGCCCGTTTGAAGGTGAAATGCCGATAGAACGTTTAATGAAAGTGGTCGATGGCTGTATGGAAGCCAACCCGTTTGAACTCGCCATCGCAGATACCATTGGGGTCGCAACACCTAAAGATATTAAAGAACGCATTAACGCAATCAGACAACACTACCCCGATGTGCCGTTACGATTGCACCTGCACAACACCCGCAATACCGGGCTCGCCAACGCCTGGGCCGGCGTAGAAGCCGGTGTGGCAGCACTCGACTCAAGTTTCGGGGGAGTTGGCGGCTGCCCGTTTGCACCGGCGGCCACAGGCAACATTGCCACTGAAGATCTTGTTTATATGCTTGAGCGAGCGGGTATCAGCACCGGTGTAGATCTCACCAAAGCCATAGATGCTGCGCAGTTTATTGAAGACGCACTGGATAAAACCGTACCCGGCATGGTGATGAAGGCAGGTGTATTCCCGCAATCAGTCGCTGCAAACACCTGACACCTGCACCACTCAAACTCACCTGCCAGTGATCACCCGGCAGGTTACACACAACAAAAGCCCGTTAACAGGATAGCAACAATGCACATAGAGCCCTTCGGCGTTGAAATGTGGATGAATGAGTGGGAGACCAAATGCGAATGGAACCTTGCAGAAACCTGTGTTGAAAGCATCACTGTTGACGAGTTATTGAAACTGGCCGGAAAAGATCAGGGCAGCCTTGCAGAACTGTTGCCGTTAAAAATGACCTACGGAGACATAGAGGGCTCGGAGCGACTACGAAGCGCTATCGCCTCACTTTACAATAAGCAGAACATTGCTAACGTACTGGTGACTCACGGCACCATCGGCGCAAACATGCTGGTGCACAAAACGCTGGTAAATCCGGGAAACCGGGTAGTCGCCGTAGTACCAACCTACCAGCAACACTATTCTATTCCTGACAGTATCGGTGCTGATGTTCAGCAACTACAACTGCGTGAAGAAAGCCATTGGCTGCCAGACCTCGACGCATTGCGCAAGCTCGTGGTGCCAGGCACAAAATTGATCGCGCTAAACAATCCAAACAACCCGACCGGTGCTCTTATGGACGAGACAATGCTTGCACAAATTGCGGACATTGCGCGGGCTGCAGATGCCTGGATTCTTTGTGACGAAGTGTACCGCGGTACCGATCAAACCGGTTCAGGGATGACCACCTCCATCGCAGACATTTACGAAAAAGGCATTAGTACCGCCAGTACTTCAAAGGCCTTCTCACTTGCAGGGCTTCGACTTGGCTGGATTACCGGTCCACAAACGCTGTTAGAAACTGTGATGATCCACCGCGATTACGACACTATCTCTGTTGGCATTATCGACGATCACTTCGCCACCATGGCACTGGAACATGCGGACCAACTGCTTGCTCGCAGCCATTCCATTACCAGAGGTAACCTGCAAACCCTTGAAGCATGGGTAAACACCGAGCCACTGATTTCGTGGATTAAACCAAAGGCCGGTACCACTGCACTATTGAAATACAACCTTCCGGTCAACTCCCGCGAGCTGTGCATTTCACTGCTCAAAGAGACCGGTGTGATGTTTACACCGGGCGCTGCACTGAACATGGAAGGTTATATACGCATCGGCTATGCAAACAACCCGGAGGTACTTAAACAGGGACTGAAAAGAGTGAGCGGGTTTCTGCAGCAGCAGTAGCTGCAAGTTTAGCAACGGCCAGTACTTCTTATTCCACCAAGTCAAAAGACCTGGTGGAGGCAAGAATACTACCTTCATGTGAAATCCAGACAAACGTCATCTTGGGCACACTCTGCGCAGCCTCGATGTTGCCTGTCAAGAAGAGGTCGCACCATTTCTATAAGGTTCGTAACTGTAATACTTAGGCTTTGTATCTATCCGGACATGCAGCCAGGCCACGCCACTTCCTTCACTGTTCAGCCATACCGGTACTTCGCCTGACTGATTTTTTAGGGTTAGGCCAATGAGCCGCCAGAGTGCATCGATCTGCGCCTCAGGCGCTGATCGGATAAACCCTGCCAGATGATCATAATTTTCACCGTCACATTGCGGCGACGGGACGATAAGTGTGGCATCCCCTCCCAGGCTTTTGAAACTGACAATCGGTTCATCAGTAAAGTATTCCGAGAACGTTTGTGGATCCAGGGTTCGGTTACATAGTGCCGGCGCGTTAATAAGAACAAACTCGAAAGGCCTGTTTTTTGTTGTATTGGACAGTGGCAGCGTTTCCCACCGAAATGCGTTAAACGACGAGCTTGCCAGCACTTCACTAAACCATCGTCGGAAGTGTTGGTCAGTCTCTAACCCATCGATAAACTGGCGGTAACTAAGAACACGTTTATGACAAAGCAATTGGTATTTAATTAGCTTGCCGGGCTGCAGCTCATCCGTTGTTGCTTTAAACATTATTGAAATTGATATTCTATTCAGGGGTGATGATACGTGTACCAAACAATAGTTGTCACGAACTACTCCTGCTTCGACACCAGACTGGTGTAAAAACCTGCACCGAGCACAGGCACACAACCCGCGTCACGAGAGGTAGTATTTTCAACTTCCGCCAGCTCTGGCAGCATGTCATTACCGAGATAACATTCCACACCGAGCTTGAGAGAATAGCGGCTACCCGGCTTCCGCCAGCGTACCGAAGCACCGAGCTGGGTGACCTGTTGAAATCTATCAGACAACAAAAATTCATAGCCGCCACGTGAGTTAAACTCAGCGTGGTAGTC
>CALHCI010000009.1 GCA_937931165.1 uncultured Granulosicoccaceae bacterium
TAGCGATTATCTATGCATATAGTTCCAAACAATCGTTTAGACAATATTTTTAAGTTAGCACTGTGTCTATTCACCATCAGACGTAAATATCGCTGCACATCTCGCATGATCCAGCCCGGCGCGTGGCGGGCCACGCTTCTCACTGGATCAAGCGACCTGTTTTGCGCTATTTTCGCTGAATGGCGAATCCTCATGAATAATCCAGGTTAGTACAGAGGTCATCGCTTGAAAATCATACTCAGTCGCAAAGGGGTTGATAGCAGTGCCGGAGGTTTTGCCAGCCCGGTGATGCCAGACGGCAGGTTGTTGCCTGTTGCCATCCCCGATAAACGTTCACCAATCCGCTATCGCGATCTGCAAGATACGGTTGGCATTGGCAGAATGGTAAAACATCTGAGTAACGAGCGGCTCAATAGCTGGGATCGGGTGCACCTTGATCCGGACCTCAATGCTCACAGCATAGAAAGACAAGAAAAATTTCAGGCCGCCTTCGGACAATGTGGTGCTGCTCAAAGTCACTTGGCCAGTCATCAGATCGGGCCTGGAGATCTGTTTCTTTTCTTTGGCTGGTACCGGCAGGTTGAGTATGTGAAACGCCGTTGGCGGTATGTGACTGGCGCACCGGACCAGCACATAATTTATGGCTGGCTGCAAATCTCGAGGCTTGTGTCTGTCGCGTCACTGCTGGCAGGTGATCAACACCCGGCTTTGCGTTCGCATCCGCATTGCTTTGGCGAATACAGTGGTGACAACACTATTTACGTTGCACGTAAAGTTCTCAGCTTCAACAAGCATTGTGCAGGCGCAGGATGTTTTTTGTCGAGGCGTGATGCGCTTGTGTTAACAGCACAATACAAAAGTCGTTCTGTCTGGCAGGTACCACGCTGGATGCACCCGCATGGAAGAGGGAGTGTGCTCAGTTATCATCAGGATCTTTCGCGTTGGAGTCTCGATGCCGACAAGACTATTTTAAAGTCGGCGGCCAGAGGTCAGGAGTTTGTACTGGATACCAGTCACTATCCGGAAGCAATCGACTGGGTAAAAACACTGTTGTCAGTAAATGCCGGGTAACCCATCTGAATGTGCAAAAAACTTACGGTTGTTTATCCGGGAGATCAATTACCGTGTCCGGGTTGTCGTCGTTTGAAACAACCGTTGTGTCTGAAGGTTGTTGGTGCGTTATTGCAGCTGGTTGATCGTCTTCAACGATCTCGGCTTCTATAAGTTTGTAGTCAGGGTTGTCGAGTGCTTCCTGCTCTTTGCGTGATCGAACCAGGTAACCGCCAACTGCACCACCCGCGGTAGTAAGGGTCAGTAAGCCCAATGTGACGAACTGGGAAAGCAGCATCATCACACCGAATCCGGTTGCTACAGTAATAGCGCCACCGACTTTGATGTTGGCTTTTGTTTTGGCGCGACGCGCTTCTACTTCTATCTGTTTTCTGGTTTTTTTCTCGAGGCGGTCTTTGTCTTTCGCTGCGGTTTTGTTGATTTTGTCCCGCTCGGCAGCAAAGCGCTCCTTCAGTGCGTTGACCTGTTTATCGGCCAGTTGCCGGGCAACGGTTGAGAACCACAAGCTGACCACTGTTGAAAGCAGCACAATCAGAAATGCCAGTGCGATTAATTTCTCAATTGCCGCGGTACCCGGGTACAGCAGAGCCAGACCGACTGCGGCGATCTGAGCGAGAGTAAGTCCGAGAAAAAACCTGAGCATATAAATGGCTGTCTGATGGGTCGCCCAAAGTTTAGCGCAATTCAATATTCGTAGCAGTCTTTGCAAAAACGGTTAAAGATGCGAGACCGCCAGACGAAACCCTGTCACAACACTTTTAGCTTCAGGATGGCGGCACATGAAAAATATTCACACACTCGCTTTCACTGCTTTGGTTAGCTGTTTCAGCATGGCGGCGATGGCAGATATACTGGCACTGCCGACTGGTGGGTATGGCGTTACCCAGGGTAGTGGCGGCGTGCAAAGAGGGGCCACTCAGGCCGAAGTACTGCAGCATCTTGGTGAGCCGCAAACACGCCATGCTGCTGTCGGTGTGCCTTCAATCTCCAGTTGGGAATATGAGCGCTTTCGTGTTTATTTTGAAGACGGTATTGTGCTTCACACGGTGTTCAACACGCCCTGATAAAATATACCTGCGGCTAAATGTTTAGCTTTGGCCGTTTAGCTCAGGACGATCAACCAAAGGGCTTGAGTAGTTCAGTTCCATATCCCATGGGAAATTGATCCAGGTGTCCTGAGGCACTTCCTTGATGAAATCATCAACTTCTGTTCGGCCCTCCGGTTTGGCATAGACCGTGACAAACCTTGCGTTTGGAACCACCGCTTTTACCGCACGCGCGGTTTTACCGGTATCGACCAGATCATCGATAAGCAGCATGCCGGTACCATCAGTATCGGGGTGTTTGAGAATGGCGCTCTCACCTTGCTCGCGGTAGTCGTAGGTTTTGATGCAAATGGTTTCTATTAGACGGATGTTAAGCTCACGTGCAATGATTGCTGCCGGTATCATGCCGCCGCGAGTGATAGCGATAGCACCGGTCCATTGCTCGGCAGGAAGCAATCGCTCTGCAAGGATGCGGGTATCGCGATGAAGCTCTTCCCATGAGACAAAAAAGTTCTCGGTTCGGCTTAATCCCATGATTACTCTCCTTCGAATTCACAGATGCTGTAAACATCGATACCTGATTCGCGAAGTTTTCTGGAACCGCCCAGATCCGGTAAATCAATAATGGCAGCAGCTTCGATAATTTCGCCACCCTGACGTTTAATTAAGGAAGAAGCAGCCAGCATAGTGCCGCCTGTGGCGATTAGATCGTCCAGTAGCAGAACCTTGTTACCTTTACTGACAGCATCTTTGTGTAGCTCAACCTCTGCAGTACCGTACTCAAGGTTGTACGATTCACTGACAGTGTCAAAAGGCAGTTTGCCACGCTTTCTTATCGGTACCAGACTGGTGCTGAGCTCATAGGCGAGGGCGCCGCCAATAATAAATCCTCGTGCATCGATACATGCCAGTACGTCAATATCATGATCGTAGTAGCGATGAACAAAGCAGTCGACCAGGCGTCTGAATGTTGCCGGGTTTTGCAGTAACGGGGTGATATCGCGAAACTGCACGCCATCTATAGGCCAGTCCGGAATGGTTCTGACTCTGGAGTGTATGTAGTCTCTGAAGTAGCGGTATTGGTCGTTTTGATCCATGGTCTGTCAGATACCTGTCAATCAGTTTTTTACGTCAATCTGTTTTGTAGGGGGGCGGCCAGTTGTTCGGCCATTGAATCAAGCAATGTTACCGTAGCAGGCCAGTCGATACATTCATCGGTGATCGAGACACCATATTGAAGATTGTCACTGAGTTTCTGATTGCCACTGTTTAAGTGACTCTCGAGCATTAGACCGATAATCGAGCGGTTACCTTCGATAATCTGTTTACACACATTGTCTGCGACCAGCGGTTGCAGTTCGTAGTTTTTGTGAGAGTTTGCATGGCTGCAATCAACCACCAGATTTGGCGCAAGGCCGGCATCTTCCAGTGCCTGCTCTGCCAGTGTTACAGCAACGGAATCGTAGTTCGGTTCAGAGCCGCCGCGCAGTATAACGTGACCAAATGCATTGCCGCGTGTTTCCAGTCTGGTCACCTGACCGTTACTGTTAATGCCAAGAAAACGATGCGGTGACGATGCCGACTTCATTGCGTTGATGGCAATATCAAGGCTGCCGTCAGTGCCGTTTTTAAAGCCGACCGGTGTTGAAAGCCCGCTCGACATTTCACGGTGGGTTTGAGATTCAGAGGTCCGCGCGCCGATTGCAGTCCATGCAAAAAGATCTGATAAATACTGCGGGCTGATCGGGTCGAGCGCTTCAGTGCCGGCGGGAAGGCCGAGCTCTGCGAGCCACAGTAAAAGTTCCCGCGCCTGCCGCAGTCCCTTTTCGATGTTAAAAGAGTCGTCCAGATCGGGATCGTTAATAAAGCCTTTCCAGCCAACCGTGGTGCGTGGTTTCTCGAAGTACACGCGCATCACAATATAGAGGCTGTCGGCGTGTTGATCGTGAAGTTTTTTCAGTTGAGTGGCGTACTCTTTTGCTGCATCCAGATCATGTATGGAACACGGGCCGGTTACTACCAGCAGTCGCGGGTCGCGCCGATCGAGTATTGCCTCAACGGTGCGGCGGGCTTGCTCAACCGTTTGGGTGGCTGCTTCAGTGCGTGGTAATGCGTCTTTCAGTTCACGAGGGGTCAGTAATACTGACTCTGAAACGATGTTGACGTTACTGAGTTTGGTGCTCATTGTATCTGTGCGCTAGGGAGGAATTTCAGTTTATGGAACTTGCCGGACGATTAACAGCGTTTTCCGTCCGCTGGAAGAAAATGCCGTCAATGCTTGCGCCGGTCAGTGGTCCTTTCTGCCCACTGTTAGTGTGCTGAATCCGGATCAGAAATGACCAGCGCACCGTCCACAAATGAAAGATGGCGATTGCCTTCGAGCACAGCCTTGATCGGTTCGCCAATGAGCGTTGCTCTCCAGCCTTGCAGTATGTCGGTATTGGCAGAGCCTCTGACCAGATCTTCGAGGGACTTCCTGGGGGCGAGTACCGACGCGTTGATACGCAATTCCGCGGCATGGCTTTTGGCGACAGCTGAAAGCACATCAACTGCGGCATCCTGCAGTGGCGTAAGTTTATCTTTGCGCTTATACGGGTCTGGTGCTAACGGTTCACACTGTTTTGCTTTTTCAATGATCGACAACACCGCGTCACCGTGTGAGCGGCGAAACCCGTCTGACAGCCCTCGGATGTGCTTCAGGTTTTCGGTGTCTTCCGGCAGTTGCTTGGCAACGCTAACCAGCACATCGTCTTTTAGTAACCAGTTGCGTGGCAGGTTCTTTTTGCGCGCTGTTTCTTCACGCCACTGCGCCAGCAGCTGAGCGGTCGCGAGTCTTTGTCCTTTGAGTTTGTCTATTTGTCTCAGTTTTTTCCAGACCTGATCAGCCGGCTTTTCATATAGCTCCGGATTGGTCATTGCCTGCCATTCGGGTTCAAGCCATTCCGTGCGCCCGAGTTCCTGCAATTGTTCGGTCATCAGCGGATACATCTGCGCCAGGTAGATAACATCGTCGGCGGCATAGGCGAGCTGTTGTTCCGGCAGTGGCCTGCGTGTCCAGTCGGCTCTTGAGTGAGATTTATTAAGATCGATGTTGAGTATCTGTTTAACCAGATTGGCGTAACCGATTTGCTCGGTGTGCCCCAGCAGCGGTGCTGCTACCTGGGTGTCAAACAGATTGTCCGGCACACTGCCGCGCAGCCAGTAAAAAATCTCAAGGTCCTGACCGGCGGCGTGAAGTACCTTGGTGATGTTGCTGTCGTAAATTACATCGAGCAGGCAATCGATGTTGTCGAGCGCTAGTGGATCAATGCAGTAGATATGATCGCCTGCTGCAATTTGCAGTAGACATAGCTCGGGTCTGTAGGTTCGTTCGCGCAGGAATTCGGTATCGAGGGCGAACCATGAATGCTCGGTCAGAACACTGGCTGCCTGCTGAAGTTGTTCCAGCGTATCGATAAATTCTATGTTGCGGTCAGCGCCCATGGCAGTTCCAGATAGTCGAACCGCCATCATACCTTTTTACTGATTGTGTGGTGCGACGATGCCGTAACCTGTGCATCGCCGCGAGTACAGCTGAAGCTGGTGGGTCGTTAACGGGCCAGTTGTCGAGGATCGCCTGTGCCGAAAAACTTGTGCGATTGCACCAGGTACTCGTGCTCGTCGTTAGCCGCTTCGAGTTGCGTGAGGCTTTCGCGCAATTCGTCGGCTTCGTCCAGTCGATTGGTTGCGACCAGTGCGTGCATTAACAACTTGCGGGCTTTGTCTGCGTTGATACGATTTTCATCAGCACACTGCTTCAGTATCTCTGTTGCTTTATCGTAGTTGCCACGCGCGAGCTCAATGCTTGCAAGACCCACGGGACCGGCATCCTGAAGCGGTGCGGCACCGTTGATCAGTTCGAAGGCGGGCTGCGCTTCGTCAATCATTCCGGTTGCCAGGCAGCTCACTGCCAACGTGTTCAGGTAGGTTAGCGCTTTGTTGTCCATGTTCATCCCCCGTTATCGCCTCCGATCATAGCGTCGGATCAGGCTGTAATTATTTATTCAAGGAGTGTATCGGCGTTTGCTGTTATTACCTGATTACTTTGATTTAACCTGTTACACAGATTTAAATCAGGTTTTTCGCACTGGCCTTTTTTCCAGAAAGGCATCAACATTTTCAACGGTTTCCGGTGACATCATGTTGCAGGCCATCACGTCTGATGCCATCGTGTACGCGTCAGGCAACGACAGGTTGATCTGGTCGTAGAACAGCTTTTTGCCAACTGTTCGTGCAGCTGCCGGCTTGGCGGCAATTTTCTCTGCCAGAGCCACGGTTTGCTGTGTTAACTGATCAGGCTCAACCGACTGATTGATTAATCCATACTCAACCGCCTGGTCGGCACTGATGAAGTCTCCGGTCATGAGTAGCTCAAAGGCGCGCTTACGTGGCACATTGCGTGACAACGCAACCGATGGTGTGCTGCAGAACAAACCGAGATTAATACCGGATACGCCGAACTGGGCAGTATTTGCCGCGACCGCCAGATCGCAGGTGGCAACCAGCTGGCAACCTGCCGCGGTGGCCATGCCGTTGACACTGGCGATTACCGGCTGCGGCAGTTCGGTGATCAGTTGCATGACACGGGAACAGGTAGCAAACAGATCACCATAGTATTCGGTACCGTGGTTCTGACGCATTTGTTTGAGATCGTGACCGGCGCAGAATGCCTTGCCGCTGGCGGCAATAATCACGACGGCCACAGATGAGTCATCACGCAGTGAAGTCAGCGTTGTGTGTAGTGCATCCAGCAGTGCTTCTGACAGTGCGTTGAATTTATCGGGGCGATTCAGTGTCAGCGTGGTTACTGCGTGGTGCGTCTCGACGAGTAGTGGCTGTTCTGCGGACATGTTTTTGATCCCGGCGTGTTAGTCAACTGTAAGGTAAGGCACTGAAATCTTCAGTGCGCAACACGTATCATGCGAATATAGACCTTGAAGCGCAGCACGAGCAAGAACATTGGACCATTCCGGAGTGAAGATAACGATTGCAGAGTTTGCAGAAATTGCCAACGAGCGTCTGCCGTTTGCCTCACTGATGGGGTTGCAACTCGATCATATCGGTACCGATCATGTGCTCATGCGCGCGGTGTACCGGGATGAGTTTTTGCGTCCGGGTGGCACCATTGCCGGTCCGGTGATGATGGGCCTTGCAGACGCTGCCATGTATGCACTGGTATTGAGCCGGATCGGTCCGGTAGAACTGGCCGTCACCACCAGTTTAAACATCAATTTTTTGCGCAAGCCTGCCCCTGGCGATGTGCTGGCCAGAGCCGCCGGCCTGAAATTCGGCAAGCGACTGGTGATCGGTGAAATATCCTTGTACAGCGAATCGAACCCGGATGGTCTTGTCGCCCACGCAACGGCTACCTATTCGATTCCACCCTCGTCTACACCTGATTCATAGCGCTTCACTCAACTAACGGACAACTGCAATGACTGATATGGCCTTGGGTACCTCGATTAAGGCTTGTGTTTTTGACGCCTACGGTACGCTGTTCGATGTGCATTCTGCGGTAGCCAAGCACAAACAGCGTCTTGGTAAGCGCGGCCATGAAGTGTCGGCGATGTGGCGTACCAAGCAACTCGAATACACGTGGCTGCGCAGCCTGATGGGTGACTACACCGACTTCTGGCAGATCACCTCCGATGCACTTGAGTATGCGCTCGACTCACATGACATTGACGATAAAATTCTGCACGACGATTTGATGCAGGCCTATCTGAATCTTCGCGCCTACAGTGAAGTGCCGGTTGTACTTGAAACACTGAAAAATGCCGGCTACAAAACGGCCATTCTCAGCAACGGAGAGCCCTCAATGCTTGCCTCTGCGGTGAGCGGTGCAGATATTGATCAGTGGATTGATGAATCACTCAGCGTTGATGTGCTTAAAATATTCAAACCCGATCCACGTGTCTACCAGCTGGTGACAGATCACTTTCAGGTAAAACCGGAAGAGGTGGTTTTTCAATCGTCCAACGCGTGGGATGCAGCAGGTGCTGCCTATTTTGGTTTTAAAGTGTTGTGGGTGAACCGGTTTGATCAGCGTGCCGAGCGCTTACCGGGTAAGCCTGACTATGAAGCGAAGAATCTAAACAAGCTTCTCGACATTCTCGATCTGACAAAAAAAAGCGGCGCATAGCGCCGCTTATAATTTCGATCACAACAGTTCTGGAACCTTCTTCTTCGCCAAAACAGTTCCCGTTTGACTGTATGGCACCTTCTTAGCGGGTGTGTATTCAGTCAACGAACCTCGAACTGTGAGTTATCAGTGCATCTTTGAACCTTTACATCCTGATCGATGTGTTACCGCGCCAAACGTTGCATAATCAATGCACTGCATTTGATTGCGCACAGTGCGCTTGTAACGAAGTAATGAATCGGCTGACAGGCAGTGCTGTTTAGGTAGCGTTACGGCATCTAATTGATGCCAAATATGCAGAGTTAGCTGGCAAGCTTCTGATTTAGTACGTAAAAGCACGTATTCTCAGCGTATTGCCGGGTTTCTGTTTTGTGGGCTGACCGACGCAACTAAGTTCCCGGTGTATTGGTATTGCTACAGCGCTTTGTGCGCGCCATCGCATTTAGGTGCGTTTGCTGTTTGTTTACAGGCGCAAAAAAACACCTTCCCGTCCTCTTCTGCCGTGTATTTCACGGGTTTGAAGTCTGTGCCTTTGTGCGAACCATCACAGAAGGGCTGCTTGCTGCTTTCACCGCACGAGCACCAGAAATAGTCTTTACCCTGCTCAACTTCGATGGCCATCGGTCCGTTGCCTGCTACTTTTGCATCTGACATGTTTTAGTCTCTGTGTTGTTGTGGAACATCGTTGGTATTGGTTAGTTAAACAATGGAATTGGTTTGCGACGGTGCAGGAAAAATGCTCCGGTAAGCAAGTTGAACAGCCACCAGACTACACCGATTGTTAGTAACACCGTAGAGGTTGTCGATTGCCATGTCATAACCACAGCAACGCCAATTGCGCACAGCGTCCAGAATGCCAGAATCTGCCAAATGAAGTGGCTGCGCAGGTAAGTATTTTCTGTGCTTTTGAAATTGGTGTGGTTAATTAACACACCAATGAAAGCGGTTACTCCGAACACCATACCGAGAAAGAGCAGCAGATACGCCAGTACTGCCAGCTTGTGTGTGTGTTGAACCGGTTCGAGGGGCAAATTAGTCTCCGTGCTATCACCGGATAATATGGCTGGATATACAAAGCCCAACTGCATGCCACAAAGATTAACGTGATGATGAAATAGTAGAGACGTAGCCTGTTCAGGCGGCCAGAGAACGGCTGATCACCAGTCGCTGAATGTCCGAGGTGCCTTCGTATATCTGGCAAACCCGTACATCTCTGGCGATTCTCTCAACCGGAAAATCACTAAGATACCCGTAGCCACCGTGAATCTGAATAGCATCTGAGCAGACTTTCTCGGCCATTTCACTGGCAAACAGTTTGGCCATCGATGCTTCGGTGAGGCAGGGGGCCTGCTGGTCTCGCAATGAGGCCGCGCGGTGTACCAGAAGCCTTGCGGCGTCCATCTGGGTAGCCATATCGGCCAGTTTAAAAGCAACTGCCTGCTGTGCGATAAGAGGTTTACCAAAGGCCTGTCTTTCCTGTGCGTACGAGAGCGCGTGTTCATAAGCGGCGCGTGCCATACCGACAGCCTGTGCTGCAATACCGATTCTGCCACCCTCAAGGTTACTCAGTGCAATGCGATAACCCTGGCCCTCTTCACCAAGCAGGTTTTCTGCGGCAACAATGCAGTTGTTAAGAACGATCTGACAGGTATCAGAGGCGCGTTGCCCCATTTTCTTTTCGACCGAGGCGACCTCATAACCTTTAGTGTCAGTAGGTACGATAAACGCACTGATGCCTTTTTTACCGGCATCCGGATCAGTCACCGCAAATACAATCGCGACATCTGCAGTACTGCCTGAAGTAATAAATTGTTTGACACCATTGAGTTCGTAACATGGACCTTCAGTGGACTGTGAAAGTGTGGCCCTGGTAGTGATGGCAGAAGCATCTGACCCTGCCTGTGGTTCAGTCAGGCAGAAGGCACCGAGCATTTCACCACAAGCGAGTTTCGGAAGCCATTGATCTTTCTGTGCGTCGGTGCCGTAGCGATAGATTGGCAGGCAGGCTACGGAGTTATGCACACTCATGATGGTAGAGCAAGCACCATCACCGGCAGCAATTTCTTCCAGCGCCATGGCATAAGCAACACTGTCGGTTTCGGCTCCTTGATAGGTTTCCGGTACTACCATGCCCAACAAGCCAAGCTCACCCATCTCTTTAATAGCGTCAGCTGGAAATGTACTGTTGGCATCCCAGTCTGCTGCATTCGGAGCCAGCTTTTCTGTAGCAAACTGACGCGCCATATCGCGCACCATTAATTGTTCTTCTGTGTAGATCATGGTGACTTACTCCGCGCTGTGGCTATCGCGTTTACTGGTTGACTTCAATTGCCATCGCAGTGGCTTCGCCGCCGCCAATACACAGTGATGCGACACCGGTTTTCAGTTGCTGGTTACGCAGTGCATGAATAAGTGTGACCAGAATTCGGGCACCTGAAGCGCCAATCGGATGCCCGAGCGCACACGCACCACCATGCATGTTGACACGTTCTGCTGGCAGATCGAGTTCTTTGGTCGCTGCCATAGTCACTACGGCGAAGGCTTCGTTGACTTCGTAAAGATCGACATCACCCTGGCTCAAATTGGTTTTTTCAAACAGCTTTTTCATTGCAAAAACCGGTGCGGTGGTGAACCAGTTGGGTTCATGCGCGTGCGTGGCGTGTCCGAGTACGGTGGCAAGTATTTCCAGGCCGCGCGATTCTGCTTCACTGCGTCGCATCATGACCAATGCCGCAGCACCATCTGATATAGAGCTCGAGTTGGCGGCGGTAACTGTGCCGTCTTTAGCAAACGCCGGTCGTAGGGTAGGAATTTTTTCGGGTTTGGCTTTGTGGGGTTGCTCGTCGGTGTCGACGATGACTTCACCCTGACGAGTGTTTATCTTGCAGGCCGCAACCTCGTT
Source organism: uncultured Granulosicoccaceae bacterium (assembly GCA_937931165.1). Taxonomy (GTDB): domain Bacteria; phylum Pseudomonadota; class Gammaproteobacteria; order Granulosicoccales; family Granulosicoccaceae. The sequence goes on from CALHCI010000009.1 coordinate 11,201, forward strand.
GCTGAAAGCACCTGAGTCAATCGCGTGGCAGGCGCGCTTAAGAGACTCGATAGCGAAATTATCCTGCTGTTCACGTGAAAACTCGTAGCGCCCGGCGCAGTCTTCGGCGAATGTGCCCATTAAACGCCCCTTGTCGTAAGCGTCTTCCAGACCATCAAGAAACATATGGTCGAGCACATTTCCGTGCCCCATGCGCATGCCACCGCGTGCTTTTGGCAGTAAATAAGGTGCGTTGGTCATACTTTCCATGCCGCCGGCGACAGCGACAGTGGCACTACCTGCAATCAGCAGATCGTGGGCAAACATTGCCGCCTTCATACCAGAGCCACACATCTTATTGACTGTGGTGCAGTTGGTGCCCAGCGGCAATCCAGCGCCCAGTGCTGCCTGACGCGCAGGTGCCTGACCTTGTCCGGCAGGCAGTACGCAGCCCATCACGACTTCATCAATGGCTTCCTGGTCGATTTTGCTGTGCTTTAACGATGCGTCGATGGCGGTAGCACCAATCTCGGCGGCGGTTAAATCTGTGAGGGCACCTTGAAAGCCGCCTAGCGGTGTTCGCATTGCGCCGGTAATGACAATTGGATCGTGTTTGGACATGGTGGTAGGTTCCGGGTTGTTAAATCAACAACAATTAAAGCGCTAGGCGGCGTCTTCGTCGCCGTCGGCTGAAATAGACTGAATTCGTGCCTGGCAGCGTGACTCGATGGTCGCCAGATCGGCCAGAGACGCCTCAATATCGCGTTTCTGCTGTTGCAGTTGTTTTCGGCTCTCTTCGATTTTTCGGCAGGTGTATTTTAGTTGTTGTAGCTCACCGGCGTGACCTGCCTCGTACATATTCAGCACATCGCGAATTTCATCAAGCGGCCATCCAAGCCGTTTGCCTCTGAGCAGCAGCTTCAGACGGGTTCGGTCAGAGCGAGTGTAAATGCGCTTCTGCCCGTCACGCACAGGACTGAGCAATTTTTTATCCTCATAGAACCGGATCGCCCGGGTGGTGATCCCGAATTCCTTGCCCAATTCCGAAATAGTGAAGGTTTCTTGCATGATTAGCCGCCAAACGCTCGAAAGTCCACGCCATGCAGACCATCTCAGTATATTGACGTTTACGTAAACGTCAATATACTCATGGCGACTGTGGTGCAGGCACATTGAGCTGCAAAACATATCTCCCAAGAGACCGCGAATATGTCATTACCCGCAAACGAGGTTGTCCAGCTTCCTGCTCGCTCAGCAAGTCAGACGGCTGATCATCCCCATATCAGGTTTGTGACCGCGGCCAGTCTGTTCGACGGTCACGATGCGTCCATCAACATTATGCGGCGAATGCTGCAGGCGTCGGGTGCGGAAGTCATCCATTTGGGACACAACCGCTCAGTCGCTGAAATAGTGACAGCTGCCATTCACGAAGACGTGCAGGGCATAGCCATCAGTTCCTATCAGGGTGGGCATGTAGAGTACTTTAAGTACATGGTCGATATGCTGCGTGAGAAGGGCAGTTCGCACATACAAGTGTTCGGTGGTGGTGGCGGCGTAATCGTCAGTGAAGAAATTGCCGAGCTGCAACAGCATGGTGTCGCGCGAATTTACTCACCGCAGGATGGTCAGCAGATCGGTCTGCAGGGCATGATCGACGATATGATGTCGCGCTGTAGTTTCGACCCGGCGGAATATGCCGGTGATGATTTGGGAAGCCTTTCTAAAGACAGCTACCGGCAGCTTGCTGCCATTCTCACTGCACTTGAAAACGGGTCATATCCGGTGGCAGCGCGTGAAAAACTGCTGACTGCGGCAGCCGCGATCGATCAGGTGCCGGTGCTTGGTATCACCGGTACTGGTGGGTCAGGTAAATCGTCACTGACAGATGAAGTCATCAGGCGTTTCAGGCTTGATCACCGCGACAGTCTCAACATTGCTGTGCTCGCCATTGACCCCACGCGCCGTAAAACCGGTGGTGCATTGCTTGGTGATCGTATTCGTATGAACGCGATTGACCACGACAACATTTTCATGCGTTCTATTGCAACGCGTGATGCCGGCGCTGATGTGCCGCCGCAGATGACTGACTTGCTTGCTGCTACGCGTCTCGCAGGTTTTGATCTGATCATTGTCGAGACCCCGGGCATCGGACAGGGTGATGCCGGTATTGTGCCGTTCTGTGACGTGTCCATGTATGTGATGACGCCTGAGTTCGGTGCCGCCAGTCAGCTCGAAAAAATCGATATGCTCGACTTTGCCGATGTCATTGCCATTAACAAGTTTGATCGCAAAGGTGCCGCCGATGCACTGCGGGATGTGTCAAAGCAGGTGCAGAGAAATCGTGAAGCGTTTGATCGTTCCCCTGATCAGATGCCGGTCTTCGGTACGATGGCCGCAAGATTCAACGATGATGGCGTGACCGCCGTTTATCAGCAGTTGCTGGCACGGCTACAGGAAAAAGGTCTGCGTGCAGAGTCCGGTGTTCTGGCAGCGGTAGACACTCGCTACTCCACTGATGACTCTGTGTTGCTGCCTTCGAACCGCATTCGATATCTTGCAGAAATCGCAGACGGTATACGCCAGTATCATCAAAACGCGGCTACCCAGGCGGAGCTCGCACGTCAATGCCAGCAGCTCGAAGCGTCGCAACTGTTGATAAAGGAAGCTGGTGTAACGCTCGATGAACCTGCACTGGAGTCACTTATCAGTAGTAAAAAGCAGGCCCTCGAAGCGGATTCAACAGCATTGCTTGAAGCGTGGCCGGAAATCGTTGAGCGTTACAGCAAAGACGAATATGCGGTGACAGTCAGAGACAAAACGATCACCACCTCGCTTATCCATGAAACACTGAGTGGCAGTGTCATAAACAAGGTGGCACTGCCTCGCTACAAAGATCACGGCGAGCTACTGTATTGGTTGCTTAGAGAAAATCTACCCGGGTATTTCCCGTTTACTGCTGGTGTGTTTCCGTTTAAACGCGAAGGTGAAGACCCGACAAGAATGTTTGCTGGAGAGGGAGACGCATTCCGTACTAACAATCGTTTTAAAGCGTTGTCAGAACATGCCAGTGCCAAGCGACTGTCAACAGCATTTGATTCCGTGACGCTTTACGGCAATGACCCGCATGAGCGGCCGGATATTTACGGCAAGGTTGGAAACTCCGGAGTATCCATTGCCACGGTTGAAGATATGCAGGCACTATACGATGGATTTGACTTGTGCGATCCGACTACCTCGGTATCCATGACCATTAACGGTCCGGCACCGACCATTCTGGCTTTTTATTTCAACACCGCTTTCCGGCAGCAGATACAAAAATTTGTCGATGATAAAGGACGCGATCCAAACGATGAAGAGTTGGCGGATATACGCAGCTGGACACTTGCCAATGTCAGAGGAACCGTTCAGGCAGATATTCTAAAAGAAGATCAGGGACAGAATACCTGCATCTTTTCGACTGAATTCAGTTTAAAGATGATGGGGGATATTCAGGAGTACTTTGTTGAAAACAACGTGCGAAATTTTTACTCGGTCTCTATTTCCGGGTATCACATTGCCGAAGCAGGTGCCAATCCCATCAGCCAGCTTGCGTTTACCCTTGCCAATGGTTTCACTTATGTAGAGTCCTACCTTGCGCGTGGTATGCAGATCGATGACTTTGCGCCTAACCTGTCTTTCTTTTTTAGTAACGGTATGGACCCGGAATATACTGTCATGGGACGTGTGGCGAGACGTGTTTGGGCTATTACCATGCGTGAGCGATATGGTGCAGGGGAACGCAGCCAGAAACTTAAATACCATATTCAAACTTCTGGTCGTTCATTGCATGCTCAGGAAATGGCGTTCAATGATATTCGTACCACGTTGCAGGCACTGATCGCTATTTACGATAACTGCAACTCTCTTCACACCAATGCCTATGATGAGGCGATAACCACCCCGACTGAAGAATCTGTACGTCGTGCGATCGCTATTCAACTTATTATTAATCGTGAGTGGGGGCTTGCCAAAAATGAAAACCCCAATCAAGGCAGTTTTATTGTCGATGAACTTACCGACCTGGTAGAAGAGGCCGTATTACAGGAGTTTGAAAGAATCTCGGAGCGTGGCGGTGTGTTAGGTGCGATGGAAACCGGCTACCAGCGCGGCAAAATACAGGAAGAGTCACTCTTGTACGAGCACAGAAAGCATGATGGTTCGCTGCCAATTATTGGTGTCAATACCTTTACCAACCCGGACGATGACGCTGCTAACCAAACAGTAGAACTGGCGCGCTCCACTGAAGATGAAAAGCAGTCACAGATTAACCGGCTGCGAGATTTTCAGTCATGTCATAAAAATCAGGCAACTGCTGCTCTGGACAGGGTAAGAGATGCTGCCGTCAATAATCAGAATGTATTCAGAGAACTGGTAGACGCGGTACAATATTGCTCTCTGGGCCAGATTACCGATGCACTTTTTGAAGTTGGAGGGAAGTATCGTCGTAATATGTAAGTGCCTGCACAAGAGCCACAAGAATGAAGGTGATGCTAATCACTGGTGCAAGTCGCGGTATCGGTGCCGCGACAGCAATAGCTGCTGCCAATAAAGGTTACACGGTATGCGTTAACTACCGCACCGACAGTACATCGGCGTCAATGGTTGTTGAACAAATACAGCAATCCGGTGGCAAGGCTGTGGCGATCAAAGCGGATGTTTCTATAGAAGCCGAAGTTGCACATTTGTTTTCGCAGATACAGGCTACAATTGGCAAAGTTGACGTGTTGGTTAACAATGCGGGAATACTGCAAACAGGGAATATAGAAACCATAGACTCAGATCGCTTGCGTAAGGTGTTTGAGCTGAATGTATTTGGTGCATTCTATTGTGCTAAAGAAGCGGTTAAGTGTATGTCAGCGCGTTACGGTGGAGCGGGCGGTTCTATCATTAACGTATCTTCTGTCGCGGCTAAATTGGGATCAGCCGGTGAATACATTGATTACGCCGCGAGTAAAGGTGCCATAGATACCATGACAATTGGCTTAGCCACCGAAGTAGCTGAACAAGGCATTCGCGTAAACGCGGTACGTCCGGGTGTTATTTACACCGATATACATGCAAGTGGTGGCGAGCCCGGACGCGTGGATCGTGTGAGACATTCGGTGCCGATGAAACGCGGTGGCGAGCCTGTAGAAATTGCAAATGCCATTGTCTGGCTCGCGTCTGATGAAGCTTCTTACTGTACTGGCACCATTGTCGATGTGAGTGGAGGACGCTGAAGCAAACCGGGTTTGATATGACGATTGCTAATGCCAACGAAGAATGTATTCCTGAGACAAAATTTATCGGTATCACTACGGCACTTTAGGTTCAACAGACTGTCTCACACAATAGATCGGGCATGGTGAACCGGTTTTGAAATCGGGACGTAGAAGCAGTAACGGTCAGATGCTGTATTGCTTTCAGTGCAGCCGAATGAATACGTAAAACTAGCGCGGTATTGCTGAAATTTAAAAGGTTAGAAAACGATGTCGGTTGATGTGTCCATAGATCATCCATCTATCAGTGTCAAGCTCAATGTTGTAAACGTAAAAATGAGTCGGCAGATTGGTCAGGCCGTGCAAAAGCTCGCTGACCTGAGACTACCGGAGTGGCGCATACTGGCATTGCTGGCCGAGGCTGGCAGCCTGAGTCAGGCTGACATTCGAAACCAGATCGGCATGGACAAAGGCCAGATCAGCAGGACCGTCAAGAATATGCTGGCCAACGATCTGGTCGTGAGCGAAGCAGGGGCTGCGAAAACCCGCAACGTACGACTCAGCCTCACCGAGAAGGGCACTTCTGTGCACGAGCGAGTGGGGGTAATGATGGAACAGCGTAACGCCGAGCTGTTGGGCATGCTCACGCCTGAGCAAAAAACCTCACTTTTTGAAGGACTTGAGCGAATTGAACAGGCAGTGGATCGCTGGTCAATCTAAAATCACCCCGGTGCCTGGGGTCCCCGGTACTGTAAATGAGTAGCGGGTGTAGTGCGCAAACCACCGACACCATAGTCCGTAGCAGGCGATATCCTGTTCCTGCATCCCGGGAAGCACCCTCTGCTAATTCCCCGGCTCGTCAGTTTCTTTACTAATTCCGCTTTTCCACTTTGTAGAACCGTCGCACGGACTTTGGGTCCGCAACATGGCATAGTTCCGCGCTGGTGGAATGGCGCCTTCATGTTGGCCCTGTTCTGCCGCCTCCCCAGTCACCAGTTCAATCGTCGGTATGGCAGCAGCACGAAAAGATCGCTCAGGGCGTAAACGCAGCGCTGCCCTCAAAGATACTCAACTCATATACCGTGCGTGTACGGATGACTTCGCCCGCAGCCTCCAGTTAGAAAGCGCATCAGATCTCCGTGGTAAGTCCGACTTTAACCTCCTGCCTGAAGCGATTGCCCGGGTGTATCAATCTATTGAGCAGCAGGTGCTCGAAACGGGTATTCCGGATGTTTCGAACGGAAGACTCTCACAGTCTCAGAATGAAGAGATTGTGGTTGTCCGTAGTCCCGTAATTTCCGATTCAGGCGTGGTCACCGGCATAGAGGTAAATATCCTCAACCTGCGTGAGCTCAAATCTGATTATGCGGAAATGCTGACGCGGGATATAAGCCACCGCAAGTTTTTCAATCGCTTTCCGTTTGGTGTTCGCATACAGCGGGGAACGGAGGTGATATTCGAGAATCGCCGCTGGTCACTTTTGACCGAAGGTTATCAGTCACAGTTAGAGCTTTGGATGCAGTCAGGGCAGGAGGAAGGCGTCGCCGACGATAACCTCATCTATTTTCAGCGTGCCGGTTTGTTGTGGCAGGGAGAAGAACTGCAAGGCAGTTTTTGCTTTCCTTACCGGCAGGGCAGCGATTCTTTCATAGAGAAGCGCAAGGGAGCCCGACGTGACAAACAGCCTCTCGAAAATATGGCTGGCACCGCTTTAGCGGTACCTGTACCTGATGCAGATGTTGAAAGTACGATCTTCAAGGCGTTCAAGTTCCCCGTGTTGTTGTGTGATGATTGGCTTCCTGTGTATAAAAACGATGCCGCAAGACATCTTTTTAATGAAATTTCCACCACTGACACAGCGCCGGAGTCAATAGAAAACTGGTTCAGTGATCTTGAGAAAGCGGATATAGACATTATGATGCGCCAGCGTGAGCTGGTTGAAGTTCCGTTGCTTACCTCGGTGAATCTAGGCGGACGTGACTATGCCGTCAGTATCAGCCCCGCGAGCTGGTCGGGACGCAGCGCTTTGTTGGTCACGTTGCAGAACGATGTACCACTGCAGCAGCGTTTTGAACGTGTGACATCTGAACTTGCAAAGTATTCAGACTTTGCGGCGGCAGCCGGTGACTTTCACTGGGAGATGGACAGTGAGCAAAAAATGACTCACTTATCTATTGACCTGGAGCCGGTACTTGGTATTGGTAACGCAGATGTTCTCGGTGTTCCTCTTGCCACTATCATCGAACGTTATGTCGACTCTGAAGACATGGCTCAGTGGAGTGTGCTTTCAGTTGATATGCGTCACCAGCAGCCATTCCGTGATCGCGAATTCAAGTGGCAACACCGTTCCGGTTCAAAGCGCGTGGTTCGGCTTTCCGGAGTGCCGGTATTTGAGGAAGCTCAATTCATTGGCTACCGTGGTATCGGCAGTGACTTTACTGAAGCGTATAACCTTGCAAGCACCATGGCTTTTCACGCCAGTCACGATTCGCTTACCGGTCTTGTCAATCGTCGCGAGTTTGAACAGCGTTGTGATAACGCGATCGTTTCTGCACGTGAAAATACGCTTACCCACGCACTGTGTTTTCTTGATCTTGATAACTTTAAAGTTGTTAATGACACCTCTGGCCATATAGCCGGTGATGAGTTGCTCAGGCAGTTATCTGCGTTGTTTTCCGGGCTGGTGCGTAAAAGTGACGTCCTGGCGCGTCTCGGTGGTGATGAGTTTGCAGTGCTGGTGTACGACGTCGGTGTAAATGAAGTGCTGCGCCTTGCTAATCAATTACGTTCTGATGTCGAGAGCTTTCAGTTTTTATGGGAAGGCAATCGCTTCAGGGTTGGCGTAAGCATTGGTGTAGTGATTATTGATGATCGATGGGAAGACAGGCCAGCATTGTTCGGTGCGGCGGATGCCGCCTGCTACGAGGCGAAAAACCTCGGCAGAAATCGGGTATCGGTTTACAACGAGAAAAGGCTTGATGTCGACAGCGGCAGCGTGGGCCCCGGATGGATTGATCGCATTACCAGTGCCATTAAAGAAAAGAGAATTCGTCTGTGTATGCAGAAAATTCTATCTTTAAATGAGTTCAATAAGCCCGTCACGCGTGTTGAGCTGCTGGTTCGCATGCTTGAGCAGAGTCAGCCGATTGAACCCGGTGTTTTTCTTCCGGCGGCCGACCGTTACGGTTTGACAGTGGATATTGATAAAGCGGTAATCGAGCGTGCGATTGACTGGCTTGAAGGTCAGCCACATGTTACAGATAGCATGCAGATGTGTTCGATTAACCTGCATGGTCGATCATTTGCCGATGAAGATTTTACGGTTTATCTCATAAAAACACTGCAGGCAGTCAAATTTGATGTGTCGATACTGTGTTTTGAAATTACAGAGACGGCGGCCATTGCCAATCTTTCCGGTGTGACCCAGTTTATGAAGCGCGTCGGTGAGACAGGCTGCAAGTTTGCGCTTGACGATTTTGGCAGTGGGTTATCTTCTTTTGCGTATCTTAAAAATCTACCCGTGAGCTATTTGAAAATAGATGGCAAATATATACGCAATATATTGCATGAGCCGGTGGACTACGCCATGGTAAAAGCGATCAACGAGATCGGTCATACGCTCGGCAAGCAGACGATTGCAGAATTCGTTGAGAGTGACGATGTGCTGGAAAAGCTCCGTGAGCTCGGCGTAGATCTGGCTCAGGGTTATCAGATCGGCAAGCCCGAGCTGATAGACTTTTAGTCAGTATTGGCGGTGATTGCCCGCCGGACGACAGGCAATCGGATCTTTCAATACTCTCCACCTTTCACTGGTGGTTTAAGTCGTGATTATTGAGTTGTACTTTTCAAGTTGTACTTTTTAGGGCGGCTGAAGCTGGCTTTTTGCCGCGACGCCAACGATGATACTTTTCAAGCAGGCTGAGAATCTTTTGCGGTGCATGCGCTTTCTGCCAATTGCCTGCGGCCATTTTGTTGGCCTCGCTCATGGTAGGGTAAATGTGAATTGTACCGAGAATTTTCTTTAACCCGAGTTTGTGTTTCATCGCCAGCACATATTCTGCAATCAAATCACCGGCATGTGCACCAACGATGGTGACACCGAGAATCTTGTCTTTACCCGGCACGGTCAATACCTTCACTACACCGTGATCTTCACTGTCTGCGATAGCACGGTCCAGATCATCGATGCCATAGGTGGTTACTTCGTAGGCAATGTTTTGTGCTTTCGCGTCAGTTTCATTAAGCCCGACACGCGCTACCTCAGGATCAGTGAAGGTAGCCCATGGAATGACCGAATAGTCGGCTTTGAATTTTTTAAATTGCCCAAACAGACTGTTAACAGTAGCAAACCAGGCCTGATGTGCCGCCGTATGGGTGAATTGATAAGGACCGGTCACATCACCTACCGCATAGATGTTGTCAAAGTTTGTTCGAAGGAATTCATCTGTATCTACGGTATTGTTTTTTCTGAGCGTGACGCCCAACTCTTCGAGGCCATAGCCTTCAACATTCGGGCGTCGGCCAATGGCAACAAGTAGTCCGTCGAAAGGAATTTCGATTTCCTTGTCATCCTGATCGCATACCAGTGTTTGTTCGCCATTGACGTTTTTACAAGAGACTGCGCGTGTACCGCACAACACATTCATGTTTTCGGCAACAAATTTATCTTGCACCATGGCAGAGATTTCTTCGTCTTCACGAATCATAATTCGCGGTGCCATCTCTACCAGTGACACTTCGCTGCCAAGCCGGTTAAATGCCTGAGCCATCTCGCAGCCGATCGGTCCGCCACCGAGTACGATCATACGCTTCGGCTGCTCCCGCAACTCCCACAGGTTGTCAGAGTTATACCATTTAACCTGATCGAGCCCTTCGATTGGTGGCACAAAAGGTCTGGCACCTGCCGCCAGAATTATGTTACGGGCGGTAATGGTCTGGCCATTGACTTCAACTGCCCACGGAGTAACCACGCGTGCCTCGCCGGTAATGCAATCGACCCCAAGTTCGGTGAATCGCTCTATGGAATCATGCGGTTCTATTTTCTTTATGACTTGCTGAACTCTTTCCATCACATCGTGAAAGTCAAAATCGGCGCTGGCGGTTTTTACCCCGTACTTTGATGAGTTTTTAACGTCCGTCAGGAAGCGTGCTGTTTTAATGAGCGCCTTGGATGGTACGCAACCGGTATTTAAACAGTCACCTCCCATCTTGTGTTTTTCAATGAGGGTCACGCGGGCTTTTACGGCCGCGGCAATCAGTGAGGCGATTAGGCCACCGGAGCCTGCACCAATAACAATGACATTGGTATCGAAGAAATCCGGCTTTTCGAAGTTCTGTGTGTTGTCGGTGCTCATTGCGCTACTTTCCGGGTTTTATAGAGGTCGAGAAGTTTCTTCGCAACAATCGGGAATACACCCAACAGTACGAAGGCGGCTATCAACTGTGGCGAGAGAATATCGCCAACAGAATTGATTTTTGAAAGCTGGTTGCCGGCGTTAACAAATACGGCAGTACCTGGAAGCATGCCGAGTTGGCTGGCAATGGCGTAGACACCTGTTTTTATCGGCGTCAGTCCCATCAGCAGATTAACAATAAAAAACGGTACTGCCGGAATCAGGCGCAGCGTAAACAGGTAAAACGCACCTTCTTCTTTTATTCCGTTATTGAGTGTTTCGAGATGCTCTCCAAATTTGTTCTGTACAGAATCACGGAACAGAAAGCGGGAAATCAGAAAGGCCAGTGTTGCGCCGAGCGTTGAGGCAAAAGAAACAATAACCAGTCCGGTAACAAAGCCGAAAATTGCACCGGCTGCCAGTGTCAGTATGGCGGCTCCAGGTAGTGATAGTCCGGTAACACCCACGTATAAAAAGAAAAACCCGACAATTGTGAGCAAGCGGTTTTCACCATAGAATTCCACTATGGACTGGTGTTTTTGTTTAAGATAGTCGAGTGACAGGTACTGACCGAGGTCGAAGTAAAAAAACGCCGCAATCAGTAATACCGCCGCTACTGCTATCCATATTTTTGCATTTTTCATGTCCAGTGCTCTGTTCGTTCTGGTGACACGGCCGAGGCCATTCATTACCGATGAAAACCGAAACTAATGATCTCGTCGCTACGCTGTTACTGCCGGATCTGTTACCGCCGGATCTGTTACCGGAAGGGCCTCATCTTCTGCAGCCTGACCAGTACAAATCACTGCATCGCATAGTAACTGAAGCGCAACAGCAGAGTATTATAAGTGCAAGCTTGGAGTCAGCAGTGCTGAAATGGTTCCACGGTGAAAATGCGCCACTTGAAAATTGTGCTGCTGAACTTGGATATCGGCTGGACTCTGGAAAAGCTACAGTTGCAGGACGGGTCATGCGTGCAGATCCGGTGTACCAGCAGATGGATATCAACAACGCGGTGCTTGGAGATCGCAGCCTGATCGACCTGACCAATGAAGAATCAGAAACCATCATTCAAGATTTGAATAAGCACTTTTCAGAGGATGGGTTGCGTTTTGAAAGCGGATCGGAAGGACGCTGGTACTGTGTCTTCGAGCAAAACCTCACCCTGCAAACTGTACCGCCAGGTTATGCCACTGGAAGGGACGTCTCTTTGCAAATGCCAACCGGCGATGGTGCCAGGCGCTGGCGCGGTTGGCTGGCCGAAATAGAAATGCTGTTGTACGCACACCCGGTCAATGCAGCCAGAGCGGCCACTGGTAAAACCGTGGTTAATTCATTATGGCTGTGGGGGGAAGGTGCTCTGCAGACCCTGCCACCGCTGGATTCGGCAGATCGACAAATTATTGCAGAGTGTTTTTACACCCGCAGCCTTGCAGATTTTTACGGGCTGCCCTGCGGTGGGCTGGAAAATTTCCAGCACGTTTCTGTAGACAAGCCGGTATTAGTGGTCGACGGCAGACTCGCAGCCGCCAGAGCAACCGGTAATCAGAACCGCTATGAAGCGCTTTTAGAGATGCTCGATCAACAAGTCTTCACGCACCTGGAAAATGGTTTGCGCCGTGGTGGCTGGGAGAGCGCCCGCATCTGGCTGGGGGGTGATCGCTGGTTGCAGTGCAGGCGACGCAGACTGATCGGATCGATCAAATCAAAGCTCTATTCAGTGTTCAGTCGGACGGGACAGTCGCGTGCGTGAGCCGGTTCGCCGTCGACAATTCGACAATGCTCTGGCATCTGTGCTGCACGGTGATGCGTTGGTTGGAAAAATTCTGGCGGGCAGAGGCGTCACCAGTGACAAAGAACTCGAGCTTTCGCTGCAACGATTACAGCGCCCTAAGGGTTTTAAAGGGCTGGACGCGGCCGTCGCGCTGTTGGCAGACGCAATTGCGCAAAAAAACCGCATCCTGATTGTTGGGGACTACGATGCCGACGGCGCCACCAGCACCGCACTTGCGATGGACGTGCTTGGCAAGCTTGGCGCTTCTGTCGATTATCTGGTGCCCAACCGGTTTGAGTACGGCTATGGACTGTCCACTGCCATCGTTGATGTGGCGTGTCAGAAATCACCTGATCTTATTCTGACTGTGGATAACGGCATTGCCTCCAATGAAGGAGTACACGCCGCAAAGGCGGCCGGTATAACCGTGGTGGTAACCGATCACCACTTACCCCCCGAACAGCTGCCTGCTGCTGATGCTATTGTTAATCCGAATCAACCGGGGTGTGAATTCGGTAGTAAAAACCTGTGTGGAGTCGGGGTGATATTCTATGTCATGGCCGGGCTTTGTCGGCATTTGCAGGCAGCAGACTGGTTCGAGAACCACCATATACCGGCAATGGCAGATTACCTTGATCTGGTTGCTCTCGGCACCGTCGCTGATGTAGTTCCTCTCGATCACAACAACCGTATATTAATAGAGCAGGGCCTGCGCCGAATTCGTTCCGGGGTTGCACGCCCCGGTATTCTTGCGTTGTTTGATGTGGCGTCGCGGGATCATCGCAATGCCACCACTGATGATCTTGGTTTCATGATCGGCCCTCGACTAAACGCTGCCGGCCGTCTTGATGACATTAGCGTGGGCATTGAATGCCTGTTATCAACTGAGTTAACGGAGGCATTGCCAGTTGCGCGGCAGCTTGATGAATTCAATCGCAAGCGTCGTCAGATAGAAACCGGTATGCGCGACCAGGGTATTGCACAGGTAGAAGAGGTCATTGCAGGTCACAAGGGTGAAATGCCTTACGCATTATCGGTGTACCGACCTGACTGGCATGAAGGTGTCATTGGGATTCTGGCAAGCCGGCTCAAAGAACACTGCCACCGCCCCGTATTTGCATTTGCGAAGTCTGCGGATGGCACGTTGAAGGGCTCCGGCCGTTCGGTGCCCGGTATCCACATTCGCGATGTGCTGGTCGCGATGGTCGCGGAGCAGCCCGGGCTGTTAAGTAAATTTGGCGGCCATGCGATGGCGGCTGGTGTCAGTCTGCCGGAAAAACACCTTAACGTATTTGCCAGTGCGTTTAACCGACAGGTCGAGCAGCTGCTGAACGGCAAAGTCCTGCAGCGTGAATGGCTGACTGACGGGGCATTGAGTGAAAGCGAATTTACGCTCAGCAAGGCCGCATTGATCAAATACCTGCAACCGTGGGGGCAGTCATTTCCGCCGCCGTTGTTTGACGATATCTTTGAGATCAGCAACGTGCAGCCGATTGGCACGGCGCATATGCGGCTTAAACTGCGCTGTGTAAATGGCCGTCGTGAACTACCTGCGGTGGCGTTTAACCGGCGGGTGGAGGCACAACCGGATGAGCGCTGGCATATCGTTTACCGACTTGATGTAAATACGTATAAAAACAGGCAATCGCTGCAACTGGTTGTCGAGCATCTGACTCTTGCAGATTGACGCCGTACCGATATTGTAAATCGGGCTTCGTCGCGCGCAGTGGTGTAAACTTGGGTGATTAACCGATTGTGAATCGTTTCAATGGAAATCAACCCCATACTCAGCAAAATAGACGATCTTCGACAGCGCGGAACCGCGCTTAGGGGGTATCTTTGACTACGATACAAAAAAAGAACAACTCGAAGAGATAATGCGGGAGCTCGAAGACCCGGCAGTCTGGAACCAGCCCGACCGGGCCCAGACACTTGGTAAAGAGCGTGCGCAACTTGAATCAATCGTCGACCTGCTCAGTTCGCTGACCAGCGGCCTTGACGATGCTTCCGAATTGCTCGAGCTTGCCAGTGAAGAAAACGATGAAGACACTGTCGCCTCGATTACCGAAGATCTCGAAAGCCTCGAAAAAGAAATAGCCACGCTTGAGTTCAGGCGCATGTTCAGCGGCGAACAAGACAGCAACAATGCGTTTGTCGATGTGCAGTCCGGTTCCGGTGGAACCGAGGCGCAGGACTGGGCAGAGATGCTGCTGCGCATGTATCTGCGCTGGGGCGAGGCACACGGGTTTAAAACTGAACTCATGGAAGCTTCCCCTGGTGATGTCGCCGGCATTAAATCAGCGACCATTCGCTTTGAGGGCGAGTATGCTTATGGGTGGCTTCGAACCGAATCAGGTGTGCACCGGCTGGTAAGAAAATCACCGTTCGACTCAGGCAACCGTCGGCACACATCGTTTGCAGCAGTGTTTGTGGCTCCGGAAGTGGACGATAGCGTTGAGATTGACATTAACCCGGCAGACTTGCGTATCGATGTTTATCGGGCATCCGGTGCAGGTGGTCAGCATGTAAACCGTACTGAATCGGCGGTGCGTATCACCCATGAGCCAACCAATATTGTTGTGCAGTGTCAGAATGACCGCTCGCAACATAAAAATAAAGATCAGGCCATGAAACAACTAAAAGCCAAGCTCTACGAGCTCGAAATGCAAAAGCGTCGTGGTGATCAGCAAGCGCTGGAAGAAACCAAGTCTGACATCGGCTGGGGCAGTCAGATCCGCTCTTACGTGCTCGATCAGTCACGCATTAAAGACTTGCGCACCAGTGTCGAAACCGGCAACACTCAAGCTGTGCTCGACGGTGACCTCGATCAGTTTATCGAAGCCAGTTTAAAAAGCGGACTATAAGCCGTGGTAATTAACCCGACACCCAATGCGGTACGCCGCAGGAAAATTATGTCTGAACAACAACCGCCTGAAGATGAAAACAAGCTGATTGCCCAGCGCCGTGAAAAGCTCAGTGCGCTGCGTGAAAACGGTGTTGCCTATCCCAATGACTTTCGCCCGAAGGATACCGCTAAAGCCTTAAAAGACGAACACGAAAACCGTGATCGTGAATACTTCGAAAACAACGAAGTACCTGTTGTGGTGGCTGGCCGCATGATGGCCAAGCGCGTAATGGGAAAGGCAAGCTTTGCACACGTGCAGGATGGCAGTGGAAAAATCCAGCTGTTCCTGCAGCCGGCATTACTCGGTGATGATGCCTATGCCGAATTCAAGCACCTCGATGTGGGTGATATTGTCGGTGTTGAAGGCAAGCTGTTTAAAACCCAGAAAGGTGAGCTGACTATTAAGGCAAAATCGCTGCGGTTACTGACCAAATCGCTGCGCCCGTTGCCTGAGAAGTTTCATGGACTGACAGATACCGAACAACGCTACCGGCAACGGTATGTTGATCTGATCATCAACAATGATGTGCGTGATACGTTCAGAATGCGTGCGGCTATTGTTCAGTACATCCGCAATTTCTTTGTCGAACGCGCTTACATCGAGGTTGAAACCCCGATGATGCAGGTGATCCCCGGTGGTGCCACTGCACGGCCGTTTGTCACGCACCACAATGCACTAGATATGGATTTATACTTAAGAATAGCTCCTGAGCTTTACTTGAAAAGGCTGGTGGTTGGTGGCTTTGATCGCGTGTTTGAAATTAACCGGAATTTTCGCAACGAAGGGTTATCCACGCGTCACAACCCCGAGTTCACCATGCTTGAGTTCTATCAGGCCTATGCTGACTATCACGATTTTATGAATCTGACAGAACAGCTGCTGCGTGAGATTGCCGAAAATGTGGTGGGACAAACCAGTATCGAGTCTGCCGATGGTGAAGCGACTTATGATTTTGCCAAGCCGTTTGAACGCATGACCATGGAAGAATCTATCGCAAAGTATAATCAGGATATCTACGCTGATGATCTGTCAGATCTCAACGCGCTGCAGTCCATCGCCAAACGCAAAGGCGTGAAAGTTGAAGAAAGCTGGGGTATCGGCAAGTTACAAACTGAAATATTCGAGGCAACGGTAGAGCATCGCCTTATCGATCCTACGTTTATTACTGCCTACCCTGCGGAAGTATCGCCACTTGCGCGTCGCAGCGAATCAAAGCCGGAAGTGACTGATCGCTTCGAATTTTTTGTTGGTGGTCGTGAAATTGCCAACGGGTTTTCCGAGCTCAACGATTCTGAAGATCAGGCCGAGCGTTTCCGTCAGCAGGTTGAAAACCTGGATGCCGGTGATCAGGAAGCCATGCACTACGACGCAGACTACATCAGAGCGCTTGAGTTTGGCCTGCCGCCAACTGCTGGTGAGGGGATTGGTATAGACCGGCTGGTCATGTTGTTTACTGCATCGCCATCGATCAGAGATGTCATCCTGTTTCCACACATGCGCGCCGAAAGTTAATGTGCAGGGTTGCGTGAGCTACATCACATTATTGTCTGCACTGATACGGCAAGCTGCCAGCAGTAGTAATGTGATGGAAGTATCTAATGGCAGTTAACTCGCAAATGCACTCTCCCACTCAATCCTCCGGCTCCGGTAGTGCGCCAGGTTCGCAACAGGTCTCGCAACAGGTCTCGCAACAGGCGTTGTCCGCTTTAAAGCAACACTTCGGCTACGAGTCGTTTAATCCTGGTCAACAAGAGGTAATCGAGCATCTTCTGGCTGGCAGATCGGCGGCTGCCGTGTTTCCTACCGGTGCCGGCAAGTCGTTATGTTATCAATTGCCAGCACTGTTGCTTGACGGACTAACCCTGGTCGTCTCACCGTTAATTGCGCTCATGAAAGATCAGATTGATGCATTGGCGGCACGCGGCATCAGGGCAGCAAAACTCGACTCCACACTAGACGCTGATCAGTACCGGACAGTAATGCGGGATTTGCGCGCCGGTGAAATCAAAATATTGTATGTGGCACCGGAGCGTTTTAATAATGAGCGTTTCAGGGCGTGGTTGCAGGAAACACCCATCGCTCTGTTTGCTGTCGATGAAGCACACTGTATTTCTGAATGGGGACATAACTTCAGACCGGACTACCTGAAGCTTGTGCAGTTTGCCAAAGAGTGCCGTGCACAGCGCATACTGGCATTGACCGCTACTGCCACAGAAAGCGTCAGAAAAGATATCTGTGAGGGGTTCGGCATTGCCACCGAATCTGCAATTACTACGGGTTTTTACCGCGCTAACCTGGCACTGCGTGTAACAGCCACAAATGCTGCCAGCAGAGATGAAGAATTACTCTCTATAATCGGCAATGCGAGCCCCGGTGCGTCTATTGTTTATGTCACTCTGCAAAAAACTGCCGAGCGTGTAGCTGAACTACTGGCTGCCAACAACATAGAGGCAAAACACTACCACGCCGGCCTTAAAGATGAAGCGCGCGCAGCGATACAAGACTGGTTTATTAGCACTGACACAGGTGTAGTAGTTGCCACCATTGCGTTTGGTATGGGTATCGATAAATCCAATATACGCTATGTGTACCATTATAATCTTCCAAAAAGCCTCGAAAATTACTCGCAGGAAATCGGCAGAGCAGGTCGCGATGGACAACCATCAGTCTGTCATTTACTGGCCTGTGAAGATGATCTTGTGCCGCTTGAAAATTTTATCTTTGGCGATACGCCAGAGCGGGTGGCTATTGAACGGCTGGTCACTGCAGTTTTTACCAATGACCAGCAATTCGATATTTCACTGTATGAAATGTCTGGCCAGTGTGACATCAGAATACTGGTGCTGCGCACGTTGTTAACCCGTCTTGAGCTCAAAGGTTACCTGAGTGGTGGCACACCATTTTACAGCGGCTATCAATTTAAGCCGTTAATGTCATCTGCAGAAATACTGAAAAACTTTGATGCCGGGCGTGCCGAGTTTATTGGCAATATGTTTCGCTGTGCCAGTAAAGGGCGCACCTGGTTCAGCCTTGACCTGGAACAAACAGCGGCCAGGCTAAGTGTGAAAAGGGAGCGTCTGATCTCTGCACTCGACTATTTATCAGAGCACCAGATGCTTGAAGTTAAAGCGGCCGGTGTGCGCAATAGCTACACCATAGTTAAGCGACCAGAGAATCTTCAGCAACTGACTGATGAGCTCTTTGAGGAATCCCAAACCCGACAGCAGCGAGAGCTTGATCGGCTAAAAGAATGTCTCGACTGGGTAACAATTGACGGTTGTCAGACTTCTGCACTGTGCGCCAGATTCGACAAGCCACTGGAACAACCCTGTGGGCATTGTGGCTGGTGTGAATCCAAAGCCGCTGCAAAATTGCACAAGCGCACCGATCTGTCATTGCCACCTGCTATGGCCGAAAAGATAACCGCGCTGCGCACCGAGCATGGCAAAGTGCTTAACACTGATCTTGCGGTTTGTCGGCTGTTGTGTGGCTTGTCCACACCGGCACTGTCGAAGGCACGGTTACAAAAGCACCCGCTGTTTGGCATTGCAGAGCATATTCCGTTTAATACCGTGCTTGAATCTATTAAAAAGGATTGACAACGATCTGCCTCCGGGTGTCATATACCGGATGAGCAGAGCCCACCGTTTCATTAAAAATTTTACCGGTAATTCATCCGACAGCACCGCTACAGGGTTGCTGTGTGCAATGGGTGCGTGGGTGGCATTTTCTCTGAACGATGTCGGTATAAAGTTTCTAAGCGGAGACTATGCACTTCACCAGATAGTGCTGGTCAGATCCGTAATCGGGCTAACAATAACACTGTGTCTGATCATGCCGCTTGAGGGTGGCTGGTCACTGATCAAAACACGTCACTTAGGCACACACATTATTCGCGGGTTATTGATTGTGTTGGCGAATATGACGTTTTTTGTCGGCCTTGCAGTCCTCAGTCTGCCAGAAGCCAGTGCTATCTTTTTTATCGCACCACTATTTATTACCGCACTTTCAGTGATCTTTCTGGGGGAGCAAGTAGGTGCTCGTCGTTGGATAGCAGTGTTAATTGGCCTGGCGGGAGTCATTGTAATGCTAAGGCCAGGCACTGACGCATTTACCTACGCTGCATTCCTGCCGCTTGCTGCTGCACTGGCCTATGCTGGCACGCAAATACTCACCAGAAAAATCGGCCTCGCAGACAAAGCATCTACAATGAGCTTCTACATCCAGCTGATATTCGTGATTGTTTGTGTGATATTCGGCTTGCTGTTTTCAGATGGCCGTTATGCTGACCCTGATAACGCACCGCTGGACTTTCTGTTCCGCGCCTGGCAAAGGCCAGCCGACCGTGATTTATTGATTATGATTTGTCTGGGTATTAGTAGCGGTTTTGGAGGTTACCTCGTAAGTCAGGCCTACCGACTATGCGCTGCTGCAATTGTCGCCCCCTTTGAATATATGGCATTGATACTGGCAATATTCTGGGGCGTCACTTTATGGGGTGAATGGCCGGATTTTATTGCATGGGTTGGAATATCCCTGATTTTCTTTTCAGGACTTTTTGTATTCTGGCGTGAGGTAGTGCTGGATCAAAAGTTTGTCATTAAGCATCCTATGCCACGCAATCGTTAGGACAGAATTTGTGGCGGGAGTAACTGGAATGATGAAAAATGACACATCGTGGAATAATTAGCCGAGCCGGATAGTCGTTCCAGGAGTAATGCGCTATCGCATTCCGTGAAACTTGTCGAACCGGGGGGAGTTTCTCTGTTGGTATAGGTCTGCTGCATTACCAGCAGTGTTCCAGAAAACTGTCTTTGGCTTTTTAGCGAATAACTCATGCATTAAGTGTTGAAGTTCACAGCACAAGCTGCTTTGCAAAAAGGTCAAGTTTTGCGATCTGTTGCCGTAAACGCATGCCGGTTAGAGCGTTTATGGGCAGTGTGTCGTGTAGTTTTGTGACGACTTTAAAATCAATACCCTGCGAGCGTTTGTTAGTACAACAGTTAAAACAAAGGAACGGAGATGGCGGGAAATCTTATTGCCACGACAGCTGGAAGCTGCGACAGCAAAGATGATATTAACCATATTGCCGGGCAGCTTGCTGCGACGCTGGCGGACATACCTCGACTGGTGATTGCCAGTTATTCGTCGTTGTGTGACCACCAGTCTGTCATTAGTGGTTTGAAAAATCAGTTTCCTGACAGTGCCGTGATGGGTGCGTCTACCTGCCGCGGTGCGTTAACAGCAACGGGCGTGGTGGCGTTTGGTCAGGCCAACCTTTCGTTGTGGGGGCTGTGTGATCAGGATGGTGACTATGGTGTCGGCTTTGCAGAGTTAGCCAATGATGCAGTTGCGGCAACACAACGTGCTTTGGAAGGCGCACTAGAACACTGCAGCCGGGAGGGCGAGTTGCCTGATCTGGTCTGGATGCACGCATCACCGGGTCAGGAAGAATTAGTCGTTGCAACTATCGATGATTATTTTGGTGGTGATGTACTGATTGTTGGCGGGTCTGCTGCTGATGAAACACTGGAAGCTAACTGGACTTGCTTTGCCGGTACTGATGTTGGTACCGAGGG
This sequence comes from uncultured Granulosicoccaceae bacterium, assembly GCA_937931165.1. GTDB lineage: Bacteria > Pseudomonadota > Gammaproteobacteria > Granulosicoccales > Granulosicoccaceae. Next base: position 32,069 of record CALHCI010000009.1, read on the forward strand.
TGTGTCGATTGCGGTGATGTTTTCGAGCTATGAAGTCAGTACCAGTTTTCAGAGCGGCTACCTTCCCACTGCCAGCACCGGTGTTGCGACGCGCTGTGAAGGCCGCACAGTATTTGAGATTGACCATCAACCGGCGGCTGAAGTGTATAACCGCTGGGCAGATAATCTGGTTGATCTGGACAACGTTGCGTTACCTGCGAATGTACTCGGTTGCAGCACACTGAGTCCGCTCGGTGTTGCTGTGGGTGACGTAAGCGGGATACCATATTTCAGTCTCGTGCATCCTGAAACTTATACCGAAGATCTTGCACTCACGTTCTTCTGTGAGGTGCAGGAAGGTGACAAGCTTACGTTGATGTCAGGCTCGGTTGATAACATTGTAAGCAGGCCGGGGCGTGTGGCCAATGAAGCTATCTTTCATCCGGAAGCAGGGGACGGTGATGTTGTTGGCGGTCTGGTTGTATTTTGCGGTGGTTGTCTGCTCGCTGTTGAACCGCGTGCAGAGGAAATATCCACTCACCTGAACGAGAGCATGCAGGGAAGCGCATATCTCGGCTGTTTTACGTTTGGTGAGCAGGGTTGTCTGCTGGGTGGGGAAAACCGTCACGGGAATTTAATGATTTCAGTTACTGTGTTTAAGCACGCAGCCTGAAGTGTAGCCGACCGTGGAAGAGAACAACCACGAAGCGCTCCGTGAAGCATTGCTTCATGTTGAGCGTTTACGTGAAAAGGAACGAATTGCTCGAGAGCAGATGGAGACCCTGATTACCGGGCTTCAGATTCTGAACGAGAGTCGTTCTGTGGCCGAGATGTTTCATGAAATTCTCGGCTCGTTACAAAAAGTTATTCCGTTTGATTGTGCTGCCATTTTAATACGGTCCACGGGTAATACCATTTCTACTGCCATCAGCACTGATAATCGTCTGCGATTTTCCAATGTTGCTATACCCGGTGTTTTTGAACGCGCACTCGCAGGGCGAGGTTCGGCCATTACTGATATTAGCAAGGTCGTTGACTGGCCGACGCCTGAATCTGGTGTTAACGACCCGTCGTTATGTTCTGCGGTACTAACGCCGCTGCCGGGATTGTCAGAACCGATGCTTGTTGTCTGTGCGAGCACAGAGCGCGCAAAGTTCAAAAAATCAGAACTCAAGTTGCTGCAGACTTTTTCACCGCTTGCAACACAGGCCGTGCAGAGGGCTGGAGAGATGGAAGAGCTGAACATTCTGGTAAACAAACTGGACTATTACGCTCACTATGACATGTTAACCGGCTTACCCAACCGCACACTTTTTGATGTAAGACTCACTGAAGTGAATGATGGAACAGATCCTTTCAGCGTATTGTTTTTAGATCTTGATAACTTTAAGACCGTTAATGATTCATTTGGGCACAGTGCCGGTGATATTCTGTTGAGTGAGATCGGCTTTCGATTATCGAGTGTGCTTGGGCCTGCTGATACAGTGGCCCGCATGGGCGGGGATGAATTTGCTGTTATTCTCAGAGATTGCCATAGCGTTCAACGGGCGTATGTAGTTTGTGAAAGGATCCTTCGAAGAATTAGTGAACCTGTGTTCCTTTCCAAAAGTCGAATTGAACCGGGAGTCAGTATCGGGATAAGTCTTTGCCGTGGTGGCACAGATAGCGCACAAAGTATTATGCAAAACGCAGACATTGCTCTCTACGAGGCCAAGTCTCTCGGTCGTGGGCGGTATTGTCTTTTTAACCTGGAGATGAAGGCCAGGCTTGACCGGCGCAGTGATATAGAAGTGCGGCTGAAAACGGCACTTGAGACCGGGGAGTTCAGGCTGGTATATCAACCAATATACTCAGGGCGTTCTCTGCGGTGCAATACACTTGAAGCATTGATTCGTTGGGGCGAAGATGGTGCTATTCGATATCGTCCTGACGAATTTATTCCGGTTGCAGAAAGCACCGGTGATATCGACGCAATTGGCTTATGGGTACTAAATGAAGCAATACGGGAATGGAAATCCTGGTTGCTCGATGATCAGTTGCGAAGTATTGCTGTGAACATTAGTGATGTGCAGTTACGTGATCCGGAGCTTGCTCCCTTGTTTTCTGCAGTGGTAGAGAAAAGTAATGTGCCTGCAAGCCAGATTAAACTTGAATTGAGTGAGCGTATCGTCGCATCTACCATCGATGGCATTGTCAGTGACAATCTAGAGGCGTTAAAAAATATTGGCTTCCAGTTTTCTTATGATGATTTTGGTACCGGGCAATCATCGTTTATGCATTTGCAAAAACTTCCAGGCTCAACGCTTAAGATTGATCAGTCGTTTGTGAACTGTATGGCAGACAACGATGAAGCAGGAAACCTGGTGGCTGGCATGATCGATTTTGCACAGCGACTCGGGTTGAATGTGGTTGCAGAAGGGGTTGAAACGGAATCACAAATGAAAAGACTTCGTGCTTTGGGCTGTGACTATTTGCAGGGTTATTATCTGGCTAAACCGGTACCGGCCTCCGTGTGTCAATCGATACTGGATTCTGAAACTCAGGGTGAAGACGTAAAGGAGCAACGCGGTGCTGGGTAATGGTGTACAGAACTCTCATGAGTTATATACCTATGAGGTTGATGAGTTCGAGCATGTTTGCGGTGCTAACTATGGGGGAAGTACCCAGCTTCAACTGGCTAATAGTGATGGTGAGTTAGGGTATTTCTTTGCTAATATGTTTGCAGATTCCGAAACCCGCGCGCTCTTTACGCGCATACTGGATCATGTAAGAAGTTCATCTGAGACTACCAGTTTTCCGTTTCGATGTGACTCTGAAACGCATCGTGTATACCAGCGATGTGTGGTGTTTATGTCTTCATCGCGGCGTGTTGCTTTTGTTAATCGGCTGATTGGTATGGACCCAAGACCCTCTGGTGTGCGTTGGGTGCGGCATTTGTCAGATAGCAACAGCGCGTCTGACTTTGCGTGTTGCAGTATGTGTAATCGTTTGAATGTTCAAGAACAGCGTTGGATAGAATTTGAGCAACTGGTTGACGAAAAGGGCTGGGCCAGTGACGGTGCTTCTATGCAGTGCTTAATGACGGTTTGCGGTGATTGCGAAAGTGGTGTTCTACAGCGATTACATGAGTCGCAGCGCCCGCAAGGTGGTCGTACAACGCTTGAGTAGATCGCCTGCTTACACTGTGATCCTTCTTTAATATGATTGAACTGACTGCTACAGTGAGTCTGTCAGAAAGAGCGGGGTGCGTTTATGGCGGTACTAAGAATTGTTCCCAATTTAGGAACAGAGTCAGTTAGCAGTGCTGACCAGTTCTATCGTGAAATTCTCGATCTTGAAGTGGTGATGGATCAAAGCTGGATAGTCACTTACGCAGCTACTGGTCAAATGACACCTCAAATAAATATTGCGTCAAGCGGCGGCTCAGGTGCATCACTGCCGGATATTTCAATTGAGGTAGACAATCTCGACGAGATCTATGCCAGAGTTAATAAAGCCGGTCTGAAGTTGCTGTACGAACTCACGGAAGAACCGTGGGGCGTCAGAAGATTTATCGTGCAGGACCCGCTGGGAAAAGCTGTGAATATTCTGGAGCACTGCTAATTGATTGAAAGTGCCTGACCTAAGGTGCCGGCCACTGGTTTCTGAATGTAAATGCCTGTGGCCCCGATCCGTTTTCTGCCAGATGTGTCAGTCTGACTTTTGCCTCGTCAAGCGGTGGATGTTGGTTTGCAGGTTGCCACCACAGTACGTTATAGATTTCCATTGGCTCAAACCAGTGTTCACGTTTTCGCATAATGGCCTTATGGTCTGACCGGTAGACAAACTGGTGCAGCGATTTAATGTCTGTCCATGTACTTAGGTTGACTATGATCCCGTTACCGAAGACTTCTGCCTCTGCCGGTTTATCTCCAAGGAATCGCCAGATAAAACCTTCTGTGCTCTCGGCCAGTTGATTGATGCGATCGAGGTTGGCAACAAATTCAGATAGCTCTGGCGAGTCCAGCTCAAATCGCAGTTTGGCTATGTTGAGTTGTGCCAGAACCGTATTGGTCATGGTACTCAGGAATTACCGTCGCTGTCAGATGCAGTATTGCCAGAGGTGGTATTAATTGGGCCGGTGGTGGCCGTTTCGACCACTGATTGTGCTGGTTCTACCCAATGTGCATTTTTGATGAGTTCGCCAGTGTTAGGTACCACCTGTACGCAACGGTCATCCCACAGTTGTAGCATGCGGTAGTCTTTTTCATTGGTGACTCTCAAACCGGCAAGACCGTTTTTTTCCAACCATTTTTCAACGGCTTCAATGTGTTCAGGTACGGATGCACGTGCGGTAAAGATACGTACTTCAATATCCATTTTTACCCAGCGTTTTACCCGTTCTAACATGGCGGGGACAGGTGCTCCGATGTGCTCGTGTCCTTTCCAGCCGTCCCATTGCGCCAGTGTGCCGTCCAGGTCTACACCTATCCATCGATTACCGATCCGGCTTTCCTTGCGTTTCTTTGTTTTACCTGTCGACACTTGGTTAATCCGGTTACTTGAGATGAAAGTTAAACTTCTTACAGTGCGCGCTGTACGAGATACTAAGTGACGCCAGTCTACCTTTCAAGCACGTGGTTGCCTGGGGGTACCTGTTGGGCTATTTGCCCAAAGTATTATTTGCCCAGGGTGGCCAGTGCTGTCAGGTAATCGTTACGGCTGACACTGATTGCACCCATCGATAGTAAGTGTTCCGTCGGCAACTGACAGTCAATCATTGCAAAGCGTTCGTCAGCGGCCAGTGCCACGAGTGCTACCTTTGAAGCATCCGGCTCTTTACTGAACATTGACTCGCCTACAAACACTCGTCCGACAATGACACCGTACAATCCGCCTGCCAGTTCATCTTCGCACCAGACCTCAATTGATTCTGCATACCCGCCGTTTGCCAGCGTACAATAAGCCGCTTTCATATCATTGGTAATCCAGGTGCCGTCGGCACCCGGGCGTGGTTTGCTGCAGTGACTGACCACGCTTTCAAATGCCTGGCTATGGCTGATAGTAAACTTCTGTTTTTTTATTGTTTTGCGCAGACTGCGGCTGACCTTGAGCTGATCCGGCCAGATAATGCAACGCGGATCGGGAGACCACCACAGTATGGGTTCCCCTTCGGAATACCATGGAAAGATACCGTTACGGTAGGCCTGCAGCAGACGCGCTGGTTTTAGATTAGCACCTGCCATTAGCAAGCCGTTTGGCTCATTCATGGCATTGTCTGCATGCGGGAAAGGGGTGAGATCGTCGTCGGCATCCAGAAATGGAATCGGTGATCTCATTGTTGCAGTGATTCTCGCGAGTGGTTTTGGTTACTGATTGCTGGGGTCATCGGTCTGCTTAAAAGGTAGCAGATCATGTAGCTTCTGACAGTGTTCCCGCATCATCGGTCGCTCCTGATCAAGAAACTGTTTTACTGCATCGCGAAAACTATCGTTAGTTAAATAATGCGTAGACCAGGTGAGCGTCGGTTTGAAGCCTCTGCCGATTTTGTGTTCTCCCTGTGCACCGGGTTCAAATCGTTTCAGACCGTGCTCTATGCAGTAGTCAATGCCCTGATAGTAGCAGGCCTCAAAGTGCAGGCTGTGAAAGTCATCAGTGCAGCCCCAGTACCTGCCATAGAGTGTATCGGTACCCTTGAGCATGACCGAACAGGCAACTCGCTGTTCATTGTGAGAGGCGAACACCACAATCACGTTTTCACCCATGGTGTGACCAATCTCGGTAAAAAACTTTGCGTTGAGCGTCGGGGTGCCCCACTTTCTGTTAAACGTATCAAGATAGAAACCGGTCACCTGTTTCCAGTCTTTTTCTGTCAACTCGTTGCCGTGCATCAGTTGCAATTGAATGTTCTGTTCTGCGACGTGCTTTCTTTCACGCCGCATTTTCTTTCGCTTTCTGGCGGTACAGTGCGACAGGAAATCTTCAAAGTCGCTGTAGGTGTGGTTGGTCCAAATGTACTGACAACCAATGCGCAACATATAGTCTTTTTCGGTCATCGCTTTTGCTTCGTGCTCAAGCGGAAACAACCAGTGCACTCCAGACCAGTTTTGTTGCTTAACAATGGCCATGGCAGCGTTGGCTAACAGCGTGCTGCATTCTTTTTTATCCTGCTCTGCTTTAATCAGCAGTCGCGGGCCTGTGGCGGGTGTAAAAGGTACCGCACAAATGAGTTTTGGATAATACTCACCTCCTGCGCGCTCATAGGCTTCTGCCCACGCCCAGTCAAAAACAAACTCACCGTATGAGTTTGTTTTGAGATACGCAGGCGCGGCCGCAATCAGTTCTTTATTATCATTGCGCAGCAGCAGGTGAAATGCATGCCAGCCGAATTCCGCTGCTACGCAACCATTGGTTTCGAGCGCAGACAGAAATTCATGGCGGACAAACGGATTGCTTCCATCGCCAAGTGCATTCCATTCGCCGGCGTCGATATCGGCCAGCGAATCACAGGTTTCTATTTGCACTAGTGAGAATCAGGATCCAAGTGCATCAAGATACTTTTCGGCATCGAGTGCGGCCATGCAACCGGAGCCCGCAGAGGTGATTGCCTGTCGGTAAATATGGTCCATTACATCACCAGCGGCAAAAACGCCTTCAACACTGGTAGCAGTAGCGTTGCCGTCAGAGCCGCTTTTCACTTTGATGTAGCCACCGGCCATGTCCAGCTGGCCTTCGAATATACCGGTGTTGGGTGTATGGCCAATGGCAATGAAAATACCGTGCAGATCAATGTCTTCGGTGCTGCCGTCTGTGGTGCTTTTAATTTGCATACCGGTGACGCCCATATCATCCCCCAGTACTTCTTCAAGCGTGTTGTTCCATTTCATGACAACTTTGCCGTCACTGGCTTTTTCTGCCAGATGCTTTTGCATAATCTTTTCGGCGCGCAGCTCGTCACGGCGGTGTACCACCACCACTTCAGAGGCAATGTTGGATAAATAAAGTGCTTCTTCAACGGCAGTGTTGCCACCACCGATTACCGCAACGCGCTTTCCTTTGTAGAAAAAGCCGTCACATGTGGCGCAGGCTGAAACGCCTTTGCCCTTAAACGCCTCTTCAGATGGCAGTCCCAGATAGCGTGCGCTGGCACCGGTGGAAATAATCAGTGCATCGCAGGTATAGATTCCGGAATCACCGGTGAGCGTAAAAGGCTTTTGCTTGAGATCGACCGTGTGGATGTGGTCGAACACCAGTTCTGTTTCGAAGCGTTCGGCGTGTTTGCGAAAACGCTCCATGAGTGCCGGACCCTGCACGCCATCGTTGTCGGCCGGCCAGTTGTCGACATCGGTGGTTGTCATGAGCTGCCCGCCCTGTTCGATACCGGTGATCAGCACGGGCTGCAGGTTGGCTCTGGCGGCATAGACCGCTGCGGTATAACCGGCTGGCCCGGACCCTAAAATCAATAGTTTACAGTGCTTGGTTTCGCTCATGGTGGTGTAATGCTTCCGAAGAGGGTGAAATACATGACAATCTAACCACGCCGCTTTGTACGCGGGAAGGATAGATTTAAGATGGTTGGTCCGGCGTTCATTGTAACAAACGAATGTAGTGCGGTGAGTGGGACAACCCAAGGGGTCTCGAGTTCTGCACGGCCCTGTTAGAGAGTTTGCAATAAGCCAGAGAAATCCAGCCCCATAACCAGAACAGATCGGACGATTCTTGACTTCCAAAGCAGCAACTTCCAAGGCTGGTCGAGCCGCTACCCCGCGAACTCGCAAAGCTGCCGTAAGTAAAGCCAAAGCCACCAAAAAGGCGGCGTCAAAGAAGCCGGCTGCCCGCAGTAAAAAGTCGCCCACTGCTGCTGGTGGTAGTGCGCTGCCACGGCCACGTTTTAACGGCCGGTCTATCAAGACGCCAATGGATGCCGAGCTTTCGGCCCGGGCAATGGCGCTGGTGCGTCGGGGGCTTCGTGAAGTACTGGCCATTCTGGTGGCTGTGGTATCGATTCTCATGCTGATAGCACTGCTGACCTTTCACGTCGGTGATCCGAGTTGGTCGCATACGGGGGGCTATGGGCAGGTGCGTAATGCATGCGGTATTTTTGGCGCCTGGTTTGCCGACATTGTGATGTTTTTGTTTGGGTACGTTGCTTATCTGGTACCGGTAGCGTTGATGGTGATTGGCTGGAATGCATTCCGCGACAGTCGCGAGTTTACTGCGCCGGTGCTGATCATCGCGCGAATCGGCGGGTTAGTGGCGCTGCTGGTCACTGCTTGCGGCCTGGCTGATCTGCATATGTTTGTGCATCGTGGAGACTTGCCCATCGGTACGGGTGGCGGCGGTGTGCTGGGCACGTGGGTCGCCGGCAATATGGTCGATGTGATCAACCCTCTTGGCACAACCATGATTTTGCTGGCCTTCTTTCTGGGGTCGATCACCTTCATTACCGGAGTATCGTGGGCGACGATTATTGAAAAAATCGGCATGACCACTTTGCAGGGTGCACGCGCTTGTAAGACGTGGGCGTTGTCTACCGCTGAGCGAATAGGTGATTACTGGACTTACCGTGAAGCGCGCCGACAGCGTATGGCGCAGCAGCGAACTGAAGCGCTGGCGGCGCAGGACCTGACCGAGGTCGCACCACCGCCGATCTATACACCCAATAAAAAGTCTGCAGAAGGTAAAACCGAAAAGAAAGATCCGCTGATCGTGCCGCCGGTATCTGCCGACGCCGCGGCGAAGCCGGCAGACGCTGCGGCGGAAACGGGTGTGGGGGCTGAGGCAGAGTCACGCAAAATCAGTATCTCGCAACGACCGGCCACGCCTGCACCTGTGGCACCGGTTAAAGAAGAAAAGCAGTTTCAGCTATTCGAAAGCGGCAAGATCAATAAGTCGCAAACCACCGGTGAAATACCGCCGGTCAACCTGCTCGACGAGATAGAGTCTGCGCGGGTCGGTTATTCGGAAGAATCACTTGAGCACCTTTCACGGCTGCTCGAAACCAAGCTGGCCGAGTTTAACGTCGTGATCGAGGTGGTCGCAGTGCACCCGGGCCCGGTGATTACGCGTTTTGAAGCCATGCCGGCACCCGGCGTTAAGGTCAGCAAGATTACGAATCTTGCCAAAGATATTGCACGCTCATTGTCAGTAATGAGCGTGCGAGTGGTTGAGGTGATTGCCGGTAAACCCACAATCGGTCTTGAAATTCCGAACGAAGACAGAGAGATTGTGCAACTGACGGAAATTCTGCAGTCCAAAATCTATCAGGAACACAAATCACCGCTAGCGATTGCGCTGGGTAAAGATATCAGTGGGCTGCCGGTGGTTTCGGATCTGGCCAAAATGCCGCACTTGCTGGTGGCGGGTACCACCGGTTCCGGTAAGTCAGTGGCGGTTAATTCAATGTTGATTAGTCTGCTGTATAAGGCAACCGCTGATCAGGTGCGGTTGATTCTTATCGATCCGAAAATGCTCGAACTGAATGTGTACGAGGGAATTCCACACTTGTTGGCACCGGTGGTCACAGACATGAAAGAAGCGGCCAATGCGCTGCGCTGGTGTGTTGGTGAAATGGAGCGCCGCTACCGATTGATGGCTTCTTTGGGTGTTCGCAACATTGCGGGCTTTAATAAAAAAGTAAATGCCGCTATCGCTGCTGGTGAACCCCTTCGCGATCCGTTGTATAAACCAGAAGAAGCGTTTGATCCCTCCCTGCCGGCACCGGAACTGGAAACGCTGCCGTTTATTGTGGTGGTGGTTGATGAATTTGCCGACATGATGATGGTGGTGGGTAAAAAAGTGGAAGAGCTGATTGCACGTATTGCACAAAAGGCGCGTGCAGCCGGAATACATCTGGTGTTGGCGACACAACGCCCGTCAGTTGATGTGATAACCGGTTTAATCAAAGCCAATATTCCAACGCGCATGGCATTTCAGGTTTCGTCCAGAATAGACTCTCGCACGATTATTGATCAGGGTGGTGCTGAAGCGTTGTTAGGTCATGGTGACATGCTGTTTCTGCCACCCGGCACCGCACACCCGGAGCGGGTACATGGCGCTTTTGTCGACGACCATGAAGTACACAGCGTGGTGAGCTGGTTAAAAGAGTCGGGTACTGCTGTTTATGTTGATGAAATACTGCAGGAAACCACGCTGCCGTTACCAGGCCTTGCGAGTGAAGGTGGTGATGCTGATGGCGAGCAAGATGCATTGTATGATCAGGCGGTGGCTATCGTGACAGAATCACGTAAAGCCTCCATATCCTATGTGCAGCGACGATTAAGAATCGGTTACAACCGTGCTGCCAGAATTGTTGAAGACATGGAAGCCGCCGGTGTGGTGAGTGCGGTACAGCACAACGGTTCCAGAGAGGTGATCGCGGCACCCCCGGTCGATCTCTAACCCCTTTAAAGCCAGGACTTTACAATGAGATTACTTTGCGCCATTGGGCTTTTGCTGTTCAGTCAGGTCGGGCTCGCGGCTCAGGCACTGCTGGACTTCAGTAACTCGATGTACTCGTTTAGTGCAGATTTTACCCAGACTGTCTACGACAGTGATTCTGTGGTACTGCAGGAAAGCAAAGGGCAGGTCGAGTTGATGCGACCGGGAAAATTCCGCTGGACCTATGACGAGCCTATTCGTCAGGTGATTGTTGCCGACGGCCTGACGCTATGGGTATACGACGAAGACATCGCCCAGGTCACCATGCAACCACAGGCCACGACCCTTGGCAGTGCGCCAATCGGGTTGCTGAGCGGACAACGCGAAATTGAAAGTGAGTTTACTATTAAAGAACTCGGTGACAGAGATGGCCTGCAGTGGTTTCAGCTGGAGCCGCTAGTGAAAGACACCGATTTTAATCAGGTGTTTATTGCACTGGATAACACCGGTTTGCGTGCGATGGAACTGCGTGACAATTTTGAGCAGGCCACCCAGATACGCTTTAATAACTTTAAAAAGAATGCGCCGTTCTCTGCTGATCAGTTTCAGTTTACGTTGCCGGAAGGGGTTGATGTGGTAGGCGAAGCCGGTGTCGCACCACCTGTCGCGCAAGAAGCTCCGGACACGACAGAATCTCTGAACACTAATGAAGCATCGGTAGAATCTACACCGGTAGAGAACAATATTGATAACGAACTTTTAGAAGCAGAAGTTCAGCCTGAAGCGGAATCAGACACGCCTGAACCAGTCAGTGCAGAAGATGTATTGCAGGACGCCGCACCGGAGACACTGCAGGAAGTCCCTGATGATGCCCCCGGTATTGCGGAGACACTGCCGCTTGAAGAGTCTGAAAGCGAGATTACACTGGAAGTGATAGAAACGATTAAGGTGCCGGCCGAATAGCGGCAGTTATGTCGGAACAATTCTCACTGCTTGAATCTACCGCTCCGACAGCACCACTGGCCGATCGTATGCGGCCGACCTCACTTGAAACGTTTGCCGGACAAACGCATTTGCTTGGGGCCGACAGTACGCTGCGGCGCGCTATCGATAAACAGCTTCTGCATTCGATGATTTTCTGGGGGCCACCCGGTACTGGCAAAACCACACTGGCCCGTATGCTGGCAATTCAGTGTGATGCCTCTTTTATCAGTTTGTCTGCGGTGCTGGCGGGTGTGAAGGATATTCGTGAAGCAGTGGCCACGGCGCGGGAAAATTTTCAGTCCAGCGGTGTGCGAACCGTGTTGTTTGTCGATGAAGTACATCGATTTAACAAGGCACAACAGGATGCTTTTCTGCCACACATTGAAGATGGAACTTTTTACTTTGTCGGCGCGACGACTGAAAACCCGTCATTCGCGTTGAATAATGCGTTGCTTTCCAGAGTGCGTGTTTACGTATTGAAGCAACTCGAAGCGCCAGACATAGAACATATCATTCGTCGTGCGTTGGCAGACCCGGAGAAAGGTCTGGGGGAATTAAACATTAGTGCAGCTGATGATGTCATTGCACAACTGGCCGCAGCGGCTGATGGTGATGCCAGGCGAAGTCTGGTGTTGTTGGAACTTGCGTCGGATATTTGCGATGAACAGCCAGATGGAAGTCGGCTGATTGCGCAGTCGCATGTTGCCGAAGTGACTCGCGATTCACTGCGTTATTTTGATAAAGGTGGTGATATTTTCTACGAGCAGATTTCTGCAATGCATAAATCGGTGCGTGGCAGTGATCCGGATGCAGCGTTGTACTGGCTTTGTCGTATGCTCGATGGAGGTTGTGACCCGCACTATATTGCAAGACGAGTCGTGCGTATGGCCAGTGAAGATATCGGTAACGCTGATCCGCGCGCGCTGCAGCTGTCACTGGATGCATGGAATGTGTTCGAGCGGCTTGGCAGCCCGGAAGGGGAGCTTGCCATTGCTCAGGCTGTTTTGTACCTGGCCAGCACCGCAAAAAGCAATGCGGCGTATCGTGCGTACGGTGCTGCGACCAAATTTGTGCGGCAAACCGGCAACCTTGAAGTACCGGTACACCTTCGCAATGCACCCACTGGATTCATGAAAGATCTTGGCTACGGAAATGAGTATCGATACGATCACGATGAAAGTGATGGACTGGCAGCCGGGCAAACTTACTTTCCCGATGGCACAGCCAGCCAGCAGTTTTACGAACCGGTCGATCGTGGATTGGAAAAACAGATTGCTGAAAAGCTCGCGGCGATCAGAAGTCGAAAGTGAGATTTTCCTAACGCTGTTAAGGCGGGCTGCCGACGATAGCCAGAATAACGCCCAGTCCGATCACGGATATCCACAAAGCCCGCCACCAGCCAATCATTTCACCCAGAAATATTCTTGCAATAATCACTGCGGCTGCAGCAAATGCAGAAAATCCTATACCGGCTGAAACCCGGCCGCCGTAGAATGAACCGGCGAGGAATACCCCCAGCGCAGACATTTCCAGTAGTGACTGAGCGACCACCAGTTTTATGGTGGCGGCGTCATGCGGAACTTGTAACGTTTGAGAAAACGCCAGTTGCGCTATCAGCAATATGGCACAGGCGGCCATGGCAAACAGACGGTTGAGATACAACCCGTGCAGTGCACCGAGTTCAGCGGTTGCCTCTTGTGCCAGAAACATACGCAACGCAATTGCCAGTGCTGCACCAAGCCCCAATACAGCCGTTTTTTGTAGCCATTCCGTTGAATAACTGCTGCTATTAGCGGTATCTGTGCCTGGTGCCTGTCGCGACAACATGGATACACCGGCAAACACCAGCACAATAGCGAACCCCTGAAGCATGGTCCACGGCTCACCGGAAAGCGCATTCATGATGACCAGAATGACCGCGAAAGTTGAGGCGGCAGGTGAGGCCACTGCGACAGGCCCGCGTGCGAGTGCGAGGTAAAGCAGGTACAGCGCAATAACGTTCAGTGCCCCACTCAATGCCGAAGCCAGCCACGCCCATAACTGAAATGGCGGAAAGTCAGAGGTAGCTGTTAGCCAGATCGTCAGCAATAGCGAAGATATCGCCATGATGGCAAGTATCAAAACGCTGTTGGATACGCGTTGTGTGGTAACCCGTGCAATACAGTCTGATGCGCCGATAAGTACTGCGCCGATCAAACCGAGTATCATGCCGGTCACAGTGGTAACTGCATTGGTGCGGAACTGTGCTTCAACGGCGATACTCGGGGAACGAATCCGGAGCATAGCAACATCTGTCAGGAATACAGCCCGCAGGTCAGAGAGTGTCGCGTGCGGATGTTACTTGTGGTAGTGAACAAGAGTTTTGATAGACTGCCAAAAGGCAGACGGAAAAAAGCATGAAACCAAATCAACTTAAACGAAAATGGCAGGCCGGTGAGCCCACGTTAAATTGCTGGCTTTCTATTCCTAACGGATTCTCGGCTGAAGTCATGGCGTCGCAGGGATTCGACAGTGTCGTGATTGACACGCAGCATGGCGCCATTGGCTATAGCGACTCGCTGCAGATGTTACAGGCCATTGCCGCCTACGATGTAACACCGCTGGTGCGCGTACCGTGGCTTGACCCCGGGGCAATAATGAAGTCCATGGACGCAGGAGCATACGGCATCATTTGTCCAATGATAAACAACCGTCAGCAAGCAGAAGCGCTGGTTTCGTATATGCGTTATCCGCCACTTGGTACGCGTAGCTTTGGACCGACACGGGCTGTGTATCCGGCAGGAAAGGATTACTTTAAACATGCCAATGATGAAGTGCTGTGCATTGCCATGATTGAAACGGCCGAGGCAATGTCCAACCTGGATGAAATTGTATCAACACCGGGAATTGATGGTATTTATATTGGCCCGGCCGATCTGACACTGGGGCTCAGTGAGGGCAGGCTGGCACCCGGTATGGACCGGCAGGAACCGGAAATGATTGATGCCATTAAAAAGATTCTGGCTGCGACAAAATCTGCGGGTATTGCATCTTGCTTACACTGCGGCAGTCCGGAATACGCTGCAATGGCAATAGGCTGGGGGTTTAACCTGTGTACGCTGAATAGCGAGGCGCGTTATATGGAGCTTGCAGCGTCTGCCAGTTTGAGTAAAGCGCGTGAGTTACTTGGTTTAAGCGCTGACACTGCAGAAGGCAGTGCTTACTAAGTGAGCTGGTAAATGGACAATAGCTGGCAAGCGCTGATCGATCTTGCGACACAACATGCCTGTCGCTGGTCAAAAACGCCCACCGAAGGTGAGTGGGGCATTCATCATCTGGACACACCGCCGCATAATCGACTGCTCGGGCCGGTTTTTGATCGAGGTGATACGTGTGGACTTGTAGCGGTTGATGGCCGCATCACGTGTCAGTGGGGTGATACTGATTGTGCCGATATGACGTTTAGTGTCACCAAATCCTACCTGGCCATGGTGGCAGGTATTGCTTTTGATCAGGGGTTAATCAGTGATCTTGATGAACCTGTGGCAATCACACTTGCCAACCGCCGCGTTACCACTGAAGGCTTTACTGATAATCATAATAAAGCGATTACCTGGCGGCACTTTCTGAATTTTACCAGTGAATGGTCCGGTGAGTGTTTCGGTGTACCGGATCAGGTAGATCACTATCGAACAGTAAGCATGCAGCCGGCAGGTAGTGGTCGGAGTAAAGGGCAGCGACGCAATCTGTCTGCACCCGGTACGCACTGGGAATATAACGATGTCAGAATAAATCAGTTTTCACTTGTACTGATGCGGCTCTTTGGAAAGCCGTTACCGGAGATCTTTGCCCGGCACTTTATGCAGCCATTGGGGACCAGCAATTCGTGGCACTGGCACGGCTATGACAACAGCTGGGTGGACTTGGGCAATGGTGAAAAAATTCAAAGTGTCCCTGGCGGTGGCCACTGGGGTGGTGGAATGGTGATCTCGGCCAGTGATCAATTGCTGCTTGCAAAGCTGATGCTGGATAAGGGTGTCTGGCAGGGCAGTCAATTGCTGAGCACTACCTGGATTAATGAAATACTCGCGCCTTGCAGGATTGCTCCCTGGTACGGCGGCTTTTTCTGGCTCAATACCAACAACGTCGTCAGTAAAGCAGCCTCACCCGACAGCTACTTTGCCATGGGTATTGGCGGGCAGCTGGTCTGGCACGATCCGATAAGCCGGATAACAGCTGTGTTTCGGTGGATAGATCCGGACTACACAGAACGGTTGATTGAGACTTGTCTTGCTGCAAGTGTTGGCAGCACATAACAACTAAAAAACCCAGGCAGCAAACGGATAAACGCCGAGCCAGTTGTGTACAAGCGTGATCCCGATCAGTATTGCGACAATCAGGGCGAGGTGTATCCAAGGCGAGCTGATGGGGGCGCTGTCCCGGTTGACCAGTGACTCCACACGCCTTGACGTGATGATCTGCAGTACCGCCCAGACCAATAGCCCGCCGAACAGCAAAATCGATGCGAGATCACCATTGACCAGTAGATGTGCCAGTGCCCAAACCTTAAAGCCGGTCAATTGCGGGTTGTTTAAATTGCCAAAGACAAACGCAGTGCCTGGTTTGGTTGCTGTGGTCATATACATATACAGCGCAACTATCATGAGTGCGTTGTTCACGTAGACCAGCCAGAACGGTGGGGACCAGATGTGGACAAAGCTGGCGCTTCGATAACCGATGATCATCATGGCCAGGGAGATCAAAATGATGACTGCCATGAGGCCTTTGGCGCCATTGCCCAGCTTGTTTTGCAGTGATGCTCTGAAATCAGGGGCACAGCTTCTGAGCAGGTGCGCTGCTGTCCAGAGTATTAATCCAGCGACAAGGGTCAGCATAGTTCTCTCACGTGCAGTGGCATGTGGAGGAGTTTACTATTTATTGCTGGTGCAAGTGGATTGGTCACGATTGTCGTACAGCGTGGCTTTACACGGAAAGCTCGCCGGGATCGAGAAATGGAACCGTGATTAAATCTGGTGCTGATTGGTCAGGCGTGTGCAGAATTGCTGCCTGGTGGAATGGTGGCCAGTGCGGCCACTTCACAAATTAAAGCAGGGAGACTGCAGAAGTCTCCCTGTGTATTCAACTCTTTCCGGACTTAGAGTGCTACAACGTTAGTAGCGCATGGGCCTTTTTGCCCTTCGCCAACTTCAAACTCAACTGCCTGACCATCATTCAAAGTGGCGAATCCGCCGCCAGCTTGTATTTCAGAGTGATGAACAAACAGATCTTTTCCGCCGTCTTCAGGGGTGATGAATCCATAACCCTTGTCTGCGTTGAACCACTTGACCGTACCTTTACTCATGTTGCTTTCAATTCCTGATATTTTGCTTAACTATGGACGTAACATATCCATGAGTAAGATAACAGATAAATCGTGAAGTGTTAGTCCCTATTTAAACATTGGTTACATAAATGGTTGCCAAATCCATTGAAAAGCTATTGAAAGTGTTACCAGGCCTTGCTTTGAGAAAGTCTCACCGTACTGCTACGGGGCACGAAAATAATTCCAAAAATTGCCTTATTTTGACTCATGCAACCGTTTTCAAGTGCCCTTCTACCAGCATTTCTGTAGAGGTTTACCGTAAAAAGCACCTTGTTTGTAGCGGTTTTATAGAGCCTTATTCGGTTTCTGTTTCATAAGCAACATGTCCGGTACCTTTATGGGCCATCGGATTCTTGCGTGCTTCTTCGGGCCACAGTGCGTGCCACCCGCGATCAATCTGGAAAGTAATTATTTTACGGCTTTTGGTTTTTTCCGGTGCGCTTTCCGGATCGCTCTTATCCAGTGCTTTGTGATGTTCGATGATTTCTTCATCGGTTGCTTCACGAACGCCTAGGATTTCGCCACCTTTGAAAGCTCTGTCCGATTTTGAGCGATGCAACGAAAGGTACTTCATTGTTTCTTCTTCATCGGATAAGGCCCACATGCTGGATTCGCAGATGCCCTTCTTATCGATAAGCTTCAGTCCGTGCTTTGACAGAATAAAAAGCGTGTTTGGGCTACTCATGAAAATTCCTTGTGGTCGGAAAGAGACGTCTACCGAGTATAGTTGAGATTACACGTTCGGGGCTTACTGTTGGGCACTAAACCATTTTTTGCGATTTTCTTTGCATGGAATGCCTTTGAATCCAACAATTACCTCGAGATTATTGGTCACTGCCCAGTGAATAGTTACCTGAGCGACTGCCGTCTGGTAACTGTATTCCAGATGGCTATGTCAATGATTGTCAGTCAAAATTGCTGCTTCTACGCCGGAGAAATCCCTCATGAACACTGAAAATTCTGCAGTTTCCCATCGCTGGGGGATCAATAACGATTATGCGCCATTGACAGATGTGCTGCTGGGCGTGCCTGAGTTTTTTCAATGGGTTGAGGCCGGACCGCTGATTGCCAGAACCCTGAACAATGCGCACAAAACAGGGGTGAAGTTCGATCTCCAGACGGCGATGGCGCAGCATGCAGAAATGGTTTCTATATATGAGACTAACGGCGTGAAGTGCCACTATCTTGAATCTGACCCGGTATTACATCGGAATTTTTTTGCCCGCGACAGCTCGGCGATGACTCCATGGGGTGCGCTTATTTGTCACATGCAGCTTAAGGTCAGGCGCGCTGACTACGTTACCGCAATAAGTTTTTATCAAAACAATGATATCCCCATCTGGAAGTATGCAACCGCTGGTCACTTTGAGGGTGGTGACTTCGTTATCCTCGAGCCTGGCAAGGTACTGATTGGCTACTGTGGAGAGCGATCTGAAAAAGAAGGCTCCGAACAGGTAGCTGAGTTTGTCAGAGCAGAAGGGTGGGAAGCCGTAACTGCTCCCATCAGTCGTGAGTTTGTGCACATGGATGGACTGGTCGTACCACTGGCCGAAAAGCTACTGGTTGCCTGCACGGATGCACTTGAGCCCTGGGTGGTTAAACAACTGCGGGACTGGCAATTTGAATTTGTTGATGTGCCGTATCGCGAAGCTCGTGATCTGGGCGTTAATCTGGTAGCGCTTGGCAACAACAAAGTGCTGTCGATGAAAGGTGCAACCGAACTGAACGCAAACATGCGTTCATTGGGTTTTGAAGTTTATGATCCGGATATGTCTATGTTTACACTTGGTGGTGGCGGGGTTCACTGCCTGTGTCATGCGCTGTGTCGTGAAGCGGTATAGTTATAAGCTACTACCGCGAGTGCGTTAAAACAGACCTATTGCGTTAAGTTTGGTTGCGGTTAACGCTCTCGCATACAACGCATAACAGCTCAAACAATATTCCGGCACCTGCGAGGGCGGTGGTGCCCGCAGGGTCAAACGGTGGCGCTACCTCGACCATATCGGCGCCGATAATATCCAGACCGCTGCAACCGCGAATCAGCTGTTGTGCTTCAAGCGTCGATAACCCGCCAATTTCAGGTGTGCCGGTGCCCGGTGCAAATGCAGGGTCGAGGCTGTCGATATCAAAGCTTATATAAACCTTGCCACCGCCAGTGACTCGATGAATTTCTTCGATGACGCTCTGCATACCCATTGCATGGAAGTCGTGCATGTACACAACGCGCATGCCGCTGTCGTGACTGAACTTCCAAAGATCCAGATCATTTAATGACCCGCGAATACCGATTTGTATGGTTCGCTTCGGGTCGAGTAGTCCTTCCTCTACCGCTCTGCTAAACGGTGCGCCATGATGAAACTTTGAACCCATGTAGTCGTCACCGGTATCGCAGTGTGCATCGATATGCACCATGCCAACCGGTGCTTCTGCAGCAAGGGCTCTTAAGATTGGCAGAGACACAGAATGGTCGCCACCGACTGCCACCGGCACGATGCCATTGCTCACAACCTGATCGAAGGTGTCTTGTATGGATTTGTGGCTTCTCTCTAGTTCAAAAGGTGAAGGCACCCATGCATCACCGATATCTGAAACCCGACACAGATCGTGTGGTGCAAGACCTGTTGTCTGGTTTTTCATACGCAGCAGTGTGGACTGATTGCGTACTTCTCTTGGTCCATGACGTGCGCCCGGTCGGCTGGTAACACCGCCGTCGTAAGGAACACCGATAATACCGACATCGGTATCTGACATGTCTTCACGATAGGGGGCGCGTAAAAAGGTGGGCAGTCCGACGTAGCGAGGCCGCGCTCTCGGGTCATCGAATTCAGGATAATCTGTCATGATGCGCGTTCCATTGTTAATGCGATGCCTTGCCCTACACCGATGCACATCGCACAAAGCGCACGTTTTAGTTTTTGTTGCTTCAGCTCAAAAGCTGCGGTGAGTGCCAGACGCGCACCGGACATACCGAGCGGGTGGCCAAGTGCTATGGCCCCTCCGTTGGGGTTTACGTGATCTGCATCGTCCGGAAGGCCAAGTTCTCTGGTCACCGCAAGCGCCTGCGCTGCAAATGCTTCATTGAGTTCGATAATGTCGATGTCACCAATGGTCAGCTGTTGTCTGGCAAGCAGTTTCTGTGTTGCCGGCGCCGGACCAATACCCATAATTCTCGGCTCTACACCGGTTGTGGCCATGCCGGTAATACGCGCCTTTGCATTGAGATTGTATTTTTCCACGGCTTTCTCTGAGGCAATAATAATAGCGGCTGCACCGTCATTAACACCGGATGCATTGCCTGCAGTCACGCAACCATTCGTTTTAAATGGTGTGGAAAGGGACGCCAGTTTTTCCAGCGTGGTAACCCTTGGGTGTTCATCTGTTGAAAAAACCACCGGGTCTTTTTTATGGCGGATAATTTTTACCGGTTGTATTTCCATGGCGAGTCTGCCGGATTCAATTGCCTGCGCTGCGCGTGTTTGTGAGCGGTGTGCGAAGAGATCCTGATCCTCACGCATGATGCCGAATTCAGTGGCAACGTTTTCTGCCGTTTCCGGCATGGAGTCAATGCCGTAGGCGTTTTGTAATGCCGGATTAACAAAACGCCAGCCGATAGTGGTGTCGTAGATTTCGGCATTGCGGGAAAACGCTGTTTCGGCTTTTGGCATGACCATCGGTGCGCGGGTCATGCTTTCAACGCCACCGGCAATGATCACATCGGCTTCACCTGCGGCAATAGATCTGGCAGCCATACCAACAGCGTCGAGACCGGAACCGCACAGTCTGTTGATGGTCATTGCCGGAACACTGACTGGCAGGCCAGCCAGCAATATCGCCATACGCGCGACGTTGCGATTATCTTCTCCCGCCTGATTGGCACAACCGATATACACATCATCGATATATTCGGGATTAAGAGCGCCGACATTGTTGATGAGTGAATGAATAACATCTGCGAGTAGTGTGTCCGGGCGCACGCCGGCCAGCGCGCCACCGAAACGTCCGATAGGGGTTCTTAAACCTTCACAAATGAAAGCGTGTTGCATCAGGTATCCTGTGTACTGGGTAGTGTGTCGCAGCGTACACACCGTTTAAAGTTTATGAGTCTGGTTGTGTCAGCGGGTCGTTGATCACGGTGGCGTTAAGCGTTCTCGAATTGCCTCTGAATAACGCAATAATTTCATTGTTCTGATTAACCACGGTGGCGTCGTAAATGCCGGAACGTTTGCCGCGATTGACTTCCGAGGCCACCGCGGTGAGCTTATCTCCGAGTTTACCGGGTGCCACAAACGTAATGGAATTGTGTTGTGCTACTGCCACCTGATTGTAGCTGTTACAGGCGAATGCAAATGCAGTATCTGCAAGCGTGAAAATAAAGCCGCCGTGGCAGATATCGTGTCCGTTGGTATGCCGCGGTTCGACGTTCATCGAGACAGTGGCGGTGCCGGGTGCCACGCTTTCGAGGGAAATGCCAATGCTTTTACTGGCATCGTCATTGTTCCACATGGCTTCGGCACTTCGCCTGGCGAGTTCGTCAGCGGTCAACACCTGAATCCTCTATTGAGCCGACGCCAGTTTAGCGAAAACGGCTATTAATTACGATATCTGAAACCGGCAACGAGCCGTTTGGTCCCTTTGCTTCTGTGTCCAGCCATTTCTCTGCGGCATCATTGAGGTCGTGGTAAAAATCTGCAACGCGCTGATGGCAAAGGCTGTCCGGGGTTTGAGTGTGAGCCACGCTAAGGTTCGCAACGGGATGTCGCAGGCGCAGCCGTCGCCATTCGTGAATTAACAGTGTGCGTATCGCCAGCGCTTCCAGCGGGCTGGCAATGTCGGTATCTGCCAGTTGGTCAATCATTTCTGTTAATGCGCGGTATCTATCGGCCATTTTTTCTGGCATCAGATACTGGCGTACCCAATCCGGCAGACTGGTTTTCTCAAGCCGTGCAACAAGATGTTCGCCATTGGCCAACGAAGCCGTTTTAACTAAAGCAGCCTGTGCCAGATACAATCCAATACCAGGCAGCGGGACGACCTGCGCGCGTAGGTGTGAGTCAAGTTTGTGGTCCGGGTGAGTGGCGATGATAACCATTTCTTCCGTGTTGTCAGATGGCCTGGCCGGTGGGCGATAGATGGTGGTTGCTGCGGCTGCAAATTCCTGCAGACCACTTGCCGATAATCGATAGTAGCTGCTGCGACCACGGCGTGTGCGTTCCATCCAGCCGTCTTTACACAACCTTGACAATGCCGTGCGCACCGCGCCACTGCCAATGCCAAGTGCGGCCATCACTTCCTGAACCGAGCTTGCCGCCACTGCACCCCCTCTTGGTGCAATGGAATCACCAAACAGCGTAACGATGACTGACCAGGTTTTTAGCGAGTTGTCTTCACGCAATTGCGTCAGGATGCGCTGTAGTCGATCTGACACCACAAGCTTTTACAGTGCATTCATGGTGTGGAGTTGATAGCTTGCTACCTGCTCGTCGTTCTGGTTGTGCAATGTGACGTGCCAGCGTACCTCGCCATATTCTTCATTGCGCTTTTTCTTTGTTTGTACGGTCAGTGATACGCAGATACTGTCTCCGGCGGACACCGGTTTCTGGAAAGCAAGGTCAGACAATCCGGTATTGGCAAGCACCGGGCCCGGGTCAGGATCGACAAATAGTCCCGCCGCAAAAGAAAGCAGCAGGTAGCCATGTGCAACACGGCCCGGGAAAAACGGATTGGCGGCGGCGGCTTCTTCATCCATGTGTGCGTAAAAAGTGTCACCGGTAAAGTGTGCAAAGTGTTCGATATCATCCAGTGTGATTTCGCGTGACCCGGTGTGCAGCGTGTCTCCAATGTTGAGTTCGCTAAATCGTTTACGGAAAGGATGTTTGCTGTGCTCAGCTGTTGGAGCACCTGCAACATAGTTGCCGGTGACTGATTGCAGTAAATCAGGTGATCCCTGAATGGCGGTTCTTTGCATATAGTGTTTAACCGCTCTAACGCCACCGAGTTCTTCGCCGCCACCGGCACGGCCAGGCCCGCCGTGCACCATATGCGGCAGCGGTGATCCGTGTCCGGTTGATTCTTTGTTTGAGTGCAGGTTGTTAAAGTACAGCCGGCCATGCCATGCTGCAGAACGACTGGTCACTTCACGTGCAACGCTACCGTCTTGTGTGACCACCGATGCCACCAGACTGCCGTTGCCACGGTTCAGTAGTTCACAGGCATGGTGCAGGTCACGATAGGGCATTAACGTTGAAACCGGACCGAACGCTTCAATCGCGTGCACGGCAGCGGCGTTGTCGGGGTCTGCGCAGTGATACAGCATGGGCGTGACAAACGCGCCTGCATTCATCTGCGTGTCGTTCAGTGTTGGGGTAGCGTCACCGTATGTTAGTTTGGCGCAGGTACTGATCTGGTTGCAGGCATCGATAACACTTTCTTTCTGCTCTGACGATACCAGCGCACCCATGGTTGTCTCTGCGAGAGACGGGTCGCCAATGTTGAGCGCTGACAGCTTTGCAGTAAGTGCGTCTTGGGTGGCATCCATAAGACGGGTTGGCACCAGCACACGACGAATCGCTGTACACTTCTGACCGGACTTTACGGTCATTTCTTTAAAGACTTCATTGACAAAGATATCGAAATCCGGTGAATCTGCGGTGATATCCGGTCCGAGTAGTGTGGCGTTCAGGCTGTCCTGTTCTGCATTAAATGGAACTGCATTGTTTAACAGGTGCGTGTTTGATCGCAGCAGATTGGCTGTGTTTGCAGAGCCGGTGAAGGTAACGACATCCTGAGCAGATAATTCGTTAAGCAGGTTGCCGGTGCCGCCGCAAATTAACTGAAAGCTGCCGGGTGGAAATATGTCACTGTCTATCATCAACCGGAAGCAGGCTTCGGTGATATAGCTGGTGGCGGTGGCAGGTTTAATGATGGCCGGCATACCCGCGAGTAACGTTGGTGCCAGTTTCTCAAGCATACCCCACACTGGAAAATTAAATGCATTGATATGCACTGCCACACCGGGCTTACTGGTATAAACATGTTGCCCGACAAAGGTGCCTTTGCGTGAAAGTTGTTCGACTTCGCCATCGGTGCACAATGTGTCGTCAGGCAGTTCTCTGCGTCCTTTCGAGGCATAGACAAATACGGTCGCAATTCCACCGTCAATATCTATTGTAGAATCCGCCGCAGTAGCACCGCTATGAAAAGCCAGTTCTGTCAGATAGCTGGTATGTTCGTTGAGATGAGTTGCCAGTTGTTTGAGTTTTTTGGCGCGGTCATGAAAGGTCAGTTCACGCAGTGCCGGGCCGCCCTGTTTTCTGGCATGGTTTAACATCGCTGCGGTATCTATGCTGCTGTTACCGGCCTTAGCGATGTCTTTTGCGGTGACGGCTGAACGGATAACTCGTGCGTTGTTATCCGGTGCAACCCACTGATCACAGAGGTAGCTGCTGACTATGCCATCGGGAATGGTGATGTTTTTATGCATGGGATAATTGCTCAGAGATACTTTTTTGCCAGAGTCCAGCTGCCGGGGCTCTGTGTGGTAACCCGGTGTAAGGCTTCTTTAATGCTACTGTCACCGGCTTGTGAGGCAGCATGCATGGGGCCGCCGCGCCAGCGCGGAAAGCCATAACCATGGATTTTTACCATGTCTATATCCAGTGCGCGCTCTGCAATTTTTTCTTCCAGTATGCGTTCACCTTCATTGGCCAGTATTGCGATCATGCGTTGTTGAATGTCTGAATCATCGAATGATTTTCTTGTTATGCCCTGAAGCTCTGAATAGCGGTTGATGAGATCGTTAACTTTCGGGTCAGTTACTGGTTTTCTGCTGCCTTCCTCGTACAAATACCAGCCGGCACCACTGCGTTGTCCGAATCTTTCCAGTTCACAAAGTTGATCCGCAATGGGTATGTAGCGTTCTGACGGATCACGTGCAGGTGCGAGACGCTTGCGATTGGCATAGCCGATTTGTAAACCGGTGAGGTCTTGCAGTTCATAGGGGCCCATGGGCATGCCGTAGCTACGCATGGCGCTGTCTATTTGTTCGGGGTAGGCACCATCTGCCAGCAGGTAGTCTGCCTGGCGTCGGTAGGCGGCTAACATGCGGTTGCCTATGAAGCCGTCGCAAATGCCTGCAAGCACACCGGTTTTTTTGAGTTTTTTGGCTAGTGCAAACGAGGTGGCAAGGACGTCTGCAGAGGTGTTTGGCGTTCGTACAATCTCAAGCAGTTTCATGACATGTGCAGGAGAAAAGAAATGCAGCCCGACGATGCGTGCCGGGTTGTCTATAGATTGTGCGATGTCGAGCGGATTAAGATAAGAGGTGTTAGTGGCGATGATGGCATCATCGCCCATGTGCTGTGCAAGCTTTGCGAATACTTGTTGTTTAACCGACAGATCTTCAAAGACGGCTTCTATGGCAATGTCACACTCTGCGGCAATGCGATAGTCATCGCTACAGGTGAATCTTGATAGCACGCTTTGGTAAGAATCATTATCGAGTTTGCCGCGCTTGACCGCACCCTGCAGTAACTTATCGATATTCTGTAAACCGGTGTCCGGATTGACTTCGATCATTCGTACGCCAAGACCTGCCAGCAGACACGAGGTGGCAATGCCCGAACCCATTAATCCACCGCCTACTATCGCAATAGTATGAAAAGAATGCGCAGTTGCGTCTTTAATAGCTGCGGGTTTGGCGACGGAGCGCTGCGCAAAAAAGGCATGCCGCAACGCCACGGACTGATCGCTGTTGCGCAGCGTTAAGTGACGCTGCCTTTCGAGTGGTTGCCCTTGTGCAAAGTCTGTACGGGTTGCCCATTCGATTGCTTCGAGGTTGTCCAGTGGCGCTGTGGCGCCGCGAGCCGCCTTCAGTACTTTTTCTTTTTGGGTGCTAAAAAAATCTGCCGGCACTGATGCCATGGATCGCTTGCTGACAGCGACAGGTGCGTTTTCGGCTGTGGGGCTCTCAAAAAATGCCTTTGCTTCGTTATCCAGAGACTCACTGACGATGGCATCGAGGCCGCCGGTTTCCAGTAATTCTGATGCGCTGATCATACGGCCGCTGCAGCATAAGTCGATGGCCAGTTCCATGCCCTTAATGTCTTTTCCCAACAGGCGAGGTAGCCGTTGCGTGCCACCAGCGCCCGGCACCAGGCCAAGGGTGACCTCTGGTAAACCGAAGCGCGTGTTGGCAGTGGCGATACGAAAATCGCAGGCCATGGCAAGCTCAAAACCACCGCCGAGGACAGTACCGTGCATCGCGGCGAGCCAGGTGATCGGGCTGTCTTCCAGGTGCTGGTAAACATCCGGCAGATGCGGTTCCTGTGGCGGATGACCAAACTCCGAGATATCGCCACCGGCCACAAATGTACGTCCGTTGCAGCGAACAATGCCTTGGTGCATGCCATCTGCGGTGGCCGCTTCTATTGCCTGTGCGAGCCCGTCCCGAACGGAAAGTGACATCGCATTGACCGGCGGGTGGTCGATGGTGACGATCGCCAGATCGTCTTCCACGGCGTAGGTTACAGGGTTCAATAGTCTCTCCGGATCGATCCGTGTCAAGCAAAACGGCGTAATGTCGCTATATGTTACAGAATTTGCATTGGTAATCAATTTCTGTAACATATTCTTTTTCGTCAACACCGTGGAGCGATTATGTACTCGCAGGGTTTGCTAGGTGCTAACACCGAAACTGAAGAAACGCCTGAGTTTCTGGCGGCGTTTCAGGCCCGCATAGACCGGGAAGAAAAGATCGAGCCCAACGATCCCATGCCTGCGGCTTACAGGAAAACGCTGATTCGTATGATCAGTCAACATGCGCATTCAGAAATCGTCGGCATGCTGCCCGAAGGAAACTGGATTACCCGCGCCCCGACGCTCCGGCGCAAAGTCGCTCTGCTTGCCAAAGTGCAGGATGAAGGCGGCCACGGGTTGTATTTGTATTCTGCAGCGGAAACGTTAGGCGTGTCGCGCGAGCAACTCACCGAAGAACTGCTGAGCGGCAAAGCCAAGTACTCGTCGATATTTAATTACCCGACGCCGACCTGGGCGGATATTGGTGCTATTGGCTGGCTGGTCGATGGTGCTGCCATCATGAATCAGGTGCCGTTGTGCCGGTGTTCTTATGGTCCGTATGCCAGAGCCATGATCCGGGTCTGCAAAGAAGAAAGTTTTCACCAGCGGCAGGGTTATGAATTGATAAGCAGTCTGGCCGAAGGAACTGAAGAACAAAAAGCAATGGCGCAGGATGCATTAAACCGCTGGTGGTGGCCCTCGCTAATGATGTTTGGTCCTTCAGATACCGACAGCCAGCATTCGGATCAGTCAATGGCGTGGAAAATTAAACGCTTTACTAATGATGAGCTGAGGCAGAAATTTGTTGATGCCACCGTACCGCAGGCTGAATTGATTGGTCTGACCATGCCTGATGAAAACCTGCGTTGGAATGAAACAAAAAATAACGGACAGGGTGGTTATGATTTCGGTGAGATCGACTGGGATGAATTCTGGCAGGTGGTTAAAGGCCACGGCATGATGAACAAAGATCGCATTAATGCCAGACGCAAGGCCTGGGACGATGGTGCATGGGTGCGTGAGGCAGCGCTCGCGCACGCCGAAAAACAGAGTAATGCCAAAACAGCCGCCAAGACAGCCGCCTGAGGGATGTAGCATGAGTGATAGCAAGATGATGCCGTTGTGGGAAGTTTTTATCCGGCCGCGCAATGGCTTGAACCACAAGCATGTCGGGAGCCTGCATGCCGCTGATGGTGAGTTAGCGCTACAGGCAGCACGTGATGTATACACTCGTCGTGAAGAAGGTAATTCAATCTGGGTGGTTCGCGCTGAAGATATTCTTGCCTCTGATCCGGATAAAAGCGCAGAGAACTTTGATCCTGCAGCGGACAAAATTTATCGCCACCCGAGCTTCTATGATATTCCGGACGAAGTGGGGCATATGTAGTGGCGGAGAGTCAGCAACATTTACAGGCGGCTGTGCTGCAAATTGCCGATGACCACCTGATTCTCGGGCACCGGTTATCTGAATGGTGTGGCCATGCACCAATGCTCGAAGAAGATCTATCCATGCCAAATATGGCGCTGGATTTGATTGGTCAGGCCAGGCATCTCTATGCGTATGCTGCAGTGCTTGAAGGTAAAGGGCGTTCGGAAGATGATCTCGCTTATCTGCGCACTGATCGGGAGTACACTAACTGTCTGATGGTCGAGCGTGGCAATACCGACTTTGCGCATACCATGCTGAAGCAATTGTACTTTGCAGCCTTTATGAAGCCGTTCTGGTCCTTTGTTGAAAACAGCAGTGACAGCACGCTAAGTTCAATTGCCGGTAAAGCGGTAAAAGAAATTTCCTACCATATCCGCCACTGCGGTGAGTGGGTGATCCGCCTTGGTGACGGTACTGATGAAAGTGCACAACGCATGCAACAGGCGGTTGATGCGTTGCACCCGTATACGGAAGAACTGTTCTGGTGTGATGATCATCGCCAGGCCTGTATAGATGATGGTGTGTTGCCTGCAGAACACGTGGTACGCCCGCAATGGCAGACAACTATCAATGCAGTTTTTGATCAGGCAAGGCTTAGTACTCCTGAGGTGACATTTCCGTTGCTGGGCGGTCGCGAAGGTAAACACACCGAAGAGTTCGGTTTTCTTTTGGCTGAGTTGCAGTACATGCAGCGAGCCTATCCGGGGGCGCAGTGGTAGATTCATTGCAGACCGCCAGACAGATCGCTGAATCTGTCCCTGATCCTGAGTTGCCGTTTCTAACTGTTCAGGACCTTGGCATCCTGCGGGATGTAAAAGTT
Organism: uncultured Granulosicoccaceae bacterium; assembly: GCA_937931165.1. Classification (GTDB taxonomy): domain Bacteria; phylum Pseudomonadota; class Gammaproteobacteria; order Granulosicoccales; family Granulosicoccaceae. The sequence continues at coordinate 60,575 of CALHCI010000009.1, forward strand.
GAATGCGGTATGATCGTAGCTCTGGTAGCACCGACCTATAGTGGATGTCCGGCAGTAAGCGTTATTGAACAGGCTGTGCAGCAGGCGTTGATGGATGCCGGATTTGAAGCAAGGGTAGAGCGGGTGTTAACGCCTCCATGGTCTACCGAATGGATAACACCGGTTGGACGCCAAAAGTTGCTTGATAATGGCATCGCACCTCCTCAAAGCGGTAGTAATGACGACAACGCTTTTTTTGCAGTACGCGAAGTGCAATGTCCATTTTGCAGTAGTATAAAAACTGAAAAAATATCCGAGTTTGGTTCAACGCCTTGTAAAGCGCAGTATCGTTGCAATGGATGCCGCGAACCATTCGACCACTTTAAATGCCACTGAATACAGTGTGCAACGGATGATTATGGCCAGGCCGGAATTCCACGAATTAACTGTTTCATCGGTCAGGCGACTGACTGATGAGTCTGTCGCTGTACGTTTTGAAGTGCCGGTGTCGTTAGCCCCGGCGTATGAGTTTATCCCCGGTCAGTATCTGACGTTACGCACCACCATTAATGGTGAAGATGTTAGACGTTCGTACTCAATTTGTTCGGGCGTTGGAGAAGCGCTTGAGGTCGGCATAAAGCAGTTGCAGGGTGGGCTTTTTTCAACGTTTGCACAGAATTTGGCTGTTGGAGATACACTGCAGGTAATGACACCACAGGGAAATTTTAACGCTGCAATTGGCGGGCACCATCACTATATATTGATTTCCGCAGGGTCTGGCATTACACCGTGCCTCTCTATTGCGAGTTCTGTACTGGCTATGGAGCCACAGAGTATTGTGACTCTGGTTTACGGTAATCGAACAACATCTTCGATCATGTTCCGGCAAGACGTAAACGATCTTAAGGATTTTTATACGACTCGATTTGTATGTATCAATGTATTGTCACGTGAAAAACAGGATGCAGAGTGCCTCAACGGTAGAATCGACGGGTTGAAAATTAATGCGCTCGCAGAACAAAAACTGCTTAACCTTGACCACTGTGACGGTGTTTATATTTGTGGCCCGTCTGCGATGGTTGACGATGTTAAAAATGCGCTTGGTAGTGATGTTCCAGTACACACAGAACTGTTTACTACCGGTGATGTTTTAGAAGTTAAAACAGAATCACGTATTGCCATAGATTCTGATGCGCTCGCGGTGCGAATTATTATTGACGGCGCAGAGCGTGAAGTAATGATGAATCCGCAGTCTGAGACGGTATTGGCTGCTGCACAAAAAGCCGGTCTTGATTTGCCGTTTTCCTGTGCGGGTGGTATGTGCTGTACCTGTCGCTGCAAAGTAGTGTCCGGCAAGACTGCAATGGATATGAACTTCTCACTCGCCGAGTGGGAGGTGGAAGCAGGCTTTACACTTGCTTGTCAGACACGGCCACTGGACAACTCAGTATTGCTGGATTTTGATGAGTTCTAGCCTGGATTATACATGAGGATTCGCCAGTCAGAGGCAATAGTGCTAAACAGGTCGGTAAATCGGGCGAGAAACGTGGCCCGCCACGTGCCGAGCCGGATTTGCCGAGATGTGACGCAATATTGCTCCTGATGGTGAATAGACACACTGCTAATTACCAGGCATACCAAATTTAAGTATTTAATGCTGTATTTATAGCGGTTTCTCTTGTTTAAGGCTGTCGCCTCATGAATTATCCAGGCTGGGACAGACCCATGGACGCTTAAAGCGGTGTTGTTTGTTCGAGTATCCCCGGAAATAAATAAGGCCAGATCTGTTCGGGATCTCGCATTTTAAGCGGCATACGGCTGCCAATCAGCAATACTTCTCCATGTGTGTTGTGCTGATTCAGTTTCTCGTGATATTCCTTCACGGTTTCAAATGGCGTATCAAAACGCATAACGCCAAGTGTGCAGCGTGCGGAGGCTGCCAGTGCCCGCACTGTGTCAGGGTCTTTGTTGATGTCCGGACTGTGGATGATCACAGAGTGGTTAAGTAAAGTGAGTTGTTTGCACAGTTTCCTTGCACCGAACTCGGTCATCGGTTGATGATCACCGCCTTTGCTATTGCTGCCAATTGGCAAGAAACTGATGCCGTCTTGATATTGAATCAGGCACTGTTTAACGTGGCTGGTACCTGCAACAATATCCGACACACCGGGCCGGTTGTGTGCTTTGAAGTGTTTGGTTAAATCACCATTCGAAGCATCAACCAGTATTCTCAGGTTTTTCTGCTTTGACTTTAGCTGGTCGACTTCTGAAAGTCTGAGTTTTGGTGCAAGCCCTTCAGATTCAAACGATGTATTGATTTTTCGTTCGTGTAAGTGTGGCGCTTTTGCAAGCCCTGTGCAGATATCCGCAGCTCTGGTGTTGTTGCCGCACGCGGTTACTTGAATAAGCCATTTGTTGCGATATCGGGTTTGCTGTTGTTCGGTGCGGTGTTTTGCTTCGGGTTCTTGTGCACGCTGAATTTTCGATGCGAGCTGAAGGAAGTTCTGCTGACCCAGTTGCAAAAGCGCAGGTGGCAGTCCCAACAGTTTGTACCAGTTGAGATGGTAATTTTCGGTCAGCATGTGGACACCTGAATTAAAGATGTGCTCTAAATGCTGCTGTCGTTTGACAATATTATTTGTTATGTCCGTAGATGATTGTGTGTTTCGATTCATTGCGGCAGGCGGCTGGTTTGACTCGGGACTTCGGTTGACTCTGTGTTCGCGACAATAAGCACTACATTATTGTGAATACTTTATAGTTGTTGATACGTTGCGAAGGTTAGTTTGGTGCATTGCCGGGAAATTGCGGTATGCCTTGGCTACCCGCTTGGATAACCAGTGAGTGCTATCCGTGCGGCGTCATTGTACCCTCGTCAGTAACTTAATTCATTGAACCGGATCAGGCATCATGAAAAGCGGCGGTCAGTTATTAGTGGATTGTCTTGTCGAGCTCGGCTCAACAACAACCTTTGGCGTGCCCGGTGAAAGTTATCTCGCAGTGCTGGATGGACTTTACGAAGTGCGCGAACAAGTAAAGTTTGTTTTGTGCAGAAACGAAGGAGGTGCGGCATTGATGGCAGCCGCCTACGGTAAACTCACGGGGTTGCCGGGGTTATGTCTGGTTACGCGTGGTCCCGGCGCCACCAACGCTTCTATCGGTGTTCATACCGCTGCGCAGGACAGTGTGCCGATGATTTTGTTTGTCGGCCAGGTTGCGACACACATGCAGGGCAGGGAGGCTTTTCAAGAACTTGATTACCGCGCAGTGTTCGGCTCGGTGGCGAAGTGGGTAACCCAGATTGATTCGGCCGATCGTATTCCCGAAGTGATTGCACGTGCCTGGTCCACGGCAATCAGTGGCAGGCCCGGCCCGGTTGTTATTGCATTGCCCGAAGATAAATTAACGACCATGTCCAGTGCATCACCGGTAACAAATCAGGTATTGGTTCATGAACCGGCAGCGACAGCCGAAGCCGTGCAGCAAGTAAAGGAAATGTTGTCTACCGCTGAACGACCGTTGCTGTTGTATGGCGGGTGTCACTGGAGTGCCGAGGGTATGAACTGCTTGCAGCAATTTGCTGAAGCATCCCGAATGCCCGTGGTTTCCGCTTTTCGATATATTGATCAGTTTGATAACTTTTCCAGTGTCTATAGCGGTGAGGCGGGTGTCGGCATGTATCCGTATGTTAAGCAGCTCATAAGCACCGCTGATCTGATTCTTGCCATTAACGTTCGGTTTGGTGAAATGACCACTGATGGTTATTCGTTGCTTAATGTACCTGAACCCTCACAGACGCTTATTCATGTGCATGCGTCTGACACCGAAATAGGGAAAATCTATCAACCTGACCTCGGCATACAGGCCGGACCCAATGCCTTTGCAAAAGCATTGGTTGCTGTCAAAGGTGACTGGCAGGTCTGGTGCAATGATGCACGTAGTGCATACGAGGAGGCTATAGCCAATGTGCCGCAGCAGCCGTCACCGGTAGATATGACTGCAGTATGTAAGCATCTTCGCAGTGTGTTACCGGATGATGCAATCATTACTAATGGTGCGGGTAATTTTACGGTGTGGCCCGGCAAGTTTATACAGTACGGGCGTGCTGCGCGGTTGTTGGCGCCACAGTCGGGCGCCATGGGGTATGGATTACCTGCAGCCATTGCCGCGAAGATTGAACATCCTGATCGTACTGTGATCTGTTTTGCCGGTGATGGAGATTTTCAGATGAATTGTCAGGAGCTTGCCACTGCCATGCAGGCAGATGCACAGCCTGTGGTGCTGGTTATTAATAACGGTATCTACGGCACAATTCGCGCACACCAGGAAAAGCATTATCCGGCCAGAGTATTCGGTACAACCATGGAAAGCCCTGACTTTGTCGCGCTTGCCCGTGCCTACGGCTTTTATGCACAACGGGTTAATACTACTGCAGAGTTTGCTGATGCGTTTGATCGGGCAATGGCATCAGACTCCGGTGCATTGCTTGATCTGAATATTGCGGCCGAGGCGATAACACCATTTCAAACCATTGAGTCTGTCAGAAGTGGCAGAGACTAAAAAGATAGCGGCCCTTAAGTTACATCGATAATGCGGGGTGCCTGCTGCATGGAAGATTTAAGCAGGTTGTGTAGACACAAAGTAAACCCTTGTGGTAGCCCGCTTAACCAGCTTACCTAAACCTGTTCAAGCTCCACCAGCGTTCCGCAAAAATCTTTCGGGTGCAAAAAAATCACAGGCTTGCCATGCGCACCTGTTTTAGGCTCGCTGAGTATTCGAGCGCCTTCTGTTTGGAGCTTTGCAACAGCGGCATTGATATCTTCAACTTCGTAGCACAGGTGGTGAATACCGCCGTCACAGTTTTTCTCAAGAAACCGTGCAATCGGGCTGTTGTCCCCAAGTGGTTGCAACAGTTCGATTTTGGTGTTCGGCAGTTCTACAAAAACGGTTGTCACACCATGTTCAGGCAGATCAGTTTCTGCGCTGACATTCGCACCCAGCGTATCTCTATAAATAGCCGTTGCCGCCTTTAAGTCTGTGACCGCAATAGCGACATGATTAAGCTTGCCTAGCATAGCGATAAATTCTCATATGGTCGTGGTGCAGCAACTTGTGCTGCACCATTGGTGCAAAAAAATATTGCTTTACTGGCTTCGCGGGTAACCGAGTGATGCCAATGCTTCGGTGACTTCGTCCAGTATCGCCGGATCATCGATAGTCGCAGGCATTTTATAGTCGGTACCGTCAGCGATCGAGCGCATGGTAGCTCTAAGAATTTTACCTGAGCGGGTTTTTGGCAGTCGTTTTACTACCACCACATTTTTAAAAGCGGCAACCGGTCCTATCTCTTCGCGTACACGTTTAATCACCTCGGTGCAGATGTCAGCGTCAGATTTTTCAGTGTTTGCGTTTAACACCAGCAAGCCAACCGGCAGTTGTCCTTTCAGTTCATCTGCAGCACCCATCACAGCACATTCTGCAACATCCGGATGCCCTGACAGTGCTTCTTCCATAGCACCGGTCGAAAGTCTGTGTCCGGCAACATTAATCACATCGTCGGTACGGGCCATCACAAAAACATAGCCGTCCTCATCAATGTAGCCTGCATCGCCAGTTTCATAGTGACCGGGGAAGGTTTCGAAGTACGCGGATTCAAATCTTTCGGGGGCATTCCACAGTGTGGTAAACGATCCCGGTGGCAGTGGAGACTCGGCGACCAGTGCCCCGATTTCACCGGGCTGACATTCGTTGCCGTCGTTATCCAGAACTTTTAAGTGGTAGCCGGGTGCCGGTTTGGTGGGGGAGCCCGGCTTTATAGGCAATAGTTCTATGCCAGCGTAATTTGCACAGATTGATGAGCCGGTTTCGGTTTGCCACCAGTGATCGATCACTGGAACGCCGAGGTGTTGTTGCGCCCAGGCCAGCGTGTCCGGGTCACAGCGCTCACCGGCCAGAAACAATGTTTCGAGCCCGGAGAGATCGTACTTTTTAACGTATTCACCCGTTGGATCTTCTTTTTTGATGGCGCGGAAAGCGGTGGGTGCGGTGAACAGCGATTTGACGTTGTGCTCACTGATCACTCGCCAGAATGCGCCCGGGTCAGGTGTGCCAACCGGTTTGCCTTCATAGAGTACGGTCGTGTTGCCGTGAAACAGAGGTGCGTAAACAATGTACGAATGGCCGACCACCCAGCCTACATCTGAAGCTGCCCAGTACACATCACCCGGTTCTACCCCATAGATATTTTTCATTGTCCATTTGAGCGAGACAATGCCGCCTGCAGTATCTCTGACCACCCCTTTTGGCATACCGGTAGTCCCGGACGTATACAAGATATAGAGCGGGTGGTTGGCAGGTAGCTCTGCACAGTCTGCTTTAGGAGCAGCCGCGAAGGTGTCATGCCAGTCGAAATCTCTTCCTTCGATCATTGTGGCGGCTGCCTGTGGCCGTTGCAGAACGATGCAGGAATCCGGTTTGTGTTGGGCTAGTTCAATGGCCTTGTCGAGCAGCGGTTTGTATTCAACCGTGCGGCCCGGCTCCAGTCCACAGGATGCAGCTATAATCATTTTCGGCGTGCAGTCGTCAATTCTTACTGCAAGCTCGTTTGCTGCAAAGCCACCGAAAACCACAGAGTGAACTGCACCGATTCTCGCACATGCCAGCATAGACACGACTGCCTGCGGAATCATTGGCATATAAATGATGACGCGGTCGCCTGCGCTGACACCCTTTTCAGCCAGCATGCCTGCAACCTTGCTCACTTGTTCCAGCAGCTCGTGATAGGTGATCTGCTGTTTGGTGTCAGTGACCGGGCTGTCGTAAATAATGGCATTCTGCTCCCCGCGTCCTTCGTTAACGTGCAGGTCCAGTGCGTTGAAACAGGCGTTGGTGGTGCCGTCCGGAAACCATTTGAAAAACGGTGGTGTGCTGTCATCCAGCGCTGATGTTGGTGCTTGGTACCAGTGGATGTCCCGGGCAAGCTCAAGCCAGAAGTCGTTCCTGTCTGCAAGTGAGGACTCATAAATTGGTGTGTAGCGGGACATTCTGGCTCCTGAATCAGGCTGATTTTGCTCGGATTCTGCCATTGTCTCGCAGATGCGCAGGCAACAGCAACGATTCCGGGCTGGCGGGGACCGGAAAATCTGCTAAAAAACGTGGACGGGGAGGGGCTGGAAGTCGTGTCGTTATGTTAATTTTTGTTAAGAATGCGCAGCGGTAATGACGTAACTTCTTGGACCTGCTATAAAAATTGACTTGGTGTTAACGTTAGGTAACAATTCGGGCTGCTCAGTATGGTCGGGGACCGGCAGTGAGAACGAGCGACGCTTTGAAGGTTACCCGGGTCATTAACAATAAATAGCGCTCTGTCCTGCGGTTGCAGCGGAGTATAAAAACCAGGATCCAGACCAATGGCTAAAGGGCAGTCTTTACAAGAACCCTTCTTAAATACGCTCCGAAAAGAGCGCGTTCCTGTATCCATTTATCTCGTGAACGGCATCAAGCTGCAAGGCCAGATTGAGTCCTTCGACCAGTTTGTGGTGCTGCTTAAGAACACGGTCAGCCAAATGGTATACAAGCACGCTATTTCGACTATCGTGCCTGCACGAGCAGTCAAAATCACTCCACCTAATCTCGAGGATAACGATTCTGCCGCGAGCTAGCACAACGAAAGGAAGCATCCGGGAAATGAAACAAGTTGTTTGATCGCCCGGATATTGGTAACGACTGTGTCGTAGTCAACATTGATATTCCCGGGGAAGACAAGCACCCCGGCGAGTTCGAAGAGCTGGTCAAGTCTACCGGCGCGAACATTGTCGATATCGTCGACGTCAAAATCACGAAACCCCATCCAAGATATTTCTTCGGCGTCGGTAAAGCCGAAGAAATCGCTGTGGCTACTGCAGACAGCAAAGCCGATCTGGTGATCGTTGACCACTCTCTTGCGCCCAGCCAGGAGCGAAATCTTGAAGGTCTGGTGAAGTCGCGTGTGCTCGACCGCTCCGGATTGATCCTCGATATATTTGCACAGAGAGCCCAGTCCTTTGAGGGGAAGCTGCAGGTAGAGCTTGCACAACTGGCGCACCTGTCAACCAGGCTGGTCCGCGGCTGGACTCACCTCGAGAGACAAAAAGGCGGGATCGGCCTGCGTGGTCCGGGTGAAACCCAGCTCGAGACCGACCGTCGGTTGATTGGTGCCCGCATCAAACAAATCCAGAAACGCTTGCAAAAGGTTGACTCTCGCAGGGAGCAAGGCAGGCGCAACCGCAAAAAGAACGAGCTGCCAACCGCTTCACTGGTGGGCTACACCAATGCCGGCAAGTCGACGCTGTTTAACCGGCTGACAGAATCCCGTGTGTATTCTGCGGATCAGTTGTTTGCAACACTTGACCCGACCATCCGCAAATTAGACCTTGGTGCCGGTGAACATGCGCTTATTGTTGATACTGTAGGTTTCATCAGTAATTTGCCACACGAGCTGATCGAGTCATTCAAATCAACATTGCAGGAAACCCGGGAGGCGACGGTATTGCTGCATATTATTGATGCATCAGATCCTGCCAGGCAGGAGCGACGCCGTCAGGTTGAGGAGGTACTGGGTGATATTGGCGCGAACGTGCCGCAGATTCTCGTTTACAACAAGGCAGACCTGCTGGATTCTGCTGCCCGTGATGAATTGCTTGATGCAATGATGGGTGAAAACAGCATTGCCGTGTCTGCTGAAACCGGTGAAGGCATCGACCGTCTGTTACAGAAGGTTGCTGAGAGTGTTCGGCCGAAGCGACGGGTGGGCTGGCTTACCTTGCCAGCACAACATGCGCGGGAGCGGGCCATGCTCTATGATCGCGATGCGGTCAAAAACGAGCGCATCGGAGAGACCGGTGAATATATACTTCAGCTTGAAATAGCAGAACACGACTGGCAACGGTTTATCAAGCATACCGGGCTCACTGCAGAGCTTGTAAATCATCCGGGGTGACGCCATATCAAGCAGTCGTTGTGAAAAGCAGGCACTTTGTTGTTGATAGACCCCGACTCAACACCTAAACTTCGCCGTTTGGTCGTGTTTTTGTGTCGGTGTTGAGTGCCGTGCCTTACAACTAATGATCAACCAGCTCTGAATTATCGTTCGGGGCGTTTTTACCTACATATTATTGGAGTCGGCATGGCTTGGAACGAACCTGGGGGCAACAACAATGACCCTTGGGGCAACAAAAAGAACGACGGTGGCCCGCCTGACCTTGACGAGGTGTTCCGCAATCTGCAAAAAAAGCTGGAAGGGCTTTTTGGCGGTAAGCGAAGCGGCGGGGGCGGCAGTTCCAGCGGCGGCAGCGGCATGGGATTCCCGGGCAAGCTCGGTTCAATCGGTATTCTTGCCTTGCTGGCGATTGGTGCGATCCTGTGGATTCTTAGTGGAATCTATATTATCCAGCCTGCTGAACGTGGCGTTGTGCAACAGTTTGGTCGCTACGTAAAAACCACTCTGCCTGGTCCGCACTGGCGGATACCCTGGCCGGTGCAGAAACACCAGCGCGTCAACGTCGATCAGAATCGCTCTGTTGAGTTGAAGTCTCAGGAGATCCTCACTAAAGACGAAAATATCGTCGAGATCGACCTGGCTGTTCAATACAATATCAGTGATGCTGCGCAGTATCTGTTCAGCGTGGTTGAGCCGGACAGCACCTTACGTCAGGCAGCTGAAAGTGCGCTGCGTGAAACGGTCGGTAACACCCTGATGGATCTGGTGATCACCGAAGGTCGCGGAATTATCCAGACTGATACCAAAGAGAAAATTCAGGAAACCCTGGACAGCTACAACACAGGGATTCAGGTGACTGCTGTCAACCTGCAAAGTGCTCAGCCCCCTGAAGCCGTACAGGCTGCTTTCTCTGATGCCATCAAGGCGCGTGAGGATCAGGAGCGATTTATCAACGAATCCGAGGCGTACAAGAACGGTCTGTTACCTCAGGCTCGTGGTGACGCGGTTATCGCACTTGAAGAAGCACGCGCGTACAGGGCACAAACTGTTAACGCGGCACAAGGTGAAGCGGCACGATTTGAATCGCTGCTCACCGAATATACCAAAGCACCCGAGGTTACCAAGCAGCGACTGTATCTTGAGTCTCTTGAGTCTGTGCTGTCGAACAGCAGTAAGGTGATGGTCGATGTCGATGGCGGCAACAATCTTATGTATCTGCCAATAGACAAGCTTATGGGTAGTGGTGCTGATGCGGAAGCCAAGGCGACGCTTGAAAAACTCAGAAGCAGCCAGCCTACATTCACCAATTCTCAGTCGACCAGTGGTCTTACGCTGCCCCGGCAAAACGATAGCCGCTCACGTTCACGGGAGTCTAACTAATGTTTAGAATTGGATTAATCGCACTGGCCGTGATCGCGTTTCTGTTTTCTGTTAACAGTACTGTGGCGCCGTTTTTTGTCGTCGACGAGCGCGAGCGGGCTATCAAGCTGTTTCTTGGTGAAATCGAGGAAACTACGTACGACTCCGGGCTGCACTGGAAGCTGCCGTTCGTTAACACGATTCACAAGTTTGATAACCGCATCATGAACATCGATGCGATTCCCGAGCGGGTACTTACCAGTGAAAAGAAGAACGTTATCGTCTCTTCTTTTGTGAAGTGGCGAATCAACAGCCCGCGTGAGTTTTTCAAAGCAACGGGTGGTGACAACGGTCGTGCAGAGCGATTACTTTCACAGTTTATCAACAAAGGCATTAAAGACGCGATTGGTAAGCGAACCATGCAGGATGTTATTGCCGGCCAGCGATTGGAGATCATGCAGGAAGTGGCGGTCGCCACTAACGAGCAGGCAAACCCGCTCGGTGTTGAGATCGTGGATGTCCGTGTGAAGAAAGTTGAGTTACCTGAAGATGTCAGTGACTCGGTCTACCGCCGCATGGAGCAAGAGCGTGCAAAAGTGGCGAAAGACTTCCGTTCCAAAGGACAGGAGAAAGCTAAAGGGATTGTGGCCGACGCCGAAAGACAACGCTCCGAGTTGCTTGCCGAGGCTTACAACGAGTCACAACAAATTCGTGGTGAGGCGGATGCCGAGGCGGCAGAAATCTATGCCAAGGCGTATGGAAAAGACCCTGAATTTTATGCCATGTATCGCAGCCTGAACGCTTATAAATCAACGTTTAGTGGTAAAAACGATGTGCTGCTGATTAAGCCTGACTCGCAGTTTTTTAAATACTTCAATAGCGCAGACGGAAACTAGGCGCCATTAATGGCCAGTGAAATTCTCACCGCATTGGCACTGGTAATCGTTATAGAAGGGTTACTGCCGGCGATCAGTCCGGCAGCTTACAAACGCGCTGTCACCCAACTTGCGGAGATGCCTGCCCGCACCATTCGTATCACCGGGTTGGTGCTAATGGTAGTGGGTGCACTGCTACTGCAATTCGTACACTGAACCTCCATTGAAAACTCCGCACAACAACCACTGGCAATTGCCTGATGGCATGGATGAAATGATGCCTGCTCAGGCAGTAGTGCTCGAGCATCTGCGCCGGCGTATCTATGATTTGCATCTGCGCTGGGGATATCAGCCGGTGCATCCGCCATTCGTTGAGTATCTGGAGTCGCTGCTGTCCAGTACCGGACAGGATTTTGATCGTCATACTTTTAAAGTAGTTGACCCGCTCAGTGGTCGAATGATGGGGTTGCGTGCTGATATGACTCCTCAGGTTGCACGCATCGATGCGCATACGCTTGGTGGTGCCGGTGTATCTCGTTTGTTCTATATGGGCACAGTCATTCGTGCCTATGGTGATGGTACCGATGGCAATCGCAGCCCGTTGCAAATGGGGGCAGAGCTGTTTGGGCATAGCGGAATGGAAAGTGATGTTGAAGTAATCAGGCTGATGCTTTCCACCCTCGATTGTGTCGGTGTGAGCGACGTGCATCTCGATTTAGGACATGCAGAAATTTTCAAATCGCTGATCGATAATTTACGGCTCAGTGACGCTGACCAGAAAGCCCTGTTTGATTTACTACAAAGGAAAGCCGAATCTGATCTTTTGCAACTTTCTGCGTCGCTCGGTATTGGTGAAGCGGACAGTAAAGTGCTGTGTGCGCTGTGCTCATTAAACGGAGACAGTGCCGTTCTGGAAAGTGCAGAGGCTTTACTGTCGCGCTATGGTAATAAAATGATAGCGGCGATTGACGCTTTGCGGAAAACCGGTGATGTGCTTGCACGTTCACGGCCTGATATTACAGTCCACTACGATCTGGCTGAGGTACGTGGTTATCAGTACCACAATGGTGTGGTGTTCGCGACTTATGTTTCCAGTCGTGGAAGCGAAATTGCCCGTGGTGGAAGATACGACGGTATCGGTGAAACTTTTGGCAGTAGTCGTGCGGCCACCGGATACAGTACCGATTTAAAAACATTGATGAGTCTGAATACATCAGCACAACAGATGACAGACGGGTGTGCGATTATGGCACCATTCAACGGTGCTTCTGACGAGTCCAGTGCATTATTGCAACATAAGATTACCGAGCTGCGGGAGTCCGGAGAAGTGGTGGTGATCACACTTGGTAGTGAAGGCCCTGATAGTAACGATTTGACGATGTGCAACAGAACACTAATTGAAAAAGATGGCAGATGGCTGCTGGAGAATCTTAAGTGAGTAATAACGTCGTCGTACTAGGCACTCAGTGGGGTGATGAAGGTAAAGGCAAAATTGTTGACCTGCTTGGTGAACATGTGTCAGTGGTGGTTCGCTATCAGGGTGGTCATAACGCCGGTCACACACTGGTTATTGATGGTCAGAAAACGGTGTTGCATTTGATCCCTTCGGGCATCATGCATGATGACGTCGAGTGCGTTATTGGCAACGGTGTTGTGCTGTCTCCCGAGGCGTTGCTGAAAGAGATGGATGAGCTTGAAAAGTCCGGTATATCAGCGCACAGCAAAATTAAAATATCAGATGCATGCACGCTGATTCTGCCTTATCACGTGGCGCTTGATCAGGCTCGTGAAAAGGCGGCTAACAAAAACGCTATTGGTACCACCGGTCGTGGCATCGGCCCTGCTTATGAAGATAAAGTCGCTCGTCGAGCGGTGCGAGTCAGTGACCTTTTTGATGCCGATTTGCTTAGGCAAAGAATTGATGCCGCGCTTGAGTTACACAACTTTGTCCTTAAGGGGATGTATGGCGTTGACGAGGTAGATCCCCAACAGGTTTTTGAGGATTGTATGGCTTTCGCTGATCGCATTGCACCTATGGTTGTCGACTGTGCCGGTTACCTTGCCGAGGCCGGAAAGCGCGGTGAGAAAATGCTTTTGGAAGGCGCACAGGGAACTCTGCTCGATGTTGATCACGGCACTTATCCGTTTGTGACTTCTTCGAACACTACTGCAGGTTCTGCTGCCTGTGGCTGTGGAATCGGCCCGCGTGCAATTGACTATGTGTTGGGAATTACCAAGGCCTACACCACACGCGTTGGTGCAGGGCCATTTCCTACCGAGCTCGATGATGCCAACGGACAACACCTCGGCGAGCGCGGACATGAGTTCGGCGCTACCACTGGCCGTGCGAGACGTTGTGGCTGGTTTGATGCGGTGGCGGTCAGGCGTGCCTGTCAGCTCAACAGCGTCAGTGGCTTGTGTATCACCAAGCTCGATGTTCTGGACGGACTGGAAGAGTTGAAAATTGCAGTCGGCTATGAGATCGATGGAAAGGCAGTGACCCATCTGCCTTCGGGCGCGGCACAGCTGGCGCGATGCAAGCCGGTATACGAAAGTCACCCTGGATGGTCTGGTGCAACTGAAGGTGTGTTATCGTGGGAAGACTTGCCGGAAAACGCCCGCAACTATCTGCAACGGTTGTCCGAGCTGACTGAAACACCGATATCCATAGTTTCAACCGGTCCTGACCGGCGTGAAACAATAGTGCTGGATAATCCTTTTGCCTGACAATTCATCCCTTGTTGTTCCCGATTATTAATCGTTAATGCATCGGGGAAAGGGAGAGGGCTAAAAGTAATGAACGGCTCAGATACGCCTTGACGAGTGACGGGCGCAAAATATTGCGGCCGCAACTGAACGCATGAACAATTCCCTGGACGGGATAACACTTAAATGGTGCCGAGAAGAGGACTTGAACCTCCACGGGGTTACCCCCACTAGCACCTGAAGCTAGCGCGTCTACCAATTCCGCCACCTCGGCACGAGGTGCAAAACACGAGCGCGGAACTATAGAAGTCTGCACCGTCGATGTCAATTGACTTTATCGATATTCGGTCCATCAGGTCCGAATTGCACAAGAAATAAATTTGCTGTAACTATTTGAGAGACTATGGCCAAGAAAAAGCCACGTAGCGGAAAGGCCGCTACAAAAAAATCACGTAACGTAGCTGATCGCAAACCGACTGGACAATATCAGTTTGAGATTGCCAGTCGCGAAGCGCTGATGGACCTGCTGCAAGAGGCAGGACGTCCGTTAACGCATGAGCAGGTCGCTGATGCACTGGAAATGTACCAGCGCGACGAAAAATTCGACGCGCTCGGCAAGCGGCTCGGAGCGATGACCCGCGACGGGCAGATTGTTCGCAACCGTCGTGGCGGATTTGTGCTGGTCGACGAACAACAACTGATACGCGGTCGGGTCTCCGCGCACCCTGATGGCTACGGCTTTTTAATTAAAGAGCAGGGTGATGATGATATCTATCTGAGCGCGCGCCAAATGCGACGTGTACTCGATGGAGACCGCGTGGTGGTGCATATCACTGGTACTGACAACAGAGGTCGTTCCGAAGGCGCGATTGTCGAAGTCGTAGAGCGGGCCAATAAAACGCTTGTTGGTAAAATAGAAATCAACCGGGGCGTTGCCGTATTGCATCCGGACAATAAACGTATTGGTGTCGAAATCCTGGTCAGTGATGCCGGCGCGGCGAAAAACGGTCAGATAGTGTTGGTGGAGATTGTTGAACAACCCACTAATCGTCGTCCGCCGATTGGTCAGGTGATCGAAGTGCTCGGTGAGCACATGGCGCCTGGTATGGAAATCGATATCGCTATCCGCTCGCGGGATATCCCGGATGAATGGCCACAGGAAGTGGTATCGCAAGCCGGAGCGATTGGTGTTGAAGTCAGTCAGTCAGCGATTGCAGAGCGCAGGGATATTCGCTCTACACCGCTGGTCACTATTGATGGAGAAGATGCCAGGGACTTTGATGATGCCGTGTTTGCAGAAGCAAAACCCTATGGCTGGCGACTTGTGGTGGCGATCGCAGATGTATCACATTACGTAGAAGTGGATTCACCGTTAGATCGTGAGGCCTACAAGCGTGGTACCTCGGTGTACTTTCCACAGCGTGTGATACCGATGCTGCCAGAGAGCCTTTCCAATGGGTTGTGTTCATTAAACCCCGATGTTAATCGGCTTTGTATGGTTTGTGATATGGGGATTACGCACGAAGGTACTATTAAACGTGCGCGGTTTTACCCGGCCACGATGCGTTCTCATGCTCGCTTAACCTACACTGAAGTTGCGGCTTTTGTGCAGGGTGATAAAAAAGCCATCAAGAAGATAGGTACGCTTGGTAAACACATTAAAACCCTGCATGAACTTTATGTTGCGATGCGTGCTGCCAGAGCCGAACGTGGTGCTATTGACTTTGACAGTTCCGAAACACGCATTGTGTTTGATGATCAGGCAAAGATTCAGCAGCTGGTGCCGGTAGAACGCAACGATGCTCACATGATGATTGAAGAGTGCATGATTGCGGCAAATATCAGTGCGGCAAAATTTATTGCACGAAACCGGATACCCGGTTTGTTTCGTGTTCATGAAGGGCCGGGCGAAGATAAGCTCGTCGATGTGCGCAAGTTTTTACAGCAGCGTGGACTATCGCTTGGTGGCGGAGATAAACCACAGGCAAAAGACTATGCGCAAACGCTGTATGCTGCGCGTGATAGAGCAGACCTGCTGGTGATTCAAACGGTATTGTTACGTTCAATGAATCAGGCGGTATATACCACCCGTGACAGTGGGCACTTCGGATTAGCGCTTGAATACTATGCGCACTTTACTTCTCCGATACGTCGGTACCCCGATCTTATGGTCCACCGTGCTATCAAGCATGTGCTTAAGCACAGACATAAAGACGGGTTTCACTACGACAGCACTGCAGTCGCAGAGATTGGTGATCATTGCTCCGTGACTGAAAGACGCGCAGAGGCTGCGGTGCGTGATGTCATCTCGTGGCTTAAATGTGAGTACATGCAGGATCACATTGGCAGCTCACATGAAGGAGTTATCAGTGGCGTGACTTCGTTTGGTGTTTTTGTTGAGTTGCGCGGTGTGCATGTTGAAGGTCTTGTGCACATTACATCACTGCCAAAAGATTATTATGAATTTGATCCGGTCAGCCATCGCTTGCGCGGACGAGCCGGAGGGCGTGAGTTTGGTCTTGGCCAGGTGATTCAGGTACTGGTGGCAGCGGTTAACGTTGATGAAAGAAAAATTGATTTTCAGATCGACTCCGACGCAGTGGTATCCGGCAACAAGCCAAAGCGCGGTAAAGGTAAGGCTGACAAAGGCAAGTTTGATAAAGGCAGATCTAACAAAGGCAAAGGTGTCAGCGCGAAGCAGGGTAATGATAAAAAAGGTAAGGATAAGAAACGTAAATCGATAAAAGGCCGTAAGAAGAAAGATACCGAAGAAGCTTTGGATGGCAGTAAGACAGCTAAACAAACTTCAAAACGCAAAGCCAAGCCGAATTCAAAAAAGAAAAAGAAGAAAGTCCGGCAGGCGGGCAAGAGAAAACGCCGGAATAGCAACCCGTGAAACTTGAATCGATTTGTGGCATTCATGCTGTTTCCGCGATTGTTCAAAGGCACCCCGGTCAAATAGACGCCGTGCATTTCAACAGCTCCCGCTCTGACCAGCGACTGCAGCAAGTACAGAAGCTGGTTGCAGCTGCCGGTGTAAAGGCCGCATCTCTCGACAGTGCTGATTTTCAAAAAAAGTACGGTGAAATGCAGCATCAGGGCGTGGTTGCATTATGCCGCCCGCGTGAACCGTTAAGTGAGCCGGAAATGTTGGCAATGCTGGCCGCGCTGAAGGAGCCGGCGTTGGTGCTGGTGCTCGATCAGATTACTGACCCGCACAATTTTGGTGCTATTCTGCGTACCGCAGATGCCGCCGGAGTGCATTGTGTTATTGCACCGAAAAACGCCAGCGTTGGCATGACAGCAGTAGTACGCAAGGTGGCCAGCGGGGCTGCGGAAACGATGGCCTACTGTCGTGTAGCAAATCTGGCGCGAAGCCTTGCTGAGCTGAAGTCTCTCGGCATCTGGCTCTATGGTGCTGCCGGAGACGAGGGGTCAGAACCCTATGGGTCGGTAGATTTTACGGGTGCCGTGGCGCTGCTAATGGGGGCCGAAGGAAAAGGGCTGCGGCGACTGACCCGCGAAGCCTGCGACGGATTAATTGCTATTCCGATGAATGGCTCAGTAGAGAGTCTGAATGTGTCTGTGGCCACCGGCGTGTGCCTGTATGAGATTGTCAGGCAGCGAAATAGCGCAAAACAATAAAACCATTCCGCAATGGCACAGCTGTGTTATAATTGGCGGTTACCAACATTTCTTTCACTCCTTGTCCAGCACTCACCAAAAAGTGCGGGCAATACCCACAGGAGCAATAATGCGACACTACGAAATTGTGTTTCTGGTTCACCCTGACCAGAGCGAACAAGTCCCTGCGATGGTAGAACGCTACCGCGGCATCATCGAAAACGCCAGTGGTACCGTACACCGCGAAGAAGACTGGGGGCGGCGTCAGCTTGCCTACCCGATCAACAAAGTCTACAAGGCACACTACATTTTGCTCAACATCGAGTGTACCCACGAAACACTCGAAGAGCTGACCAGCGCGTTCCGCTTTAACGATGCGGTTATCCGTCATATGGTGCTCAAGCGTAAAGCGCCGGTGACTGCAGAATCACCACTTCTGAAGCGTGAAGAAGACGAAAAACGCAGTAGCAGTAGTAACGATGATCGTCCACGCCGCGATGACTCCGAAGACCGCCCGGCCTACGATGTCAACAAAGGCGAGCCGTCGATTGTAGAGACTGCGGCAACTGACAGTGCAGCCGGTGAAACTGCCGCTGCAGATACTGCCGAAACCACTGGTTCAGAGACTGGAGAATAATCATGGCCCGTTTTTTCCGCAGAAAGAAATACTGCCGATTTACCGCTGAAAACATCGAACACATCGATTACAAAGACCTTGAGCTTCTGAAGGCTTATGTCACTGAAACCGGTAAAATTGTACCGAGCAGAATTACCGGTACCAGCGCCCGATATCAACGACAGTTGGCAACTGCAGTAAAGCGTGCGCGTTACCTGGCACTGCTGCCTTACAGTGATCACCACTAAGCGTTTGTTTTACGTTTAACGCAGCAACAACAAAGCTGAAGGTGTAATGTTTCAGGCGCTTGCGGGCTACGCAGTGCGTGGTCCGGTGCAAGGTGCAATAGTTGCGTCCAGCATGTTGGTGCTGTCGACAATACTGGCACCCCTGGTGGTAGTTAGCAGCGCCATAGTGGCGCTTGTCTGGCTCAGGCTAGGTCGCAAATCAGGGATAATAGCAGTGGGTATCTCGCTGCTCTTCTCAACGACTATCGCACTGATGACTGCATTGCCGGCGCTGGCGCCTGCAGGCGTCATGCTTTCTTCATGGTTGCCGGTCATTGTGATGGCCTGGGTGCTCAGAGATACGGTGAGACTGGATTTAGCCATTCTTGCCGGAGCAGTGTTGGTTGCTACGGTAGTGGTGGCGGTATTTGCGGCAGTACCGGATGTGTCCGGTAGCTGGCGCACTTTGTTCGGGCGTGTGTTTGAAAACCCGCAGCTGTTGCCGGAACAATTGCGGCAGATGGATCCCGAGCTGCGGGCGCGATTACTTGACACAGCAAGCCGGTATATCACCGGCATGTATGCGGCGATGTGGTTATTTATTGCCGCACTGAGCTTACTGCTGGCAAGAGCATGGCAGGCCCGGTTGTTTAATCCGGGCGGGCTGCAACGCGAATTTCACGAGTTGCGGTTCGGGCTCGTGGCGAGCACCATTGGATTATTGATTGTGGTTGGCGCACTGGTGACGAGAGCAGAGTTGCTCACTGCGCTGGCAATGGTGGTTTGTGCGATTTTCGTGTTGCAAGGCGTGGCGATTTTGCACGGTATTGTAAAACGTCGTGGCGGCAGTCTGGCCTGGCTGGTTGCCGCGTACGTGCTGATTCTGGTCACCATGCCGGAGTCACTGGTGTTTCTCGGGGTCTGTGGAATCGCAGATGCCTGGCTCGATTTCAGGAATAAAGCGGGGGGTGAGCCTCCCGATGAAGATCAACAATAGAAGGTGAAAGACTATGCAAGTCATCTTGCTTGAAAAAATCAGCAACGTTGGCAACCTGGGTGACCTGGTTGAAGTAAAGCCCGGCTTTGCGCGAAACTTCCTGCTGCCAAGCGGTAAAGCCCAGATGGCCACCAAAGCCAACCTGGAAGAATTTGAAACCAAGCGTGCAGAGTACGAAGCACAGCAGGCTTCTCTGCTTGAAGCTGCAAAGCAACGTGCCGCTGCATTAGAAGGTGCGTCGGTAACTGTACTTGCTCGTTCCGGCAACGAAGGCAAACTGTTTGGTTCAGTCGGTGGTGATGAGATTGCCGCAGCATTCACGGCGGCAAACAAGCCTGTTGAAAAGCGTGAGTTGCGGCTCCCGGACGGACCATTGCGCAACACCGGTGAGCACGACATTGTGTTGCACATTCACCCCGAAATTGATGTCGCTGTAAAAGTCATTGTTGAAGGCGAAGAAGAGTAAACCCTCCGCTGAACATCACCGGACGGTTTGTCCGGCCGGTGACGCTCCCTGCCATGACGCGGCTTCGAGCGTTTACTGATTTTTTCCTGACTGGCAGTTATTTCAAAACAGAAAGGTGAGACATCAATCATTGATGCTCGTTTGGGTGCGTTAACCAGCGCTATATAGCCGGATGTCAGACTCACACATCGCGCGCAATGTGCTTTGCCCGGTCGCTCCCTGTCATACACCCACTTTCTAAAAACGGCTCAATTCGTGGTCGATTAAGGGGGGCAGAATGCAGGCTGGTGGTCGACCAGCTAAAGCCGGTAGAATCACTGGTCATACAGAGTAAAGGCCCCGCATTGGCAACTCCATACCAGGCAGAGCGTGACATGAGCGAAATCCGCCTGCCCCCGCATTCTATCGAGGCCGAGAGGTCCGTTATTGGTGCACTCATACTTAACCCTGAATCATGGGATAAGGTGGCCGACGTGGTCGCCGAAGATGATTTTTATCGCCATGACCACCGGCTCTTCTTTCGGGCAATTGAAGCACTTGCAGATAAAAATGCGCCACGCGACGCGGTAACCGTCACCGAACGCCTGGAGAGCACCGGTGATTTGGGCGAAACCGGCGGTTTACCGTATCTGGTTGAACTTGCCGAACAAACGCCCAGCGCCACCAACATCGTGGCTTATGCGTCGATTGTTCGCGAAAGATCTGTACTGCGGCAATTGATCTCGACCTGTAATTCAGTTGCTGATCTGGCCTTTCGACCGGATGGCCTGGGTGTTGCCGAAATCCTCGACTCTGCAGAGTCGCAGATGTTTGCCATTGCCGATCAGACAAACCGTGCCACTGCCGGTTTGACCAAAGTCGGTGACATCATGCAGGTAACCAAGGAAAAGCTCGAAGAGCTGGGTGCCAACCCCAGTTCGCTGACCGGTATCTCCACTGGCTACAAGGATCTGGACAAACTGACATCGGGTCTGCAAAAGTCAGATCTGATTATTATTGCCGGTCGTCCGTCGATGGGTAAAACCTCTTTCTCGATGAATATAGTTGAAAACGTGGCACTCAGTCAGGAGCTGCCGGTGGCGATGTTCAGTATGGAAATGCCGGGTGAGCAGCTGTGTATGAGAATGATTGCATCACTCAGCAAAATCGAACTAAACCGTGTGCGTAACGGACAGCTGAACGATGCAGACTGGGCGCGCATTACCTCTGCGACCAATATTCTGCATCAGCACAGCCGCATCTATATCGATGAGACGCCTGCCATGTCACCGACTGAAGTGCGAGCGCGTTGCCGAAGGCTGGCGCGAGAACAGGGTGGCCTAGGGTTGGTAGTGATTGATTATCTGCAGCTGATGCAAACGGGTAACCGTACCGAGAATCGGGCCACTGAAATCTCTGAGATATCGCGCTCTTTAAAGGCACTTGCAAAAGAATTATCAGTACCGGTAATAGCCTTATCGCAGCTTAATCGAAGTCTTGAAAACCGCCCTGATCGAAGACCGATCATGTCTGATTTGCGTGAGTCAGGTGCGATTGAGCAGGACGCCGATGTCATTGCGTTTGTGTATCGCGATGAAGTGTACAATCCGGATTCACCTGACAAAGGAACCGCGGAGATTCTTATCCGCAAACAGCGTAACGGACCAACCGGAAGCGTGCGACTGACATTTAATGGTCAGTGGACACGTTTCGATAATTACGCGCCCGAACACTACGGTGCTCCGGAACACTATGGTGGAATTCAGGACTTAGATGAGTGACAGGGAAAACAGGCAGGTCAATATCAGTATTGATCTTGCTGCGATCAGACACAACCTGAAACGCGTGCGTGAAAGTGCCCCTGATAAAAAGATATTCAGCGTTATAAAAGCGGATGCCTACGGGCATGGAGCAACCAGAATACT
Source organism: uncultured Granulosicoccaceae bacterium (assembly GCA_937931165.1). Lineage (GTDB taxonomy): Bacteria > Pseudomonadota > Gammaproteobacteria > Granulosicoccales > Granulosicoccaceae. The sequence continues at coordinate 82,305 of CALHCI010000009.1, forward strand.
CCCGGCACTTGCTGATACAGATGCCTTTGCGGTTGCCAACGTTGCCGAAGGTAATGCGCTCCGTCATGCTAAAACCCAAAAGCCCATCCTGGTTTTGCAGGGCTTTCACTCAACCGAACAACTGTCTGATTGTCTTCGAGCCGGCTTGTGGCCTGTGATCCATCACATGGAACAGTTAGCGATGTTACCGGGTAAATCCCGCGGGCCCGAATTGAGTTGTTGGGTAAAAGTCGATACGGGTATGGGCAGGCTCGGGTTTAAATCGGAGCAGGTTCAGCAGGTATGCAACAAGCTACAAGCGGCGGGGGTTAAAGTTAAAGGGCTGCTGACGCATTTTGCCAGTGCCGACCGTCAGGCTGATATCTCAACTGACCGGCAGCTTAAAGTGTTTAAAACCATACTGCTTAAAAACGTTGAGCATTCGGCGGCAAACTCGGCGGCATTGCTCAACAGACCCGATAGTCACTTTGACTGGGTTCGACCGGGGATTATGCTTTACGGTGCTAATCCAATGGAGTACCGGTCTGGCGAGAGTCAGGAGCAGAGTTTCTGCCTGCAGCCAGCCATGCGTGTTACTGCCCCGGTGATTGCAGTTCGCGAATTGAAACGTGGAGACAGGGTTGGTTACGGCGGCACGTACGAGTGTAGTGGGCCAACGCGGGTTGCTATCGTCGGCGCCGGCTACGGTGACGGATATCCGAGAACTGTGGCTGCAGGTACGTGTGTGGTACTTGGCAACCGTCGTTGTCCTATTATCGGTCGGGTGTCTATGGATTCTATGAGTGTTGATATCTCTGCGCTGTCAGTCAACCCGCCAATTGATTATCCGGTGACACTTTGGGGGCATGTCAGTTTGCTGGTAGATGAAGTCGCCGATCGTGTCGGGACCATACCCTACGAGCTGCTTTGTTCGATACGTGGCAAGCGTAGCTGGCACGACCCTGCGACCGAAGTGAATGTGCGCAAGATCAGTGATAATTAAGATTGATTCAGTGTGTGTTTAATCAGGTATGACCTGACAAAAACCGCTAAGACTATGGCTTCTGCTAGTGTCAAGCGTGTGACGTTACACAGTGTTTCAAAAGATTCATAAAATGCAAATTCGCGGCAGTCACGGTTACTAATAAGTGAGTGCTGCGGTACAGTGATCATATCGGGCGGCGAAGTTGCCTGAAGCGGTTAACTGGCTGCAAATCACAGACTCGTCGGATGGCATGAAGCGTGTCTGGTTTTTTAAATAGATCGAACCAAATACAGTGGTCTGGAACGTCACGGAAACAAAATGAAGCCAATAAAAAAAGCGGTATTCCCCGTTGCAGGGATGGGAACAAGGTTTCTCCCGGCAACCAAAGCAAATCCCAAGGAAATGTTACCGGTGGTGGACAAGCCACTGATTCAGTATGCAGCCGAAGAAGCGGTTGCTGCGGGCATAGATACGCTGATTTTTGTCACTGGCAGAAATAAACGGTCTATCGAAGATCACTTCGACACCGCGTATGAGCTTGAGCGCGAACTCGAAGAACGTAACAAAGAAAAGATGTTGCGCATTGTCAGAGAAATCCTGCCACCTGAAGTTAAGTGTGTTTTTATCCGTCAATCAGAAGCACTCGGGCTTGGTCATGCGGTTCTGTGCGCAAAGCCAGTGGTAGGCGACGAGCCCTTTGCTGTTATCCTCGCAGACGATTTAATCACTTCCAGTGACAAGCCCGTACTCAGTCAGATGGTAGATGTTTACGACTATCAGCACTGCTCTGTACTCGGCGTACAGGAAGTGCCAATGGAAGAAGTCCATCAGTATGGTGTGGTCGATGCACGTGATGCATCTGATCGTGTTTATGAAGTACGCGGTATGGTTGAGAAACCGGCGCAGGCTGATGCACCTTCGAATCTGGCTGTTGTTGGACGGTACATTCTGACGCCTAAACTGTTTGAACTGTTGGAAACACAAGAGCGTGGCGCAGGCAACGAAATTCAGTTGACTGATGCTATCGCAAGATTACTTGGCAACCAGCGTGTGTTGGCTTATAACTTCAACGGCAAACGGTTTGATTGTGGCAGCAAGCTTGGTTATCTGCAGGCTCAGGTGGAATATGCACTGGCCCATGACGAAGTCGGTGATGAGTTCAGAGAATACCTGCTCGGTCTGGATCTTGGACCAAGCATTGCAAGCAAGCGCGCAGCTAACGGCTAGTGAAGTCTTAAATAAAATGAATTAAAAAAGACGCCATAAGGCGTCTTTTTTATTTGGGCAGCATATTCTCTCTGGGTAACAGAATATTAAAGTTCTCACGGAGCTTTGCATCGAGATCATTGCCGATGTGATCGGGAAAGTGGCTGCCGAGAATTTCATTGACTCGCTTTGTTGATTCCTGCAGTAAGTCGGGGCGGTCTTTTTCATACCACTCTTTAGGGCTGTTGCGATCCCCCAGTTCCGGGTAGAGGTACTCTTTCTGCATTAGCTGCATGGTTTGCTGGTGACCAAGATAATGCAACGGGCCGTCTACACAAACGTCACGCATGGTGTCAATTGACAGAGTTTCGTCATTGACGTCAATACCACGAACGGTTCGATTTATTGCGCCCAGCATATCGTTATCAATAACGTAGCTTTCCAGGCAGGCGCCAAGCAGACTCGCATGCATGCCAGCAGATTCGTAGATCATGTTAGCGCCGGAGTGCGCCGCCAACGTTACTGTGTAACCTTTCTCGTAGCCTGACTGCGCGTCCGGCAGTTTCGCATCAGCCATGCCGGCGGCGACACCGGTAGGCAGGTCATAGTATCTTCCCATCTGCCCGCATGCGGCCATCAGAACGGCCTGTTCACCGCTTCCACCACTCATCGCACCGGTGCGCAGATCGGATACAAAGGGCCATGTGCCGAAAATAGCAGGGTGCTTTGGCTTGAGCATATTTACATAGACAAGCCCGGCCAGTACCTCTGCCACGGACTGGACCACAGATCCTGCAATCGCTGCCGGACTGGTAGCGCCTGCCTGTCCTGCGGAAAGCAGTAAGACTGGCATACCGCCATGTACTGCAGATTCCAGACAGGCACATGCGTCTTCAGCGAAGCGCAGTGGCGGTACCACAAAGCAACATGACATCGATACGAAGGGTCTTGCCCGCCACGCTTCTTCAGAACCCGCTACCTGATGCAGCAGCTTCAGCGCCTGATCTACATGTTCTGGCAGTACCCAGCTCGATCCAACATGCTTTTTTGTACCACTAATAGAAGCATACAGCGTGTTGAGGTCGAGATCGTCCGGCTCTACCATGTCTCTTGCGACGATGGATCGCTGGAAGTAATGGATGTGATCCATCTTGTCTACGATACGGGCGATGTTGTACAGGTCAGCCAGGGTGGAATCACGGTATTCCCTGCCGTGTACATCAACGATATGTACTGCCGCGCCTGCGGTGCCAAAGTACATTTTGGAATCGCTGATATCAATATCGTGAACGGGATCCTGTGCGTGCAACGTGAAGCCTCTTGCACAGTTGGCAATGGTGTCTTCTACCAGTGAACGCGGGAAAAACAGGCGTCCGTCTTTATAGGTGCCGCCACCTTTGACGACTGCATCAACACAACTGGGAATTGCCTGCGACAGCCCGATATTTTCGAGCACATTCATAACAGCGTCGTTGACTTTTTCTACATCAGTGCTGGAAAGCGGGGTGAAGCGTCCGCTTTGCATACCCGGATTAACTGCTCTTTCTTCTGCCGTAAGCGGAGTAGCTCGTTGTGCTTTCTTTGCAGCTCTCGCACCGCGACGCGATCTTTTCTTGGGTTCAGTCATAGTGAATCTAACTCCGCTGGAGCACAATTAGTATCACGCATTCCATCGATAGAATTGATCATTTACGACATACAGTGGGTGTTTTTCAGACACAGGAGGAATGCCTCCTCCTGTGCGCTGGCCGTGTACTCCGGCCGTGTACTCCGGCCGTGTACTGGCCGTGTATTGGCCGGGTATTGGTAATATCTGATCTGCTACTTTATTTCGAGCAGTTCAACTTCAAAAATCAAAGTTGCGCCAGGAGGAATATCCGCCCCTGCGCCACGCTCGCCATAAGCCAGTTCTGAAGGAATGACAAACCGGTACTTGCTGCCAACATTCATCAGCTGTAAGCCTTCAGTCCAACCGGGAATGACACCGTTGAGAGGGAATTCTGCCGGTTGTCCACGTGCGACCGAGCTGTCGAATTCCTTGCCGTTGATCAATGTACCAACATAATGGACGCTGACGGTATCCGTGGCTGCGGGTTTTTCACCTTCCCCCTCAGTCACGACTTCGTATTGCAGGCCTGAATCGGTGACCATTACGCCGTCTTTCTCCATGTTCTCTTTAAGGTATTTCTCACCTTCGGCACGTGCTTCAGAGCTTGCTGCTTCGGCGGCTTTCTGTTCGAACTCTTGCAAAGCCGCCTGGGCTTCATCTATCGACATGGCGGTTTCAGCGCCTTCATGCTGTGCTCGAATGCCGTCCAGTAAGGCATCGTAGTCCAGGTCTCCGTAACGTTTGGTAATGCGGTCTCCAATCATCATGCCCAGGCTATAGCTTTTTTTAGCGTCATCATTGCTGAGATCGGTCTCTGCGATTGCGGTATTGGTAAAGCTGAATGCCGCGATCAGGCCGACAGCCATCCCTGTTCGTAGGGTATTTTTCATGATTTTCCTTTGGGTGATATTTTGACTAAATGGAGCTTTTACTAAGTGTAGCAGTATGCCGTTTACTCGCCATTCAACGCCACATAACAGCATAAAAAGGCAAGGGTCCGTTGCCTGTTTGATTCGTCACAGACAATCAGGTTCAATGATAGTGTCTTCCTTCTTTAACTAAAGAGCCGGTGAATGAAGTTCTACGATTGTTTAACCGCGCCCAGTCCGCGCAGAGTGAGGATGTTTATTGCTGAAAAAGGGCTCGAAATACCTGTGGTCGAGGTCGATCTGTCGAACCGTGAGCAGCATTCCGAAGCATATCAGCAGCTAAATCCTCATAGAACCGTGCCGGCGCTGGTATTTGATGATGGAAATTGTCTGACCAGCAGTCACGGCATTATCCATTATCTGGAGCATGCCTATCCAGACCCGCCCTTGTTGGGCAACAATCCGTTGCAGCGTGGAGAGATTGCCGATCTCGACTGGCGCATTGAACAAGAAGGTTTTCTGGCGGTTGGCGAGGCGTTTCGCAACCGCGCCAAATCATTTGCAAAGCACGCACTACCTGGTAAAACTGAATATGCGCAAATACCGCAACTGGTCGATCGTGGAAAACAGCGGACAGCCGGGTTTTTTACCTGGCTTGATCAGGTATTGCAGGACAGAGAGTATGTTGCCGGGGCAGAGTTCAGCGTGGCTGATATTACAGCGTTTGTAACGGTGGAGTTTGCGCAGTGGATTAAGCAACAACCATCAGACGTTCACAATAATCTGAATCGCTGGCGCCGCGCAGTGTCTGACCGGGCCAGCGCGAAGTTATAGCGCAGGACAGGGGTAATCCGTGTTTATGGCAACACGGCATAAGTTAACGTGGCGTGGCAGATTGATTTGGTGTTCTTGTCTTCAAGCAATACTTCCCCGAATACCAGCGTTCTGCCAGACTTCACCAGCTTGCCGGTGGCGATGATGTCAGTGTCGATTGCTGGTCTGAGAAAGCTGGTATTCTGATTAACCGTCGCGCAGTTAATGAATTTGTTGTGACCGATAAAACATACATACACCATGCAGGTGTCAATCAAAGCCATCAATGACTGACCGCAGACAATCCCGCCTATCCGACAAAGCCGATCGTTATAGGGCAGCTTCATGGTGACTTCTTCGTCGCTTATTTGCTCTATGGATATGTTTAAATCCTGAATCCACGGGGCGAATATCGTCGGGTAGTATTCTCTTGCTGCATCCAGAGTAAGAGTTTTATCGTTCATAGGTTTGCTCCGGGTAACTGCGGTTGAGCTGTAGATGTGTGACTCTCATCGAATATCGACAATGTATCAGGACGCTCGCAACTCGTAGCTCACCTGGCCACAACCTGCAAAGTCAATCTCTACGGTTGAATCTGGTACCACTGCAATGACACCAAGGCAGGTTCCGGTACTGATCCAATCACCTGCACACAAGCCTTTTCTGTTAGCAATTTTATCCTGAGTAATCTTTCCCTGGTCAATCAGCCTGTTATGCAGCCACAACAATGAATTTAGCGGATGACCCATGACTGCAGCTCCGTTGCCTGCGTTGGTTTCCTTGCCATTGGTTTTTGCAACCACCGCCACTGCTGAGAGATCTTTGGTTTGCCAGCCTTCAATGGCTCTACCTTTGACAAAACCTGAATTTCCGCCAAAGTCTGCGATTGCTGCAAACAGTGAAGGTAAACCGGCACCGCTTGTGCGACGACCGATGAGCTCAACGGATACATTGGCACTGGCAATAAACTCTGGCAGATCATCAATAGTCAATGATGTATCGGTTGGCAGGTCTTTGGCTATTTGAAAAGCGAATTCTGCCTCACCACCTAACATACCTGGTGGTATGGATATTGTGGTCGACGACTGATAGCACTCGTTTTCAAAAAGAGGTCCATAGAACGGCTCGTTACAGTCAAACTTTTTTTGAGTTTCAGCATTGGTTGCCGCAACTTTATAGCCGATCTGTGTTGACAGAAACGCGGCAATAGCTTTTTCCTGTACGGCATAAGCATCTGTTGTATTGTTGATCCCGTTCAGTAAGTCAGGATTGACCAGTGAGTTATTACGGCGGGCATCAGCGAGCGTGACTGCGACTTCGTTTAAATTCATCGGGAATCCTGTGATCAAAGTGTCTGCGACTATCGTAGTAATTTGCAACCATCCAGGCAAGTGACTTGGCAAGTAACATATGGCAGCCAGGAGTTTTAATGATTAACGCACAAACAGTACGGCTGATAACATGGATTCAGTAACACAGTTAGCCCTTGGGGCAGCGGTTGGTGGATTGGTGGCTGGTCGGCAAATAGGGCCGAAAGCCATGATCGCAGGCGCGATTGCCGGAAGCCTGCCTGACTTCGATGTGTTTGTACCGTTTGCGGGTGCGGTTGAATCATTCACTTATCACCGAAGTTTCAGCCACAGTCTGCTGGTGTTAACGGTAATCTCGCCATTAATCGGCTGGCTGTTTCACAAAGTGTTTGCTGACAGGCTTTCACTTAAAAGAGGCTGGTTGCTCGCCTGGCTTGCACTGGTGACCCATCCATTGCTTGATAGCTTCACGGTCTACGGCACTCAGTTGTTCTGGCCGGTGTCAGATTATCCGGTATCGATTTCAAGCGTTTTTATTATTGATCCGCTGTATACATTAATATTGCTTGCGGGATTGGTCGCATTTTACAGACAACGAACGAAGGCACATCTTATCAATACCGTTTGTCTGTTGCTGGCATCTGCCTACCTGTGTTGGTCCGTGATGGCAAAATCCATGGTACAGAATACTGTGGAAGCATCACTGGCGGCGCAGGGGACAAGTTATCAGGCATTGCTAACCACCCCAATGCCCTTTAATACACTAGGCTGGAGATTTGTTGCCATGCAGGACAACGGCTATCTGGAAGGCTATGCTTCTGTGTTTGACTCAGAAAAGCATATCTATCAGTACAATGAATATCCAAGTGATACTTCGCTACTGAACGAGCTTGAATCACATTGGCCCGTAGCACGGCTGCAGAAATTTACCCACGGCTTTTATAAAGTGCAGCAGCGAAATTCTGAAATTCAAATGGTCGATTTGCGCATGGGTGTAGAGGGTGCTTATATTTTTGCTTTTGTGGTTGGTGAGAAGACTGCAAGTGGCAACGTGCCGGTGCCTAACAAAGAGGCGGAAACAACTCGTGATTTTTCCGGTTTATCGAAGCTGTTCCAGCGTATCTTTGATAGCAGTATTGAGTTGCCTGCAACGTAAAGAGGTGCTCAGCTACGCTGTTGAATTATATTGTCGAGTGCGCTGTGGTGGTATTCGCTAAATGAATTTTTCTTTATGTCAAACCAGCTATTCAGTATTTCACCATACAGTGCCCGATAATCGGTGGTGAAGTCGGGGTCTTGTCCGGGCTTTAAGGCGTCGAGTGGTGGTGCGTTGCCGTACAGTCCGCCGTTGATATTGCCGCCAATAACAAAATGTGGTGCCGCTGTTCCATGATCGGTACCCTGCGATTTGTTCTCCCATACCCGTCTGCCGAATTCGGAATAAGTGACGACTAATGTGTTGCGCCATTCTCCATCTGACTCTAAAGCTTTTTGAAAACCGTTCAGCCCGTTTGCGAGTTGCGATAATAATCCGCTGTGCCGGTAAAGCTGATACTCATGAGTGTCGAATCCATCGAGTCTGACCCGATAGACGGGGGTATCGAGCCCCGCTCTGATTAAACGTACCACCTGTTGCAGTTGGTAACCGAACTCACCACCGGGAATTGCAGTGGTGCCACCGGTTTCCTCGAGCTTTGACGAAATACCATGCAGTGACTGCTCGAGCTCGGTGATTCTCTGCGCAACCATGGCGATCGATTCGTTGGCCACGGTAATGTTGGCACTGGCAGTTGAGCGAACGGTGTCGAACTGTTCCGGAGAGGTCATGCTAAGCCAGCGCCCTCCGTCGCTTGAGAAAAGGTTCATATCCTCCGCGAAGCTAATGCCATGTGCGTCGTTTACTCTTCTTTTAAGTTTGTGTTCAATGTCATGAGTCAGCCAGCCTGAACGGCGTTGTTTGTTGCCGTCGCCACCGGTTTCCCACAATGCTATTGATTTGAAGTGTGATCGATTCGGGTTGGGATACCCCAGACCGTGTATCCAGGCCATTTGTCCGCGGTCCCACAGTCGCATGAGTGGTTGCAACGCATTGTGCAGTGCATAGTCATCTGTCAGTGCAATAGTTTGCGGACGCGGCAGTGCTATGGTTGGTCGCAGGCTTCGGTAGTAGTTGTTGCTGTAAGGTACCAGTGTATTCATGCCGTCGTTAGCGCCAGCGAGCTCTACCAGAACCAGTCTTTTGCCGGTGGTGCTTCCTGCCTGCAACTGATTGGCGAAGGATTGGTGATAACTGGTTGAAGCCAGTGCAGCTAAAGTTAGCTGTAGCAGTTGTCGTCGATTCACTGGAGTGTTCTCCCTGATTCTAGAAAAACCAGTGGTGTTGAAAACTTAACTGATTATAAATCACTGAAGCTGAAATACCGGGTGTTCGAAAATAAGCCGCAGCTGTTCAATGGCGGGGTGACTCTCTATTCCTGTGAGTTCCGGAAACTGTTGTGGTGAAATACCCGGTAACAGCAGCTGTGTAAAAGACAGGTTCGCCAGTGCCAGCTTTTCTTCTGCCTGGTTTGCGGAAGTAACATGGGGTGTGAATTGTACTGCAGGTTGAAGTGGCGGCTCGGTTCTTCGTACCTGCGAATCTACTGAAACATTCAAACCATCTGTAAACTGTTGCTGAATGGACGGTTGCAGGTTTCTGAGCGATTCTGCCCATCGCTCCAGTGCCTTTGACTGTTCCTGATTGAACTCACGTGGTGATTCGCGAGCCTCTGTCAGAAGTTTTTCAGCGTTTAAAAACAGACTATGAATAATTAATCTTTCCGCACTTTTCAGTGATTGATTATGACACTGCATAGTGTCATTGCTTGATGTGCTGTCGAGTGGGAATGCAAGCGTTTTGCGCGCTGGATTGATGTCGTTTGTCCAGGCGCACTCAGGCCAGATAGCAACGCAATCCGGCCAGCAACCGAAGTTATTAATCTCTAAACGCGGTGCATTACCATTAGTGGAATGCAAATGAAATGAATAAGTCGGGTAGTGCTTGTTGTAGGCATAAAAATCCTGCAAGGTCAGTGTGAGGTCCAATTGATCAGCCTCTGCTCTGACCCAGTTTATATGTGCAGATGCTGCAAAAAACTGTTTGCTACTTTCGGGAATCGCAGCAGGATTTTTCGTGATGGGCAGACTGACATGGCCCTGACAATACAGTCTTCCGGCATTAAGGGCTGACCGTGGGGGACACTTGCTGGTTTGAGTGCCGGCAGCGGCATCGTGCCAGGTTGTACCAATTGTCGCGCCGCGTACAAACAGATTCCGGTCACCATCTTGTCCACCGTCGTCATTTAAAAAATGCACGCGCATAGACTGTGCTTTTTTCAGTGTGTTCTGTGTTATCGGAAAGCGGACTACCTGCCATGGCAGATCGGCCACATCGTTTACCCTGCCGTACTTTGTGGTTTCATGCCCACCAGCCAGCGCACGCTTTCCACTATCCCAAAGCAGTTCGTTTTTTTGGCTTAACAGCTCGACACGGTAGTCGGCAGATCCGCGGTACTCTTCCGCCGCGACATGCAGCTCCAGTTGTGCAGAATCTGATGTTGTAGCCATCATATTGGCCATTGAGTTGCCATTCATTGATGGATGCTGTTGGTGCGTTTTATGTGGTTCTGACAATGCAATTTTTTCGATGGCAGCATAGCGGTTTAAGAGCCTGCCCGAGGTAATCCAGTTATTTCCGCCGTTCCAGCCAGCGACGTTAGGCGGTGCGAAAAGATTCATCCCGCCTCTGGCCAACAGCGATGGGATTTGCTGGTTAAATAGCTTTGGGTAGTCAAGCGAGCGCGCTGTACCAACCAGTAGTTGTACAGGAGACTTTATAATGGAAGCTCTCGATTCGGCTGACCAGAAAGCATTCTGCTCAAGCAGGGTGCGGTACAGCACGTGAATATCAAAATCACTTGCGACAAATGCCGAAACCAATGGTGTTAGTTGCTCGCGGGTAGCAGGCCGGTCTGAGACAAATGCCTGCCAGAATCTGTCGGCAATGTGATAGGCGCTTGCGGGTTGCTGTAAAATCAGATCAATCAGGTTGTCGCCATTAAAGTCACCGGACTGCCCGAATAGCGTTTTGTCGGTGTTGTCGACTTTCCAGCTTTGCAATTCGAATGATAGATTTTTGTTTTGCGAAATACCATATCCGGTCAGTGCCCGCGCGGCCTCACGTACCGTGTGTTCGCTAAAATTTCCTTCACCCAGTGTAAAAAGTTCGAGCAGCTCACGAGCCAGATTCTCGTTGGGCGCACCTTTGCGATTGCTTAAATTGTCGAGAAAATTAAGCAACGCCGGGTCACGCAACATGGCCTTGAGCAATACTCGGAAGTTGCCGACCGCGTGTTGTCGAAAGGTGGCATTTTGCATCGCCATGGCTATTGATTGCCGGTTGACGCCGTCGTAACTTGTCGCAAAATGGTTGTGCCAGAACAACACCATTCTCTCGGTTTGTGGAGAGGTTGTGGTGAGCAGATTATCAACCCACCATTGTCTTAATTCGGTTAGTTCTGCATCACGACGTCGATCAAACGTTCTTTTGTCATCTGACTGCAGATCTTGTCTGGTCCAATATAGCGGGGCGGCGTGGCGAGTCCAGGCTGGCATTGGCAATGCCGGGCTTTGGGTAAAACCGTCCATGATGTAATCGATGGCTTCAGACCGGGACTTTCCGGTCAGGTGTTGAAGTTCTTCGATGGTGGCACCAAGCCCGGTACGCGAGATCAGGTGCCGGGCATCAGCCAATGAAAGCCTGGACTCGAGCGCGTTGTTTGCAGCGGCCTGTGCGGCGCTGGTCAGGGTAACAAACAGCAGAATGGAACATTGCCAAATTATTGCGTGTCTTATGCGCATGGTGATAGCAGATCCTGCCAGTCATTTCAGTCCGGAACGAGTAGTAAGCGTACGCTAAAGTTTATTGTCCTGACAGTACTGTTGAACAGTTGCCCGCTTAAAAAAACGGATATTAGGCTTATTGTTCAATGATCCGGGCTTAAGGCCTGTTACAATTGCAGCGCATTTTCCGCGGAGACACACCTACATGGCTGAGGACTGGGGTTACCAGAGCGATACCGACGTTATTGACGGACTGGTTCAAGTACGTAACCGGTTTGTGATTGATGCCGGTTGTGGTGCCGGAAAGTTGTGTTTTGCTCTGGCGGAACGTGGCGCAAGGGTACTTGGCATCGAGCCAGATCCTGTACAGGCGGAGAAAAATAAAAAGGCAGCGACCGTTGCAAACGTAGGGTTTGCACGGGCTGGTGCGGGTGATATTCCAGTAGAATCTGGTTCAGTTGATGGTGTGGTATTCGCCAACTCGTTGCATCATGTGCCGTCTGCGGATTACCCGCTGGTATTCGACGAACTGATGCGGATTCTGCGGGAAGATGCGTTTCTGTATGTGATGGAACCGGTGGCCAATGGCAGCTGTCAGTATGTGATGGAGTTATTTCACGATGAAACAGCGGTCCGGTTGAGCGCCTACAATGCGCTGGTTGAGTATGCGGCGCCGAGGTTTCAGTCAATGCGAGAAGTGTACTACGATGTAGACCACACCTATCGTAACTTTGATGAGTTTGTCAGTCGGTTCACAGGCCTGAGCTACAACAGGTACAGCGAAGAAGCTGTTCGCAGCAACGAGGTCAGACAACGATTCGAGGCGCAGCAGGACAGCTACGGTTCTTACACGCTGACCCAGCCGATGCGAGTCAACTTCTATACGCTTCCGCGTCTGTAAAAGTGTGGTTGGTCAGTTGTTAACATTGACAGTTTCCCGATCTCGTCACGATGGTGGCACCAATCCACTGTTAGAAATCCAGATACGCAATGTATCGTTAATTTTCACGAAAATCGCAGGCCCAATTTCTTTGTTATGAAAACCATTCTTACTGGAGATATCGGGGGGACGAACGCCCGTTTTGTGCTTTTTCAGGATGGTGTGTACCAATCAGAAACGTTTCGCGCCATTCCCGTCGGTGAGTACACCGAGCTTGCCGATGCGATTGATGAGTATTTACGCCAGATAAATTGCAGCGATATTGAGCAGGCCTCGTTTTCATTTGCCAGTACTCACGAATACCAGGACAACATGGAGTTGACCAACAGTGATTTGACAGTTTCTGTTTCCGGCCTTGTTGAACGTTTTGGATTAAAAAGAGCTCGTGTGGTTAACGATTTTACCGCTGCTGCTGTTGGTGTGCTTTCTCTGCCGGACGAGTGTTTGTCAGTAATAAACGAGGGTAAGCCGGAAACGTACGGGCCGAAAGCGGTCATTGGTCCCGGAACCGGTTTGGGGGTCTCCGGGCTCATCTATACCGGGGAATACTGGTTGCCACTGCAGAGTCAGGGGGGGCATGTATCAATGGCTGCGCAAACCCCGCGCGAGTTGCAGATCTATGCTGAGCTTGAAAAAAAATACGGTCATGTATCGGCAGAGCGGTACTTATCGGGTATCGGCACGGTTGACGTTTACCGGGCAATATGTGCAGTTGATTCCCGTGAAGCGGTGTTTGATCGGGCTGAGCAGATCAGTTCAGCGGCGATAGACAATCGCTGTGATGCAAGCAGTGAAGCCATGCAAATGTTTTGTAAGTGGCTGGGTGTTATTGCCGGTAATCTGGCCGTCACACTGGGTGCCACCGGGGGCATTTATATTGCCGGTGGAATCGTGCCCAGGCTCGGGGAATACTTCCTAAACTCTTCATTTAAGCGCTGGTTGTTTCACAAGGGCCGGTTTGAAGAATTCGTTGAAGACATGCCCGTGTCATTGGTGAAAAGCGGAGAACCGGCGCTGTATGGCACTTATACCTGCCTTCAAAAACACTACGACTTATTCGGCTACACGGCCTCGCGGTAGTGGTTCGGCGGGAAGTTTGCAAACAAACTCTAAGCCTGAACACGTAACGATAAGTTAGCAGAGCCTGTGCAATTCACTGGCTCTGCAGGTTGACAATGTTTACAGAGTCGGTGTCAGTATAATTTCGACCCGGCGGTTAGCGAGTTGCCCTTCATCGGTGTCATTCGAAGCGATCGGGTAGGCTTCACCCACACCTGCTGCAGAGATGCGCTCTGCCGGGACCCCAACCGTGGTGAGGTAGGAAAGTGCCGAAGTTGCTCTAGCCAGCGATAGTTCGGTGTTGTTTGCGTAGCGGCTGCCGCTACCCGTCGGAATGTTATCGGTATGGCCAACTACTTTAACCTGGGCATCATCCTGCGAGGCGAGCTTCTGGCCGATTTCACTTAGAAGCACCTCGCCGTTGTCACTAAGAATCGTGCTGCCCGGTCGGAACAGCCCGGTATTGCCGACTTTGATCGCAACGCTGTTGTTGGACAATGCCGTCACTTCTGTGCTGCTTTGAGCACCAAAGCTTTCTGTAAGTGAAGCACTCAGGCTGTCAGCCCATTCTGTGCTGGTGGCCTGTTCGAGTGCTGCATCCCGCTCGCCGATCGCACTGCTGATCTGAGCAAAAGAAACGGAAGCCAGCTCATCCATTTCTTTTTCGCGTTCTTTTACCTGCGCTTCTGTTTTGCGCAACTGACCGGTGAGAAAGTCTCGTCCCGCCAGTGCTCGCTCAAGTGCGACAGTGAGCTTCTCATTTTCAGCTTGGAGAGACTCATTTTGTCCTGCGCTGGCTGCACTATCGGCTTTCAGTTGCTTTAGCTCACTGAGGTTTGTCAGGTACTTGCTGCTGAGAAACTTGCGCCCCTTTTTAGTTTTCTCAAGTGTTGCCTGAAGTTCGGCGGTTTCGGCTCGGGCCTGCACCAGGCTTTCGCGGCTCTTCTGGTATCTCTCTCGAAGAAACGTGCGGCCTTTTGTGGCGCGGTCGAGTGCAACAGCCATCTTGGCGCTGTCTGCTTCCATCGCTTCGCTGGCTTCGTCTTGCGCTTCGCTCTTCATCGCCATCTCGTCGACCAGGTAATCGCGGTTATCTGTCATGAAGCGCAGCGATTTCAATAGATCTGTATTTTCCATCTCCATGGCGGAGAGTGACTCAGTCTTTGCTTTTGAGTCGCTTAGGACTTCCTGGAGTCGTGTTACCAGGAACTGACGGCCGGTCTCGGTATTGGCCTGTTTTGTTTTTAGTGCTTCCAGTTCGGCTTTTAAGGATTCAATACTTTCGTGGCCGCCGGCCGCTGTGCCGGATGCCGTAACGGGTTGCGAAAATTGTGTCTCAGTGGTTGTGCCGGAAATTGCCGGGCTCCCACTGGCGAGCAAGAGTAGCGTTGCACCGGATGTTGCAATCAGTTTTCCCATGAGTATTCCCCGCAATAGAAAGTTAAGCGTTAAGTTGAAGAAAAAGGGTCCTGTACAAGACCTTGAACAAAATACCGAACGCCCGATTCTAACCATCCCGGCCATTTAGCTCAATCTGTCATTTGCTCTTTGGCGCAAACTGATGTACCCGATGAGTGAGCGACTGTTGCGTAATAATAATCCGTCAATCAGTCACGGCGGCAGTCATGTTCTGGCATTGCCGGCCTGACGCCATTAAACTGCACGGTGGGCGGGTCTCGGGTAGCAGGTAAGCTTGCTCTAAGGAACCCGGGCTGAAAATACCATTGCATTATCCAATTTGCGAGACCATCAGTGCGTCGCAACTCTCGGCAACCGGGACTACCAGGTAAAACATGACACCGCTATCTATTGCTCTAGTTTGCTTCATTCTTTTTCCTGTCGCCTCACTGATGTACGTGTACCGGTTTCGCGGTGAGCAGCGATTCACCGGGCCGGTCGAGTATTTCCGGAAAGGCTGGCCGATATTCGCACCACTGAATGTGCTGCTGTACGGGTTTTCGTCCAGCAAGGCAAAAAGCCCGATTCTGGATCTCAAATCCTATCCTGAACTGCAAGTGCTGGAGGACAACTGGGAAGTGCTGCAGCATGAAGCGCTCGAACTCTACAAAAACGGGTACTTTGATTCGACCACAGACAAGAACAACCAGAGTTACTACGATGTCGGGTTCCGTACCTTTTATAAGTATGGTTGGAGCAAGTTCTACTGCAAGTGGTACGGTACGGTGCACAACTCAGCCAAAGAGCACTGCCCGAAGACGGTTGAACTACTGGAACGGATTGATTCGGTAAACGGTGCAATGTTTACACTGCTGCCTCCGGGATCAAAACTGACCCGCCATCTCGATCCTATTGCCTGTTCTCTGCGTTACCATCTCGGGCTAAGTACACCGAATGATGATGGCTGTTTTATTTCTATTGATGGCAATGTGCATTCCTGGCGCGACGGTAAGCCATTGTTGTTTGATGAAACTTATCTGCACTATGCTCGCAACGATACTGACACACCCAGACTCATCCTGATGTGTGATGTTGAACGTCCGATGTTTTTTCTGGGCAGAGGCTTCAATTTTCTGTACAAGAAAATTCTCAGTATGATGCTGGTACCCAACCTGGCCGGTGACAAAGCCGGATTGTTTAGCAGAGTGTTTCATGGAGTATCACCAATACTGGCGAAAGGCAAAGCGCTTAAGAAAACTAACCGATCGCTGTATTTGGTAATAAAGTGGGCGCTAAACGCACTAATTATACTGGCGCTGCTTGCTGTGGTTGTGCTGGTGACTACCGGATTGTTTGCGCTGGTAAAAAATCTCCTGGCGTAGTTGCCCCGTGAGCGCTTAATTACGCTCTGATACTACAGTCCTTTAAGATCCTTGTTCGCCTGGTTGACATAGCGCTGTCTGCCAGTGACAAGTCTCCAGCGTGTACCGCCGCACTGACGCCACAGAACTGCTGAACGCAATCCTGCCAGCAGACAGGCTCTAATACTGTCTGCACAGGTTTCTTTTTTCAGGTAGTCCTCGTTGCCATGCACCATCACCTGCGGGGAAAGCGGGCTGATGTTGTCGCTGTAAATTTTAGCCAGCATTTGAATAACTTTGCTATCAAGCGTGTCGTAGTGCATTCGAAGCTTATCTGCTTCGAGCAGTCCCCTGCGCATCCGGTCCATGGTTGCCGAGCCCTGTTGCAGTTTACTTTCTATTTTTAGAAGCGTAAGTGCGTAACGGGTGATCTGCATGTCCGGGTTGGTGTCTGAGCCAGAGAGCTGTGCAATCAGCCGCTGCAATCCGGGCTTTAGATTTTGTTTTCCACCAAATACAGCAGGTACACTCTCGGCGTCTAGGGCGAACAGTGATTCGAGCGATATTCGCATGACGCTCTCATTGTAGTCACCGGTATTGGCCAGTTTCTGAACCAGTTCCGCAGCCATAAAGAGGCCGCTAAGTGCGGTGGTTTGATGATCCAGAGAGGAGGGCATAGTTGCGTTTACGATTAACCAGGGTTAGTGAGTGATCGGAAATTATCTGGCGTATTCAATAATACCGCCACCAAGGCATTCTTCGCCGTCATAAAATACTACTGACTGCCCCGGTGTTATTGCACGAACACTGTCAGTGAACTCGACAACGACTTGGTCGTTTTCCATTAACCGAATTGTACAGTCACAGTCGTGTTGCCGGTAGCGAACTTTTGCGGTGCACTTGAAATCCAGGTCGGGAACTTCTCTAATCCAGTGAACCTCATTGGCAAATAGTGAATTTTTATGCAGCTTTGGATTGTCATGCCCCTGACCTACAACAAGTATGTTGGTGTCTACCTGTTTTTCAATAACGTACCAGGGTTCAGCGGAATGATGCGCGCTGCCGCCAATGCCTAATCCTTTGCGTTGTCCTATAGTATAGAACGCAATCCCCTGATGACGACCTATGGTATCGCCATCTTCGGTTTGAATCACACCGGGTTTGGCCGCGACATATTCGCTGAGAAATTCCTGAAACTGTCTTTCACCAATAAAGCAGATACCGGTGCTGTCTTTTTTATTGTGAACCTGCAGGTTCAGATCCTGAGCGATGGATCTTAAGTCTGACTTCAGCAGATCACCGACCGGGAAGCACGCATGAGACAACTGATGTTGATCGAGGGTGTGCAGAAAATATGATTGATCTTTACTTTCGTCAGCACCTCTGAGCAACCGATAGCGTCCTTCTGCATCTTGATCGCTGCGAACATAGTGACCGGTGGCAATTTTATTTGCACCCTGATTTTTTGCATAATCAAGAAACGCTTTAAATTTGATTTCCTTGTTGCACAGGATATCCGGGTTCGGCGTTCGACCGGCATTGTATTCGTCGAGAAAACCGGCAAATACCGATTGCCAGTATTCTGCAGAGAAATTAACACTCGACAGAGGGATGCCAAGTTGTGAACAAACCCCCGCCGCGTCGCGAAAATCTTCGATAGCTGTACAGTGATCGCCCTCATCCTCTTCCCAGTTTTGCATAAATACCGCATCGAGCTGTGTATGCTTCTCCTGCATGAGCAGGTAGGCGGCAACTGAGGAGTCGACACCGCCGGACATACCGATAATGATGTGGTTTCTGGTGGAATCAGTCACTTTCAATGTCTTGCAGAATACTTAGTGGGTATTGAGCGCCTGCCAGATAATCATCTACACATTTTACTACCAGCGGGCTTCTGAGTTGCTTACTGCTGCGGAGTTCTGTGATTGATTTCCAGTCTGCTTTGATTATCCCGTCGAACAACTCCTGCTCAGCGTCGTGGTCAGAGACGCTTCCACAGAAGGTGGTACGAATGTGCGTTTTACCGGTTTCGGTGCTACGCCATCGGTAGATACCGACAATGTATTCTGGGCTGAACGTCCATGCTGTCTCTTCCTTTACTTCTCGAATAATGGCTGAGATCAGGCTTTCATCATCTTCCAGATGACCAGCCGGTTGATTGAATACGATGCCTTGCTCACGCGGTTGTTCAACGATCAGGAAATTTCCGTCACGCTCAACGACCGCAGCAACGGTGGCGCTTGGATTCCAGGTGCGTTCATTGTTAACACTCATAATGTTGCTGGTTGTCCGAAGTTAAGTGTGATCGGGTAAAGTGCATATTGCGGCTGTGATTATTCGATGGTTTGCGGATCAGTTGTCGTTTTGGTGTTTTTGCCGGACGTTTGCAGCGCCGAGGTATGTAGCTGGTGCTTTAGCCGGGATAACGCTGCAAATTCGATGTTGCTGCCGGTTTCGGGTTTGCCGTAAGCATCGTGACTGGAAAAGAAATCTTCATCCATAAACTCAAGGAAAGCTTTCGCCTGCGGCGACAGGAATTTTCCCCGTCGTAAAACCACACCAAAACTGCGGCTTGGGAAAAACTGTCCGACCGGGATTTTCCTGACTCTTTCGTGTCCTCGCAAACAAAAGCTGGTAACGATACTGATGCCAAGGCCGAGTTCGACATAGCGTTTGATCACTTCCCAGCCACCGACTTCAAGCACCACCTGGCAGCTAAGATCATGTTCTTTGAATACCGCATCGATCTGGTTGAGCGTACTGAGGCTTCTCGGTGGCAGGATAAAGCCATGAGGGCTGATGTCTTTAAGAGTGACGGTTTCCTTGTCTGCCAATGGATGATCCAGCGGTACGATCAGTATCGGATCATAGTTGTAAATCGGGTAGTAAGTGAGGTCTTCGGGGACTTCATCCATTGCGCCAATAGCAAAATCGACAGAATCGTCGCGCATTTTGATCATCCCATCGCGGCCAGTCACGTTGTGCAGGCGCACAGATATCGCTGGAAACTTATCCATAAAACGCTTGGTCAGTTCCGGCAATATATAAAGCAGGGTAGATTCGCCTGCAGCAATATCCAGTGGCCCTGACGTAACGTCGCTGACGGCAGAGCAAAAAGAATCAACCAGGTTGTCCATTCCTTCGACGAGTGGTTCAGCCATTTCCAGCAGTAGTTGGCCGGCCGGGGTGAGTCTGATTCTGGGGCCGCGTCGTTCGAACAGTAAGATGTTCAGCTCTTTTTCAAGCGCCTGGATGTGCAGAGACACAGAAGGCTGACTTAACTGCAGTCTCGCAGCACCTTTTGAGATGCTGCCAGCCTTTGCTGTCTGACAAAAAGCGCGCAGTTGCCGGTATCGGTTTTGGTTTGACTGGTTCGGGTGCATTTAACTATTGGCTATTCCAATAATTGTTTGAGAATAGCATTAATCTTTGGGAGAAATTTTGTAGATGCCGGTGCATATCAGGTTGGTTTCGTATCTTTCCAGTTTGTAGCAAATTCGCAACATCCAGTTTGTAAATGTGGTAAATGGCGGAATTATCTAGGGTTTTTGCTACAAACTTTGACAATTGAACCGAAAATTACCATTTAAGTCACAAATTAATGTTGTTTTTATGCAAATCTATGGTTAGCATTTCAATCACGCACTGTGTCGCGGCGGATTTTATCCGGATGAGGGTCGCAGTGGTCGTTGTCGTCGCTTTTGCATCGGCAGCGTAGGTCGCCTCCCTCGGAGCGGCATAAGAGTAATAAAAAAAAACTTGTTTATAAAATCAGAATACCTGACTGGAGACACACTAAATGAAAATGACTAAGACAGCAGCGGCACTGGCACTGGCAGGTATTGCTGCAGCACCAATCGCTCAAGCGGAAGTAACTCTTACTGGATATGTCGGAGTTATCCTCGGTGGAAGCGACGCCGACGATATCGCAACAGTCCCAGCGGTGCTTGATCCGGCAACGGCTGAGGTGATCACTGAAGCGATCCCGGGGAGTTCACCTGGCGACCTGCAATTCTCTTCTGACGATTCAACTCTCAACATCGCCGCTGAGCATGAGATGAACAACGGGCTGACCGCTTACGGAAACTACCGTACAGATTTCGGGCTGACAGGGTCAGCTGGTGCAGGCGATAACATTTATGTTGGTGTTAAGGGCGATTTCGGTGACCTGCGTATGGGTGAAGTGCCTGATGCGCTTGAGTATGGTCAGGTAGCGAATGATATTTTGACAGATATCGGTGGTGAAAATGCCGGACTCAGCTACACAGGGTCTTTCGGGTCGGCTACCGTAGGCCTCAACTGGTCTCCTGCCAACAACAGTGACAAGATAGCAGCGGGTGTCAAATTTAACGCTGGTGGTTTCGGCATTGGGCTGGGCTTCGCTGACGCTGACGACACGACTCGTTTCTCAGCTGGTGCGACCTTCTCTTTTGCTGGTGCTTCAGTCGGTGTTGCGATGAAAGACTTCGATAACGACGCCAGTGCGATAAGTGCGCAGGCGAGCTGGAGTGCGGGTGATGTCAGCCTGGGCTTGACCTACGAGGTGGAAGACGGTGATGCAAACGGTTCAAATGGCGCTGACGAGAGTAAGATCCGCTTCGACGCAGGGTATGATCTTGGCGGTGATATGAACATCAGTACTCGTGTCAACGTGCTCGACGGCGACGCTGACGTCACTGACTACCGCGTGTTGTTGTCTAAATCCTTCTAAGCAGTCCAAGTAATATCGGCGGGGCAGGAAACTGCCCCGCTGACTGTTTGTAGTGGTTCCCATGGAAGGAAATAGAAAAAAGTATGTAGTGTTTTTGTGGCCGATTTTTTATCGGCCTTTTCATTTTCTGCAGCGCGTTTACGGCAGATAGAAAAATCTGGTTAGACCTTGTAGTACCCTCTATACCAGTCAACAAATGCAGAGATCCCTTCTTCAACAGATGTTGAAGGTCGGTAACCAACATCTTTGACAAGATCGGTAACGTCCGCGTAGGTGTCAGGTACATCACCCGGTTGCAGCGGTAGCAGGTTATATTCTGCTTTGACACCGAGGCACTTCTCCAGCACCTCAATGTAGTGCATCAGATTCACCGGTTCACTATTTCCAATGTTGTACAAACGGTACGGAGCGGAACTGGTCGCTGAATCTGGTGCGTCACTTTGCCAGTGCGGGTCTGGCTCGGCAACTTTATCCAGCGCCCTTACAACACCTTCGACAATATCATCAATGTACGTGAAATCCCGTTTGTGATTACCGTGGTTAAACACGTCAATAGGTTCTCCGGCCAGCATTTTTCTGGTGAACATAAACAGCGCCATATCCGGTCTTCCCCATGGGCCATACACGGTAAAAAACCGCAGTCCTGTGGTTGGAATGTCGAACAGATGGGCATAAGTATGAGCCATGAGTTCATTGGATTTTTTGGTTGCTGCGTACAGGCTGACCGGGTGGTCTACGTGGTCATGAATTGAAAACGGCATATTGGTGTGTGCACCGTACACGGAACTGGTGGATGCGTACACCAGATGCTCGATACCGCAATGACGGCAATTTTCCAGAATATTCAGAAAACCGTAGACGTTGGAATCAACATACGCATACGGATTTTCAAGTGAGTAGCGAACGCCTGCCTGTGCTGCCAGATTGACAACGCGATCGGGTTTGTGTTCCCTGAACACCGCATCCATCGCGGCTTTGTCTTCGATCGATATTCTGGCTTCGGTGAAATTGCTCTGAGCGGTAAGTTTTTCAAGCCTCGCCAGCTTCAGAGAAGGGTCATAGTAATCGTTCAGGTTATCGATACCGATAACATGGTCACCCCGATTCAGGAGTTTGGTTGCAAGTGCAGAGCCGATAAAGCCCGCTGTGCCGGTAACCAGAATTTTCATTAAGGTGCTCGAGTCAGGTGTTGCTGCTGCCATTATAACGACAGAAGGCTGGTGTCGGGATAATTCCCCAGTTTTGAAAAAGTTATCGGCATAATGCCGGAATTCTTGGCTGTATCTGCGAAATCGATAACTTGCTGTCAAACGCTTAAAATTTACGTCGCAGTGCTGCTTTGTGAATGATGTGGGCACCTATTTCTTCAACGGATTTTTTTGTCGTATTCACAAACGGGACTTTCGCCGAGCGATACATCGCTTCGGCTTGTGCCACCTCGTACTGACAGGTTTTTGCGGCTGCGTACAGGTCGCCGGCATATCTTTCCTGCCGTATCTGCTGGAGCCTGAACGGGTCGATGGTCAGCCCGAACAGTTTTTCACGGTAGAGTTGCAGCGATTCGGGCAATTCGGTGGTGTGAAGATCGGAGTCAGTTAATGGATAGTTGGCCGCGAAAATACCGAATTGAAGTGAGAGATACAGGCAGGTTGGTGTTTTTCCGGTTCTTGATGCGCCGATAACCACCACATCTGCTCTTGCGTAGTGGTCCAGTTCCATGCCGTCGTCGGTGGTCATGGCAAAATTAACGGCGCTCATCCGCGCCGAGTACTGGGCAAAATCCAGCACACCATGTGACTTACCTACCGAGTGTGACGACTCGACATCAAGTTCTTTTTCGAGCGGTTCGATAAAAGTATCGAATAAATCGAAAAATACCACATTGGCGTTCGAGATAATTTCGCGCATTTCGTCGTTAACCAGGGTGGCAAACACCAATGGTTTGACGCCGGCACTGTCTGCCATGCTGTTTAACACTTCCGCTGTTTGATGCGCCTTCTCTGGTGTGTCGATAAATGGCAGGTTTTCGATGTCGAATTGCACGCTCGGAAACTGGCTGAGCAGGCTGTGACTCAGGGTTTCTGCGGTGAGCCCTGTACGGTCAGAGATAACGAAGGTGGGTCTTTTTTGCATTTGCAATGCAGTTGTCCTTTTTGTTCCGGCAGGCACTACAATAAATAGCTGATTTGGTTGCTCATCATTTTAGCTCAATAAAGCGAGAATCCATTTGAATAACTACGTACTCTTTTTTGATCAGTTAGGAATGGCTGATGTGCCTGTGGTGGGTGGAAAGAATGCCTCGCTTGGCGAAATGATCAGTAACCTTGCCGGCGCGGGCATTTCTGTTCCTGGAGGCTTTGCGACCACTGCTGAGGCTTTCAGACATTTTTTGTCGCATGAGGCGCTTGATCAAAAAATCAATGGACTGCTTGACGGCTTTGACATCGATGACGTCGACGAACTCGCTAAATTGGGCAGCCAAATAAGAACGGCTGTGTTGCAAACGCCGTTTCCCGCAGAACTCGAACAGGCAGTGCGGGAAGCCTATGCCACGCTACAAGGTGGTGCGGAAATCTCTGTTGCGGTGCGTTCGTCTGCGACAGCGGAAGATCTGCCTGAAGCTTCATTTGCCGGTCAGCAGGAAACTTTCCTTAACGTCAACGGCATTGACGATGTGCTGTTGCGTATAAAAGAAGTCTTTGCATCGCTCTACAATGATCGGGCAATTTCTTATCGAGTACATCAGGGGTTTGACCACGCAGAGGTGGCGTTGTCTGCCGGAATTCAGCGGATGGTGAGAAGTGACATCGGTGCCAGTGGTGTGATGTTTTCCATGGACACGGAAACGGGTTTTGACCAGGTTGTTTTTATTACGTCCTCATGGGGGCTGGGTGAGTGCGTTGTGCAGGGCTCTGTTAATCCGGATGAGTTTTATGTTCATAAGCCCACGCTTGCAAAGGCAAAGCCTGCCACTATTCGACGTAACCGCGGCAGTAAGCTGATAAAAATGGTGTACGGTGATGATGTAGCGGTAGAGACAATCGACACCTCCGAACAGGAAAGAATGCAGTTCTCACTAAACGAAGCGGATGTGCAACAGCTCGCTTCAATGGCGGTGACTATCGAACAGCACTATGGCCGACCGATGGATATCGAATGGGGGAAGGATGGCGCTGACGGCAATCTCTACATTCTGCAGGCGCGACCTGAAACGGTTGAATCACGATCGGATAAAAATGTGATTCGTCGTTATGAGCTTGATCAGCAGGCATCGAAGGTTCTGGTGACCGGCCGCAGCATTGGTCAGCGTATTGGTGCTGGTAAGGTAAGAAATATCCCGAATATAGATCAGCTGTCGCGAGTACAGGATGGCGACATCCTGGTTACTGACATGACCGACCCGGACTGGGAGCCGGTAATGAAGCGCGCTGCTGCGATTGTGACAAACCGCGGAGGAAGAACCTGTCATGCCGCCATTATCGCACGCGAGCTGGGTGTGCCTGCGGTGGTCGGATGTAATAACGCCACTGAGTTGTTAACAGAAGGGCTGGACGTTACCGTTTCCTGTGCGGAAGGAGATACCGGTAAAGTCTACGATGGTCAGCTGCAATACAAGGTAAATGAAATAAAGCTTGATACGCTGCCTGACCTGCCATTTAAAATTACCATGAACGTAGGCAACCCTGAGCGGGCCTTTGATTTTCAGCGCCTGCCCAATCATGGGGTAGGTTTGTTGCGCCTTGAGTTCATGATCAGTAACTCGATAGGTGTACATCCTAAAGCGCTGCTGAATTATGAAATGATGGAGGCGCCATTGCAGGCACAGATTGCAGAGCGTTTTGCCGGCTATGAATCACCGGTAGAATTCTATGTCGAAAAACTGGTTGAAGGTGTGTCTACCCTGGCTGGTGCATTTGCTCCGCATCCGGTGATTGTGCGGTTAAGTGATTTTAAATCGAATGAATACGCCAACATGATCGGCGGTGAACTGTTTGAGCCCGAGGAAGAAAACCCGATGATCGGCTTTCGAGGTGCATCGCGCTACATTTCTTCTTCTTTCCGCGAATGTTTTGAGCTTGAGTGTCGTGCTTTGAAGAAAGTGCGCGACGAAATGGATCTGACCAATGTCTGGATTATGATTCCTTTTGTACGAACGCTGCACGAAGCCGATGAAGTGCTGGCGTTGCTAAAAGAGAATGGTCTTGAGCGTGGCAAAAACGGATTGAACATCGTGATGATGTGTGAAGTACCGAGTAATGCGATTCTGGCCGATGAGTTTCTTGAGAAGTTTGACGGATTCTCTATCGGATCTAATGATCTGACTCAACTTACACTTGGCCTTGATCGTGACTCGGGGCTGATTGCGCACCTGTTTGATGAGCGAGATGAAGCGGTGAAGAAAATGCTGGCTTCTGCGATTGCTGCTGCCAATAAAGCCGGTAAGTACGTTGGTATTTGCGGACAGGGGCCATCAGATCATCCTGATTTGGCAAAGTGGCTGATGGAGCAGGGCATTTCAAGCGTATCACTCAATCCGGATACTGTGATTGAAACGTGGTTGTTCCTTGCCGGTCAGGAGGTCTGACGGCGCACTGCCGCCCGTCACTTGTTTTCGGCTTCTTTGCTCTGAAAATAGGCTGCAGTGCGGCGGGTAATTTCTTCGTTAGTGAGCTTCTCTAACTCCTGAGAGATGATCCAGATGTGCCCGAACGGATCAATCAACCGCCCTGACCGGTGGCCATAGAACTGATCTTCGATCGGGGCTTCGAGCTTTGCACCGGCCGTTTGTGCACGACTGGCGGTGCCATGTGCGTCATCGACCTGAAGGTTAATACGCACGCTCGTACCGCGCAGTGATTTCGGCCCCTTGTTACCGAACTTTGGCATTTCTTCTGACAGCATAATGGTGCGGTCGCCAAGCTTCAGTTCGGTGTGGATAATGTTGCCTTGCGCATCTTCCAGTCGAGGGCCAATCTCTTCAAAACCGAATGCGGCTTCGTAAAAGGTAATCGCCTCGTCTGCTCTGTTGACAGTCAGGTAGGGGGTAATAAGCGCAGGCATAGCGAACTCCGATTGTGCGTTGCTGGTGGCAAATAGTATACGAACCCATTGCGCAGGTAAATTTAGCGTTTGCGCCTGGGTCAAATATTTGTGTGTAAAATTGTTAGTCGAGCTCGCTATCGATTGACATCGCCTGTGTAACAAAGTGGACCGGAACTTCAAGGCTTACGGCAATATCCCTGATCACACGGGCGCCGGTGTTGGTGTCGCTGTGGTCGGCGCGAGCCACGGTGCACAAATCGCGGATGATCTGCATTCGCTGTGCAATGGTTGTCAGGCTTTTGGTTTGTTCGATACGGTCCGGCAGATTGGCGCTGAGTTTTTCAATGTTCAGTTCATCGCTAAAAGATCGCTCACCAAAAAATTTCTCGAACACGGCAATTTCTTTTTCAGAAATTTCGTTGTCAGCATTGGCTACTGCTACCGCACCAGCAAATAACAGTCGTCGCATGGCTTCTGCCGAATCGGTGCGTCCTTCCAGATAACTCGGTTCCATCATGGTCATCAGTACCTGAACACCGGCCTCTAATTCATCTATAGTTGCGCCGTCAGGCTTTGACAAAATAGAGTTGTCGAACAGTCGCAATGCACGTACCCGCAACGGACTGAACGGGTGAGTCATGAACCAGTCTTCCGGTGCTGAGCCTTGCCCGGGTGTAGCGTCTTCAAGCTGCATCTCGTCAACTTGCTGTACGAAATCGTCAATGTTGAATTGAATGAGTTTGCTGCTGAGCCCGGAAGCGAGCTTAAACAGCGAACGTGCAACTCCCTCCGGATCTTTTGCGCAGTGAGCGCCGGCACGATCTGCCGAAATCTCGGCGTAGCGGGACCAGGTAGTGAGTTCCAGTGCCAGTTTCGGGTTTGGGCGACTGCGACCGTTGAGCAGGTAACCGATGGGAATATCGTGGTGTCCGTACAAGTAGTGACCGAGCTCGTGTCCCAGCACAAAGCGTAACTCTGACCCTTCAAAAGATTCCAGCAAACTTGAAGAGAACATAATGAACAGTCTGCCGTCTTCGGGTTTTACACAAGCGGCGTTGTAGCTCGGGCTTGCATAGACGTACAACTCAAGCGGTATCGTCACACCGAGTTGTTTAATGCAATCGTCAGCCATGTCGTGCAACCAGGGCGCCATGCCTTTGCTGAGGCGAACAGAAGTTGCGAGCAGTCTGCGACGTGTGCCCATCGGGCCTTTTTCCTCGCGCTTCTCGATCATCTCGTTGATGCGTTTGACTTCAGTGGCCTGCATCAGTTTGTTGGCAATTTCAAGATCCTGGCGGGAGCGGAGTTCGTCTGCGTTCATGGGATTTCAGCTCTGGAAAATGTCTGGCAATGTTTAGTATTGTCTGGGCGGCAATTGACGCATTCGCATTGTACCTTTGCTGATGAGCTACGCGCTATAATGCGCAATACGCAAAAGGGGCGCAGTGTGAGCGACAATCAATCAATTTACAGTAACCTGAAACAGCTTGGCGGTAACGTTGAACAACCGCAATCTCCAGAGGAGGCAGTGCTGGAGACCGTACGGAATCCGCAGGCAGACGTTGACTATTGTGTCCGTTTTACCGCTCCTGAATTCACTTCTCTTTGCCCCATGACCGGTCAACCCGACTTTGCTCATCTGGTTCTGGATTATGTGCCGGGAGACAAACTGGTTGAAAGCAAATCGTTGAAGCTGTACCTGACGTCTTTCAGGAATCACGGTGCTTTTCATGAAGACTGCACAGTGAGTATTGCGCGCCGGCTGATCGACGAATTGAATCCCAAGTGGCTTCGCATTGGTGGTTACTGGTATCCGCGAGGTGGTATTCCTATTGATGTGTTTTTTCAGCACGGTGAGTTGCCAGCGGGAGTCTGGGTGGCAGAGCAGGCGGTACCCGGCTACCGTGGCAGAGGCTAATAACCGCTATGCCGATTCAGCAACTCCCTGATCATCTGATTAATCAAATCGCCGCTGGTGAGGTGATTGACCGGCCGTCGTCAATAGTCAAAGAGCTGCTCGAAAACTGTATCGATGCCGGTGCTACACGCGTTGAGATAGAACTCGAATCAGGTGGTATCAGGCTGATAAAAATTCGCGATAACGGTTGTGGCATCAGTGCGGATGAATTACCTGTTGCACTGCAAAGACATGCCACCAGCAAAATCGAATCACTTGATGATCTCACTTCAGTGATGACAATGGGTTTTCGCGGTGAGGCGTTGTCGAGTATTGCCTCTGTGTCCCGCATGACAATAGCCTCCAAACCACAGGGGCAGGCACATGCATGCGAAGTCTCGTATGACAGTGCCAGTGGAAAGCTTGATTCAAAGCCGGCATCCCATGCGACTGGTACCACAGTCACCGTCGCCGATCTGTTTTTTAATGTGCCGGCCAGAAGAAAATTTCTTCGCACCGACAGAACAGAGTTTGCACATATAGAGAGCGCTGTTCGAAAAATAGCGCTTGCGGCGTGGCATGTCGCAATTACTGTCACGCATAATGGCAAGCAGGTATTAGATTTACCGGTAATAGATGACTCTGGTGAAAGCCGGTTGCAAGGCGTACTCGGGCAGGAGTTTATTGCCCATGCTCACAGCTTTAACCGTGAGGCAGATCAACTGACGCTGCGCGGCTGGTTGGCGAAAGCAACGTTCAGTCGCAGCCAGCCGGACATGCAATATTTTTACGTTAACCAGCGTATGGTCAGAGATAAAACCGTCATGCATGCGGTAAAACGGGCCTATTCAGATTTGTTGTATCACAACAGACATCCGGCCTATGTCATGTACCTCGATATGGACCCGAGGCAAGTAGATGTGAATGTGCATCCCGGTAAACTCGAAGTCAGATTTCGTGATGGCCGTGCCATTCATGGTTTTATATCAAGCACGGTGTCCAAAGTACTGGCAGCAGTTCCCGATGATGCTGAAGAGGCGCGAAGATCAGAGTCGTCTGCAACGGCAACTAATTACTCCGACGCACATCAGCCGACACAAACACCGATGAACCTCTCGGTGCGTGACGAATCACCTGCCAATAAACCTGATTATCAATACCCGTCACCTGGAAATGCCGGCAGGCCCCCGGTATCGTCCGGGCAACAAACAGCGTTGTACAAAAAGCTGGTTGGTGAGCGGCCTGCCAAAGAGACGGATGCCACGCAAGTACCAAGGCTCGGTTATGCCGTAGCGCATGTGCACGGCGCGTTTGTGTTGTCCCAAAGTACTGAAGGTTTAATTTTAGTTGATGCACATGCTGCTCACGAACGAATCTCGTATGAACGATTAAAGCGTGAGTACGATAGTGGTTCCGTGCGTTCTCAGCCTTTGCTGCTGCCATTGACAGTGCATGTCAGTGAAGCTGAGGCTGAGCTTGCAGAAAAGAACCATGAATTGTTTGCAGGAGTCGGGTTACAGGTTGATCGTCGCGGGCTTTCACAACTGATCGTACGTTCGGTGCCGGTTGAACTTCAATCTGCCGATGCTGAACAATTACTCCGCGATGTACTGTCAGACATCAGTGAGAACGGTTATAGCTTCCGGATTCGTGAAGAGATCAACAAGTTACTATCAACGATGGCGTGTCACGGTTCGGTGCGTGCCAACCGTGCGCTGACAACGACAGAAATGAATGCGTTGTTACGCCAAATGGAAAGCACGCCTAACAGTGATCAGTGCAATCATGGTCGGCCCACCTGGGTTGAGCTCGATATGAAACAACTCGATGGGTTGTTCCTTCGTGGTCGGTAGTTCGTAGCCTTGGCTGCTGAATCGCGCCCGGTGCTGTGTTTGCTCGGGCCAACAGCATCTGGTAAGACCGGTCTTGCTGTTGAGCTTCGTCAGCGCTACAACGTCGATATAATAAGCGTTGATTCGGCGCTGGTGTACAAACGCATGGATATAGGCACTGCAAAACCCGATGCTCAAACATTACAAGATGCACCTCATGCGCTAATCAATCTAATTGAACCATGGGAGTCTTACTCGGTTTCAACTTTTCTTGAAGATGTAAATGACGCAATAGATGGGTCGCACCGCGCCGGTCGAATACCGGTGCTTGCTGGCGGGACGATGTTGTATTTCAATGCGCTGTGGAACGGGTTATCAAAACTGCCACCGTCACAACCGGCTATTCGCGAAAAACTCGAGCAACAGGCAGCAGATCTTGGTTTGCAACAGTTGCACGATCAGCTCGCTTCAGTGGATAGTGTTTCAGCGTCGCGTATCAATCGAAATGATCCACAACGAGTGTTGAGAGCGCTTGAGGTTTTCGAGATTACCGGAGAGCCTTTATCGACACTACAAAATCATAGATCAAGCTCAGGTAATTATGATTTTCTCAATATCGGTTTGTTTCCGCAGGATCGTGCGTTGTTGCACAGCAGGATTGAACTGCGATTTCACCAGATGCTCGAAGCCGGATTTGAAGCTGAAGTCAAACACTTGCTGGCTGATCCGCGTATGTCACACGATGTGCCTGCCATGCGATGCGTCGGATACAGACAGATGCTGGCTTATCTTGATGGTGCGTATGGATATGATGAGATGATTTCACGCGGTGTCGCGGCGACCAGACAACTGGCAAAAAGGCAATTGACCTGGATGCGAAAAATGCCTGACTTACAGTTGTTTGATATCACCATAGACATTGATCAAATGTTGTCGGCGGAGTGTGTGATTTCCTGGGCGGTAAAACACCGGCTTGCGTGATGGTTTCCGGTCAATGCGATCGTTCATTCCAACAAGCCCTGTGAAAACGAATCGCTACGCGATATGCTGATGTCAAACTTTACAGATTGATCAAATATTATGATTAGAACTCTGGCAGAGCAGATTGGTAATACCCGCTTGTGCACGTTGCAACGGCTTTCAGAGAATTCCCGTGGCAATACCATCGCGGTGAAGCTTGAAGGGGATAATCCTGCGGGTTCAGTAAAAGATCGGCCAGCGGTCAATATGATACAGGCCGCTGAAAAACGTGGGGAAATCTCACCGGGTGACACGCTGATTGAAGCTACCAGTGGCAATACCGGTATTGCACTGGCGATGGCCGCTGCGATCAGTGGCTACAAAATGAAGCTGATCATGCCTGAAAATCTCAGTGAAGAACGCAAGCAAACCATGACGGTCTACGGTGCTGAGTTAATTCAGGTCACTCGTGAACAAGGTATGGAGTATGCGCGTGATTTAGCACTGGACATGCAAGAACAGGGGTTGGGTAAGGTGCTTGATCAGTTCAGTAACCCGGACAATCCCGAGGCGCATTATTTATCTACCGGGCCGGAAATCTGGCATGCAACCAACAAGAAAATAACCCACTTTGTTTCTTCCATGGGAACGACCGGAACCATAATGGGTACTTCGCGTTACCTGAAAGAACAGAACGCCGATATCCAGATCGTCGGGGTACAACCAAAAGAGAATTCAGATATACCTGGCATCAGACGCTGGCCTCAGGCCTACCTGCCAAAGATTTTTGAGCCGGATCGCGTCGATACGATTATTGATATCAGTCAGGACGAGGCAGAGCACTATGCACGCGAGTTAGCACGTAAAGAAGGCATTTTTTGTGGCATTTCTTCCGGTGGTTCGATAGCTGCTGCACTACAATTGAGTGCAACAGTAACTGACAGTCTTATTGTCTCTATTATATGTGATCGAGGTGATCGTTATTTATCTACCGGTGTGTTCAGCAAGTAGATTGCGCTCTACCTGCTTTTGCAACTTACTGATTGGTCGGATCCATGGATCGTTTACCACGGCATCTGCCGGCATATTGTCGATTGCACGCAACGCAGATGATACTGAGGTATAGAGTCCACTTGAAACACCATATAGTGTTTGATCGTTACTGGTTCGCTTGAACGGATAAATAACGGCGCCGTTGGTGAGGTGTTCATAAGCAAAATCGATTAACTCGCCTTTGTTAACAGAAGCGCCAAATTGAATGGTGTATCCGTCTTGCGGTTGGCTCTGCACCCAACGTATTGCGTATTTTCCATCCAGCAGATGACTTGGTTCATCACGTTCCAGTGGCTCGACAGGCAATATTTCAATTATCTCGGTAGTGACTGTAGATGATGCCGTTACGATGGCGGTTTGGATTGGGGAGATAGAATCTTCTGCAACTGCTTTCATTACCTGATCGGATTCGACATCAGTTGCATTCCAGTTATTCAGTGAATAGTAACCACCGTAGGCAATCGCACCAACCAGAGCGAATTGAAGACAGCTGTTAGTACAGTCCACAACAAAAAACAGCAGTGGGTGAGTGTATGGATTATTTCTGCGATATCTCGTTACTGCACGTGGTACGAAACTGAACATGTTGATACATCCTGAGTCCATTAGATGAGGGCGCGAAGTGTATCGTTTTAGTAACACGTGCAAAGAGCAAATGATCACATAACAGGGGGTTTTATCTTTTTATGGCAAACAACGTGATGCCTGTTGCAAAAAGCATGGTTAGTCCGATCTCGTAGCAACGAGCGTCACATGCATCTTGTGTGTTGATCGGTGCTGGCAGCTCCCGGGTCGGGCGTGCCGTTTAGTTGAGAGTTCTGGTGATTTCGGTCTGCAGTTGACCCAGTGGTCTGATCCATGGTTCCTGACTTTGCAGTGCTTGCGGTAGCCGGGTAATCGATTGTTGTGCAGAGTCAAGCGACGGATGAACACCGCTCGCGAGTCCATAGACCGGTCGATTGCTCGGCGTGCGTTTGTAGGGGTACAAAACGGCCACTGTCTGGATGTTTAAGCGGGCAAACTCAAGCAACGCTTCCCTGTCGGGCGAGCTTGCAAACTGTATTAAATAGTCTGAGTTTTGTTGCTGATTAATCCATTTGACGGCATCCGACCCCTCAAGTACGACCGATGCTGACAAATCGATCTTCCTTTGGTCTTCTGGTGTCAGAATAGATTTCTCTACCGGGACGTTGGAAGCGACAGGTTGCAAGTCGATGCTGGATGTTTCTACCAGTGTGGGTGTTTCCAGGTTGGCGGGCAGGGTAGGGATGCCAGAGTCAGCCAGCGGTTGGCTGTAATGCTTGTAGCCCAGGTAGCCTCCCAGCAGCAGCAGACCAACAATGGCAAGTTGAGCGACTGAGTCAGCCAGTTCCAAAAAGAAAAAAAGTACCGGGTATGAGTAGGGGTACTCTCTTTTGTATCGCTTTATCTTCCGTGGAATCAGGCTAGGCATATCAGTAAGTTAACGAACGAAATAACGGTCGAGACGATACACTTTTCCTGGGAATCGTGAAGGGATTCAGTTCACAGTAAAGTTACGGGGGACACGATAGGGGGCGTCGTATCACTGGTTGGAGTTTCCGGCCTTGCGGTTAAGGATGCCCGTGCCATGAGGAGGTTAACGCCGACAACCGTTGCATCGACACTGTGAAACAAAAAAAGCGCGGATATCCGCGCTTTTCTGTACTGCGTTTACTCTGACTACGTTACAACTGGTTGGTAATCAAGCGCCTAGCAGTGGTCCCAGGATGCCCTGGCCGATTGCGCCGGCGCCGGCGCCACCAAGCAAACCACCGATGACTTGCTTAGGGTTGATTGATCCACCTGCTGCTGCTGCACCTGCTGCTGCTGCATCGCCGCCGCGACCCATCAGACCACCGAGTGCGCCTCCGCCGAGCAGTCCGCTAACGATACCGATGAGTGGGCTTCCGCCACCAAGGCCGCCGCCAGACAGCATACCAAGCAGCTGACCGCCACCGAAACCGCCGCCGCCGCCAATAAGTGCTGAAATGATTGTACCGAGCATATTCAAGATCCTGCTTAATGTTTTTTAGTCCTTTCGGACTCAGAAATCGCCGCGAGACTCCACGACGGGTGATGCAGCAAGTATAGCCCGCCGTGCGCGCTATGCTATTGATTGTTTGATGAAAAACTGTGACAAGTTGGATGAGATTGCAACTTAAATCCGTAACTAGACGGTGAATTCAGTGAGTCGAGCTGCGATTTCCGGCATTTTTTCCGATGCTACGTTAGCGAATGCAACGCGCAGAAATTCTTCTTGTCCTGGACCGAACATCCCTCCAGGCAGAGTTAACAGGTTAGCGTGTTCCGCGAGATGCCGTGCAACTCTACGTGAATCAGATTCAAACGGATGTCGCAGATAAGCGAAGTAGGCGCCGATAGCAGCAATGGAATAGCCGTGATTGTGATTGCTCAATGCAGATTGAAATGCCTCTGCTCTTTCGTGCATTAGTTGCTTTTTTTGCGCTTTCCAATTGGCTGCGTGCTGAAGGCCGTACAGGGCGGCGTGCTGTGACACCTGCGGTGCACAGATTGCCACGCAGTCGAGCACCTTGGTCACCTCGGTCAGTACCTGAGGGGAGGCGACCAGCGCGCCAACGCGATACCCCGCCAATGCATAGGCCTTTGAAAAGCTATAAAGATGAATAGCGTGGCCGGACCAGTCGGGATCGTCAAATACGCTGTGTGGGCGCTTATCGGTGTCATCTCTAAAATCGCAATAAGTCTCATCCAGTATCAACGGCACTCCGGTCTGACGGCTCAATTGATAAAAAGCGTCAATCGTTTCTTGCGGATACACCTGACCGGTTGGGTTGTTCGGCGTTATTAGAACAATGCCCCGGGTTCTTTTGGTGATTAATTGCTTTGCAACTTCCGGATCCGGGAGTAATTGATTAGCCGGATCACAGGGAAGTGGTGTTGCTTCGACGCCAAGCATATCCAGAGACATTTTATGATTGAAGTACCAGGGGAGAGGCAACAGCATTGAATCCCCCGGCTGACATAGTGCCGCCGCCGCGACATAAAATGCCTGGTTGCAACCCGCAGTGATTGCCACGTTGTCCACACCCACATAGCGCGATTGTAGCTCAGCGGCATACTGCTCACGCAATGGGGTTAGCCCGAGTGCGTGTCCGTATTTGCTGACCTGGGGTTGTTTTATGGCTTCTGCCAGATGATTCAGGATTTCTGGTGAAGTCGAGTAGCCGGGTACTGCCTGCGATACATCGATGAGAGGAAAATCTTTGGGAAAGTTGCGGCCGGAAACCCACCCGGCAGCTTCAGTGACAGGTGGAAATTCCGTATCGATAACATTTTGGTTGAATTGCATGCGGGTCCTGACTGGATAGGCTCAGGACTTTGTAATGCGTAGGCTTTTAAAACGCAAGCACCCTGTTGGGAGATAGTTTGGCGTGCCTTCGTGGCCGTGTATCTTTAGCCAGCAAAAACAGTGTCGAATAAAATGCCGCGACCATTAACACTTCGGTTACGGTGACAAGGATATCTCCGGTGATGCCCAGTGCCGGTTGTACTTCTGAAGCCAGCCACAACCCACCCCACGACAAAGTGATTAGCGCTGTTGAAGCAATAGCAGCGGAAACGGATAGTTGCCGTCTGGCGATGCACCATGCCAACAGAATCAGTACGACAAAATCGTATTCGTGATGATAGAAAACAGCGTATGAAAAAAGTGCCAGCAACGCCAGCATAGGAAGCGGGTCTGCATTGGACAGTCGCGAGATATGAATGCCTGTCGCGAGCATGATGGTGCCGATTGTAAACAAGGCAACCACTGTGGGCAGGTGCAGCTTCATCGCCAGTGCTGACAGATTGAGAAAGCCGGTGCCGCTTCCCATCAGTACCACTTCCACTGAACTGAAGAAAAACTGTTGTGGCCAGAGATTTAACTGTAGTGCAGCAATAACGGTCAGTACACTGTGGATAGCAATCGCAATACACAGCGGACGCCAGTTTTTCTGGTTAATAAAAATGAGGCTGAGCGGAAATGTCAGTGAATATTTTACCCAGGCCACTGCCAGTAGCATGCCTGACAACCTGGCGTTGCCGACACCCTGCTTTTGTGCGAAATGATACGACCACAGGAACGCTGCAATACTGAGCAGATTAATCTGCCCGGCGCCCAGGCTTGCGCGCAGAGGAGTGGAGCAGAGAAAAATGGCGACAACAGTAAAAAGTACTATTGGACTTTGTATAGGAAAAGTGCGCTGCAGCCCTGCAATGATAAGCGCGATTAGTCCAAGGTTGAACACCAGCCATGTCAGTTTGGCTAACGGCCAGTCCAGTAAAGCGACAGGTGACAGAAGGACGTACACCGAAGCCGGGTAACTGGGTGACTGATTGAGAAAGTGCGGTGGCGTGAGTTCGTTGCCGTCGTTTTTCCACTGCAGAAAATTATGGTAGGGATTAACGCCTGCGACAAGGTCACGGCTTGGGGTCCACTGCAGATCATGACTTCCGGACGGCAGCAAAGCGTTTCTGGCTCCGATACCAACAAACGTAGTGGCGCAGATCGTTAGCACCAGTGCCACGATCAATAAAACAGTACGATTAGCATACCAGGGTCGCGCACCTGTCAACAGATTGGCGCGCAAGACTGCAAATGACTGCCGGAATTGCTCTATGTTCAAGATACACTCGGACAAGAGCAATGACTTAGAGAAAATTCTATGCATCATGCCTATTTACCGCAGGGCTGGTGTACGGGATACACCCGTCCTGATTGTAGTATAACTGCGTTTTTTGCCGGGATGAAAGTCACCCATATTTACGATTGTGAAAATTAACCAAACCGAAAATCTATTCGTCATGACGTTATATCGTACAACCTCCCTGGTACCTTTGCAATTGTCATGACAAAATAAGTTGCCCCGGTGGTTATCGACAAAAATTAACAAATGTCGACACTGTCTTCAGGTGTGGAAACAAGGGACCGGGTCGGCTGGCTGGAGCGACGAGCCTTGCAACGGCAGTGCGGTAAAGTCGATGAATACGTAGCAGCTGTTCTGTCGCGCTACGTTTTAAGCGGCTGCTGCAAATCCGTGCTCAGTGGCGTGTAAGACACGACTGAACCGAGCAGACTCTACGGTTGTTTGGGAATGATGACTATTTTTGGAAACGGGCGACGGGAAGTATCAGCCGCGATAAATTCATTAAGATCTATCGGCCTGGCAAAGTCCTCTTCGGGCGGGCTTGCCAGTACATTCAGATCTCCTTCGAGTAACTGACCCTCCATTCTGCCATCGTCGTTTAGTGTCAGTTGGTAGTACAGACCATTCCACGCATCGATGCCAAACTCAGTCGGCGTTTTTTTTATGAACAGTAGCTGATACTCAAGATCAGCCAGATCACTGGCACTGACGATTGACCTGGTGTTGTAGGGATATGGCAAATGACAAAACCATTCAGACGCACTTTCAATGCACTTAAAAGGTCGCATAGAAAGAAAGTGATCATTAAACGCCGTGTAGTCCATGGTGACAGCCAGAGCGGTTTGCTCAACCGTGGAATCGGTGACAGCTGAAAAAGCAAGGTCTGCGATTTTGACTTGTTGCTGTTGTTGGTCAATAAGAAAGACCTCGGCAAGTTCCGGAAACCCGGTGGCCAGGCTGTATTGACTCACCGGAGTGATCGTAAACCCGATTGCAATGGTGGTCAGTGTTCGCATTAACCTCGACGCCCTGTTACTCATCTCCGGGTACTCCGTAGCTCGGTGCGGCAGTCGGGTTTTCGGCGCGTTGCAGGTAGTCTTCCAGTTGCGGTTTATAGATCGTCCAGGCGGTAGCAATGTTTTCGATAGGACAACCGTTTTCAAGCCAGTCGCAGCGCAGTTCGGCAGCCGGCCATGAGACCCGGTCAACAATTAACAGTCCTGCCGAGTGAACCGGGCCCGCTTCACCACCTGCGCTGAGTCCGGCTTTCAGGGCGGCCATCAGTCGATCTCCAAGGTGCCCTGCAGTACGTTCAAAACACTCTACTATTGCACCCGGTATGTTTGTATTTTTAAGCAGATTGCCAGCACTTACCACGTTGTCGCCACTGGCTTCTGCGAACACACCGAGTGAGTTCCGCCCTGAATGGATCGCGGTTGCGCCGTGACCATCAACCACCAGAACCTGCCGGTATTCCATATGGTCTGCCGAAGCCTTTAGCACTTCTATTGACT
This sequence comes from uncultured Granulosicoccaceae bacterium, assembly GCA_937931165.1. Taxonomy (GTDB): domain Bacteria; phylum Pseudomonadota; class Gammaproteobacteria; order Granulosicoccales; family Granulosicoccaceae. Next base: position 120,416 of record CALHCI010000009.1, read on the forward strand.
GAGTGGCTGATGCACCTGATTGCATCAAATCCAGCGCCCGGGTGCCTAGTGAAGGGTCGGTAATATTCTGGCTCGCCACTGCGCCGATACTCGTGCGCGCAAAAGCGCATCGTGCGGCAACTGCCGGTGACGAAGAGGAAATGGCAACGCCAAACATCCCACTGGTTTTACATCGTGCAACAACTGAAAATGTCATCGTGGCTCCAATAAAACGCTGGTTTCGATTTTATAAGTATGCAGTCATCGGACGTTAACTTGAGTGGCTGGCATCCTATCACAGCGCGACTGAAGTCATTCCAGGTCAGATTCGGTTGTGAAGTTGAAAGCGGTATCGGTGCGGCCGCGCCACGATAAGGTGCGACGTTCGAAAAATCGTCTGCACCAGGCTTACGTGGTTTCGCTTTCGGAGCTCGCCTCAACAATTTGGCCGTTTATTCCGGCTGATTCATCGCTGAGTAAAAACAAGTAGGTTTGCAGTTTGTTTTGTGCTGTTGGCACGGTTAGCGGATCTTCTCCCGGGTAGGCAGAGCTTCTCAGCATAGAGCGCATTTTCACCGGGTTAACTGCATTGCATCGGACTCGCAGTTGATTGGCGTCGTCGCGATCACCATCAAGTTCATCGGCCAGTGAATCCACTACGGCGTGCAGTGCCGCTTTAGCAGCAGCGTAGCTAGCCCAGTAGGCTCTGCGTTTGTTGTCCAGCGTGAATATTATGCTGCCGACACCAGCAGATGACTGCATGAGTGGCAGTAATGCCGAAGTCAGAAAAACCGGGCCATGCAGGTTGGTGGTGAAGCACTTCTGCCATTCAGCTGCGTCTGTTTGCAGGAACGGCGCAAGCTGCCCGATGCTTGCAGCGCAGTGCACCAGGCCTGTAAGTCGACCGAATTCATTTTCAACAGTGCGCGCCAGTTGTTCGTAGTCATCTACGGTAGCGCCCGCGAGATCAAGCGGGTAGAGCCCGGGCAACGCGCCGGTCTGTGCTTCAATGTCATCGTATACTTTATTAATTGCACGTTCGTTCTTATCCAGAAGAATCAACTCACAACCCAGTGTTGCTGCGCGCATTGCCAGAGCGCTTCCCAACGCGCCGGCGGCACCGGTAACCAGGATGGTTTTACCGTTAAGGGCTGTTGCGGCAGGTGCGTATTGAGTAATTTGGTCTTGCAGCACAATCAGTTCTTCTTGTGTTGAGTGGTCGATTACTTCGGTTGCTTGATCTTTTCAAATCGCTCCAGCGCCGCGATTCGACTACCAGAGAGTTCCACAATGGGTTCCGGATACGTTTCCCCTAACACAATACCAGCTTCTGACAGCTCAGCTTCGGTCGCTGTCCAGGGTGCATGAATTCTTTTTTTGCCCAGTTTTGCAATTTCCGGCACCCATGTACGCACATAGGTACCTTCCGGGTCAAAGCGCTCTCCCTGTCGCACCGGATTGAATACGCGGAAATAAGGGGCGGCATCTGCGCCGCTGCCGGCAACCCATTGCCAACCCATGGAGTTGCTGGCCAGATCGGCATCGACAAGCGTGTCCCAAAACCATTCGGCACCTTCCCGCCAGTGATACCCGAGGTTCTTGACCAGCAGAGAGCCGACAACCATTCGCACACGGTTATGCATCCACCCGGTTTGCCAGAGTTGTCGCATGCCTGCGTCCACCAGTGGAATGCCGGTGTCACCCTGTTGCCAGCGAGATAGCGTTTCCGGTTTTATTTTTTTCCATGGAAATTTTTCAAATCGCTGATCAAGCGGTTTATCGGTCGTGTGCGGGAAGTGATAGATCAGATGATGGGCAAATTCCCTCCAGCCGATCTCTCGCAGAAAAGTCTCGGTGTTGTCGTCATCAGCTATTTTCTTTTTTAACAGAGCATCACGAACCGTCGCATTGATGTAGCGCGGACTGATCTCCCCGAAGGCGAGATGCGGCGACAATCGTGACGTGCCTTGTACAGACGGGAGGTCTCTGGCGGTCTGATAGTCAGAGAGTGTTGTTGCCAGCAGAGTTTTGAGGTTTTTTTTCGCACCTGCTTCACCGGGCTGCCAGTTTCTCGGGAACGCTTCGGCCCACGCGATGGTTGGCAGCAATGCTAATTCTTCGAGACTTGTTTCATGATCTGGCAAGCTGATGCACTGATCGAGCTTTTTTACTGACCTGGTGAGCGCCAGGCTTTCCGTCTTTAGTGATGCCCGCCAATAGGCGGTGAAAACCTTGTACGGATGTTTGCCGGCCCGTTGAACCTGCCAGGGCTCATGGCAGAGGTTTCCTGCAAATGACTTTACGTCGATGCCCTTTTTTAACAAGTGTCTTTTAAGGTTGCTGTCGCTTTCAATAGCAGCGGGTTCATAGCGACGATTCCAGGCGATGGTGTCTGCACCGGTTTCTTTGATCAGTGCTTCCAATACGTTCTTTGTTTTGCCGCGCAACAGACACAGATGACCGCTAGCTTTTTCTACTGAAGCGGTTAAAGCACCAAGGGAATGGTGAAGCCACCAGCATGACGCAGCGCCTATTTGCCATGCGGTGTCTGAATCGTCGTGAATATAAGCGAGCACTATTGGTCGTTTTTCCGTCGTAGCAAAGTGCAATGAAGGGTTATCTGTTAAACGCAGGTCGCGACGCAGCCAAACGATGATTGGGGATTTTGTGTTGGTCACTGATAGAGATCGAGAACGGGTAGTCAGATTGTACTGATTCCCCTCGATTGTGTCACGAATACCGAATCTTGTGCTGGTTTGCAAAAACATAGGTGAACGTTGAAGCGTGCACATTTCGAATCATTCGATTCTTGCTGGTAATAGATTGGGTATATGGGTTGCATCCGACCCTTGACTGATAACCACATGAACCTAATGACTTAAAAATGGTGCTCCCAATGAAAAGACTGATCAGTGCGGTAGTTGTTGGACTAGGACTGTCACTAATTTCCAGTGTACAGGCACAAGCACCGGTACAGGGGACGATGGAAGCCTATGTGGTTGAAATCAAGAACGACAAAGAGGTGCTAAAAGCGGCGGACGATGTAGAGCCGAATCAGCTCGTTGAATATCACCTGACTTATGTGAACAAGAGCACATCAGGAATTAACGGATTGACCGTTGTCGGACCGGTGCCTGATGGGACTGCTTATGTTTCTGATACGGCGGTAGCTGATGCTGCGGCAAATATGAAGGTCAGTATCGATGGTGGTATTACGTTTGAAAGCGAGCCTGTGACCAGAGAGATAGTGAAAGACAATGGTGAGGTGATTGAAACAATCATTCCACCAGAACAGTACACACATATTCAGTGGCAAGCGAAAAGCGAACTTCCCGGTGAAGGTGGCAAGCAGTTTTATCGCTACCGGGTACGAGTTAAATAAGAATTTCTTGGTTACCGGCTGAGGTCGGAAGAAATAGCTGTATACAAAAATAAAAAAGTTGTGGATGTAAGGTGTTACGGAATGATGCCGCGTGGGAACTAGCAAACAGTTAATAAGAGACCTAACAAATGATAAGCAAAGTCTATAGGCGTGGCTGGCGGTTACTGCCGGTTGCATTCGCACTTGGTGCGTCGTTGGCAGCCGGGGGTGTATACGCTGCCACTGCCGCCGGAACACAGATTAAGAACCTTGCAACGGTTACGTATGAAGATGCTGCCGGAAATGTTTATTCGGCACAGTCTAACGAGGCAGTAGTCACTGTAGCACAAGTGTACTCTGCGACTCTTGGTCAGGACCTCGCCGTAGATGGTGCACCCGGCCAGCCGGTTTACCTGCCTTTTGTGCTTGAGAATACCGGTAATGGTGCTGATATCTTCGAGTTAAGTGCAGTTGACGGTATTAGCGGTGGCGACCTGATTGACGCTGACAGTATAAAGATCTACGAAGATATCAATGGGGACGGTGAGGCGAGCTCGGGCGAGCCGGAAATCACCTCAGTATCGCTAACTGCTAATGCACCCGGCAATATCAAGAGTATTGTTGTCGAGGTACTGGTGCCGTCAACCGCTCAGGCCGGTGACACACTGGGTATTACTCTGACAGCTGCAGCGCAGGAAGGCACCGGTGCTGCAGTGGTTGGCAGCGTTACCGATACTTCTGCCGGCAAAGGTCTGGATGGTCTTGATGGTACAAACGAGTCCAAGATTACCGTAACCGGTAATGCAGTGATTGTTGCCACCAAGCAGGCTAATCACAATGCCTCGACCTCAGAGATCACTTACGAAATTAAAGTCAGAAACAACGGTAATGCACCAGCGCAGGATGTCATCATCAATGATGCATTTCCAGCCAATACAACCTATGTGGCTAACAGTGCCACGGTTGCCGGATTACTGGTATCAAATGGCGATGTGCTTCCAGTCGTTACTGTGCTTGACGAAGTTGTTGACGGCGTAGACTACAACGGTGATGGCGATGAGCTCGATACCGGTTTGGCGGGTTTGTCTGCAACCGATGCGATTCTGGGTGGTTCTGAAATATCGATAACCTACACGGTAAGCTACGATCCGAACACCGTTGCCGGTGGTACGGTGATCGCCAATACTGCATTTGTTTTTCCGGATGTTGACAGTGACGGCACTACCGATGAACCTGTCTCTACCAACCTGGTGTACAGCACCATTGCTAATACCTACGGTATCACTGTCGCCGACACAGGTGAGGATACCGGTGGTGATCAGATTAACGACGGTCAGGATGATGATGGCCTGAACCAGGTGCAGTTGGTTGATGAGGTTGCCGCAGGGGCAACTGTGTCTTTCAAAAACGTTTTGACCAATACCGGCAACACCGATGACATCATTGAACTTAACGTGTCTAACGGTACCGCATTGCCGTTTCCTTTGGGAACTGTATTTACGTTCTGGGATGATACCGGTCTGGTGCAGTTGACTGATAGTAATGGTCTTGCCGGAGTCGACGCAGGTTTAGTTGCCCCGGGCCAGTCTGTCACTATTACTGTGAAGGCGAGTTTACCGGCATCTACCAGTGGTACCGCCGGCTATGAAGCTGTTCTTGTGGCAAGTTCCTCCGCAGATCCGGACGTTAACGATACCGTGACGGAACGGCTTAACAGCATTGTGACGCCAACAGTCGATATTCATAATGCCAGTGGTGGTGCTTTGGATAGCGATGAAAATCCATTGGGCTCGCCTGACTATGCTGCAGTCAACACCACGGTTGCAGACACTGGTGACACCGTTCAGATTCCATTGTGGATTGATAACGATGGTGACGCTGCGAGTTCTTATCAACTTGGTGTCGGTGCAAGCTATGACGAAGCGACTAATGCGCTGGGTGCATTGCCTGCCGGGTGGATAGTTGAGTACTTTCTTGCAGACGGTACTGGCGCGCCAACCGGTAACGCCATCACCAGCACACCGGTAATACCAGGTCGTACGGCTGATTTTCCGATTGTCGCCGTAGTAACCATACCAAACGACAAAACCGAAGCGCTGTTTGATTATGTCAGCGATAATGATGTGGATGCTGCAAACGAAATACTCGATGGCAACAATGATGGTGATGGTGATTATCCATTATTTTTCGAAGTGACATCCACCGCCACTGGTGCCACTGACGTGACACTTGAAGCTATTGATGTCAATGAGGTATACGCAGTTATTCTGACACCATCCGGCAGTGATCAGATTGAAGCGGGTGGTACCTCCGTGTATCCGCATACGCTGGCCAATAATGGTAACGGTGATGCAGTGCTTGAGTTAACCTCCAGTAACAGTCAGCCAGGCTGGACTAATACAGTCACTATTGATACCGATGGAGACGGTGTACCAGACACTGAGTTTGGTAATCTGTTACCGGGCAATATTGCAGTTCAACAGCCGGACGGCACAACAGAGATTATTACCGTCACTGACAACGGTGGTAATCCTGTCGTCACCATACCGCCAGGTGTTGTGTTGCCATTGACAGCGACGGTATTCGCTCCAACCTCTGCTTCTGCAAGTGACGTTGATACGCTGACTATTTCTGCCACTGATACAACCACTGGTGCAACTGCAGCAGCGCAGGATCAATCACAGGTGGTCGCTGGTCAGGTTCGTATCACCAAGACGGTTGCTGTTGATACTAATTGCGACAATATTGCAGATACCGGATTTGCCGAAACGCAGACTGGTCAGGTTGAGCCCGGTCAGTGTGTTATCTGGCAGGTTGTTGCTGAAAACCAGGGGACTGCAGATGCATTGAAAGTGGTGGTCTCTGATGCTGTGCCTGCGTTTACCACTTTGCTTGCGGGTAGTCTTCAGTACTGCGTCAACACGGCTTGTACTCCAGCAGCGGTAACAGATGCTGCTGCTGACGATGCTGGTGAGCATGTTGCCGGCAATGTGAGTTTTTACATCGGAGCGGGATCGGACCCTGCTACCGGCACAGGGGGTACTTTGGTGTCGGGTGATCAGGCAACAGTAAGATTCGGCGTAACTGTCGATTAATTTGCCGTTAGGAAAGCGCTGGAGCCGGGTATATTCGGCTCCAGCATACCTGCTGTAAGGCACACTCGATGACCCCCAATAATGCCAGTCCGGACGTTCACAAAAATAAATTTTTGGCTCCTGTTGCCTTGCCTGCTTGCATTGTTGATGCTGGAAACAGTGGCCGCGGTACCTGCGCTGCCAGGCACCACAATTCAAAATCGTGCAACACTTACCTATGAAGACGCCGCGACCGGTGAAATCATCGAGGTTGTCAGTAACGTTGCCACGGTATCTGTTGGTGAGTACTTCAGTTTTCTGTTGCTTAGTGAGCATCACGAAAATATAGAACCCGGTGCGGACCATTCATTTTCGCATCAGCTCAGCAATGTAGGGAATGTCCCTGATACCTATTCATTTAACAGCGAAGTAACTGACGATGATTCAGCTTTTGACATACTATCGGTTCGTCATGATGTAAATGGCAACGGGGTTGCTGATGCGAGTGAACCCTTAATCAGTAATCCTTTGACACTTGCACCTGGCGAAAGTGTCGATGTGGTTGTCGTTGTTGCTGTGCCCAGACGTGCAGCCCCCGGTACCTCGCAAACATTTATGCTAACGGTAACCGGTGAACGTGGTCATGAACACAGTGTTTCCAACACCGTAACGGTTGAGACCGGTGCAAAGTTCTCTTTGGTTAAATCCGCAGGCCCTGCGTGTCATGTGGCGTTATTCCCCGGGGACACTGTTTCACACGAAATTGAAGTCACCAATAACGGAAGCCTGCCGGTAACCGGTCAGCCGCTTCTGCTGGACACCGTAAAAGTTTCCGGTGTTGTGGTTCGGCAGGACATTCCCGGGCTCATGCGTTTTGAGCGTTTCAGTGAAACGGTTTATGAATCCGGTGCTGTGCCGGTTGTCAGGCATGCCGGTGTAGCTGACAACTCGTGGACTTCGGTAGAGGATTGGGATGGAGCTGCGCAGATTGTCAGTGCAGGGCTCTTGTATAAGTCCGGGATGTTTGGCCCTGACTCGCACGATGTATTTACGATAGTCACAACCGTTTCAGGATTGGATAGTGACATTTCAATGGTGTCGAGCTCTGCTATGGTTGATACCGATGGCAATAGAAGCGCAGACTTCGAGAGTAACAGTACCTGCCATATGTATTCAGTACCGGGTGCTGCCCATCAGGCGCAACTTGACTTCATTGAGCCTTCGCCAGCGGTGAGAAATCGCGGAGACATAGCAGACTTTAATACCGACGCTGACTTTGTTCCGGCTGTGTTGTATGCGCTTGCAGGGGAAGCGGATACCGGGTACAGAACCGAGCGCGACGGATTCTATCTTGAACTCGAGCTTTCTGACAATCTTGAGAACTCCAGCAACATACAGTACGACCGCAGTGGCAACCGCTACATTGAAACGCTGGTCGAGTCCCGTCTAACCGGTGATCAGGTCACCGTTTTATTGTTAGAAACCAGTACCAGCGGATTGTTTCGTAGTGTCTCTCCGGTCAAGTTGTCCAGCCACCAGCGCTCTAATGGGGGTTATTGTCCATCGCAACCCGATGTTGCTACATCACTTGTGCCGTTGTTTAACGATCCGGCGCAATCCTGTGTGCTTGCCAGTGGCAGCGATGACGAATTACTTGCCAGTTACCTGGATAACGGCCTTGGCTTTGCGATTGCAGAAGCTGCACTGGTTAACCCGCAAGCGATGGTATTTAATGCGCAAACCGGACTGCCGGTGTCAGGTGCTACCGTTTCTATTCTGTTCTCTGCGACTGACGAACCGGTTATCGATTCTGTGTCGGGTCTGCCTTATGAGTTTGTGACCGGTGCGGATGGCATGTATGTCATGCCACGGCTTGAGCCGTACAACAGTTACTATATCCATGTAGAACCACCACTTTCTCATTCATTTCCAAGTGTGGTGCCGTCTGCCGAGTTGCCGCTATTTAATGTCACAGATGCCTCTTACGGTGTTGCCGGACTTCAGGGTGAGGCAGGTGACGGTAGCTTTGTGATTGAGGGTGCGTTGTTTGGACGTCCACCGGATATTCCACTCGACTCAAGTATCACTGATGCATTGCTCGTTGTTGAAAAACAGGCAATGTTGTCTGAAGTGGATGTTGGTCAAACCGTCAGTTATTCAATTTCTGTAAAGAACCGCGATGAGCGCGAGCTTACATCAGTCACTTTGCATGACCGTCCCCCTTACGGGTTTCGTTATGTGCCGGTTTCTGCATCAATTGCCGGGCAGGTGATTGCTGATCCGGTGATTAGTGCAACGGGTGAATTGCAGTTTGACCTCGGGTCACTGGATGCAGGTCAGGTTGTTGCTGTTTCCTACGCTCTGCGCACAACAGCGGCTGCAATCGATAGTGATGGTATTAACGAGGCGTTTGCAGAAGCAGTAACTGCCGACAACTCTCAGGTAGTTTCACCACCTTCGCGCGCCAGAGTCACGCTAAACCGTCAGGGTGTGTTGTCTGACCGTGCAGCATTGTTTGGCAAAATATTCATTGATCAAAATTGCGATGGAATCCAGAACCACCGGGAGTGGCCGGTCGGTGGCGTCCGTGTTTATCTGCAGGATGGCACGTTCGCTATTTCAGACGCTGACGGTTTATATAGTCTGTACGGGCTAAAGTCCGGCAGTCATGTATTGAAGGTTGATAATTTCACGCTGCCTGTCGGGCTTAAACTAAAGCCACTCGATTCTAACCAGGCCGCTGATCCGAATACTCGATTTATTGATCTGATGGGTGGTGATTTTCATCGCGCTGACTTTGCCGCGAATTGTCCCGGTGATAATGTCGAACAATTGTTTGCGGAGATAAAAGCACGCAATGAAGCCATCAACGGGAGCTGGTTGCTCAAAGAAGTTGAACAGTTTCGTGCTGGTGAGGAGTCGCCGAAGGCAGACCCGCAAAACCGTGTGCAGTCTCTTGATGGTGATATTTCCAGCGGCGTGCTGCACGGACCCGTTTATGAAGAAGACGGATCAGTCAGTGATACAGTTTCACCGGCGCTAATACAACAGGTTATCGCCACACAAGCACCCCGGGAAGAAGCGTTGCCTGATCCTAAAGCGCTGGTTGCCGGTATCACGCAGCAACAGGCTAAAGCGGGCACCTGGATTTGGCCTGCCGATGATCTGAGTGTACGCGGTAGATTTATGGCAGTGGTGCGTGATGGCATAGAGCCCGTGCTTTATGTCAATGATAAGCCGGTGGCGGCCAGTCAGATCGGTGAACGCCTGGCCAACAGACGTGAAAAAGCACAAATCATTGCATGGTATGGCGTAGAGCTTGATGCCGGTGAAAACACGGTTGAAGTGAAAGGAATCGGTCCGTTTGGCAACGAGAGGGTGCTGGCCACCGGTGTGTTCAAGAAGCCTTCATCGGGTGCCAGTATCAAGCTTACGACTGAATCTGACACGATCGCTGCTGACGGTGGTCGATCAACCTTGCCGGTCAGAATACGGGTGCTTGATGAGCACGGTTATCCGGCACTCGGCGTGTACTTCGTTACCCTGGAAAGTAGCGACGGTAGCTGGCTTGAAGCGGACATTCAAGAGTCGGAACCGGGCCGGCAGGTTCGTGTCAATAACGGTGAGCGCGTCGTGCACTACACAAGTTCGGGGCAAACCGGAGAAGTGAAACTTCGTGCGGCTACCGGTAAATTTTCGGATGAAGTCACCATCCAGCAGGTGACTGAAATAAGGCCATTGATTGCAGCCGGATTGCTCGAGGCGGGCGTGCGCGGATCTGTCGGCAGTTACGGAGATTTTAAACCGACGATGGCATTGCCTCCCTTCGACAACCATACGCGGGTGCACGCCCGTGCAGCGCTGTTTGCCAAAGGTCGGGTGAAAGACAGATTTAATCTGACGTTAAGTTATGACTCTGAAAAAACCAGTGAAGAGCAGCTGTTAAGAGATATCAATCCCAGTCAGCATTATCCGGTTCATGGTGATGCCTCGGTGCGTGGCTTTGATGCGCAGAGCCGCAGTAAGCTCTATGTGAAAATAGAAGAAAATAAAAACAGTCTGATGTGGGGGGACTTTTTAACTGATCCTGACTCAGACAATGAAGACCTGGCACGCTCCCGTCGGACACTCACCGGATTCAACAGTGTGATCGACCATGAGGTTGGGCGATTCAGGCTCTTTGCATCGAGACAGGAAGACAGCAGACTCAATGAAGAGGTGCGCGGTAATGGAAGCGCCATGTTGTACCGCCTGCAGTCCTTTCCTATTGTGCCTAACAGTGAAGTCGTTGAGCTGGTCACCCGCTCCAGAGAGAATTCCGGGCTTGTGATCGCACGAACCCGTCTCAGTCGCTTTGGTGACTATACCATTGACCCTGTATACGGGCATGTCAGCTTCTCAAGTGTTATCCCTACGGTAGATGATCAGCAAAACCCGGTGTTTATCCAGTTTGCCTACGATGTGGAAGCCAATGGAGCTGACTACTGGGTTACCGGCATGCGTTTCGACCGAACGATTAACGATAATCTGAAGTTTGGCGTCAGCCATACCCGTGATGACGACAGTCAGAACGGTGTTACACGCAGTGGTGCGTATGCGACTTACAAATCTGGTAACAAGACCAGGATTGATGTCAGTGTCGCTAATAGCAATTCTATTAACGGCGACAATGGCAAAGCGAGTCGTTTTTCTGTTGATCATCGCTGGTCAGCAAACGCTCGCACTACGTTTACCTATGCCAGAGCGCAACCGGGCTTCACTAATAGTGGGGCGGCGGTTGCATCCGGTCGGGTAGAGGCCAGACTGAGCCATCGTCATGCGCTGAAAAAAGACACTTCGGTTGTCGTTGATGCGCTCAAGAGCGACTCACTGATTAGCGGTGAAGGGCGGCAGACCATTGGTGCACAGATTGAAAGTCGACTGCGGCAGTGGTTGGTGCGAGCAGGGCTAAGACAGGTTACGCAGGAAGAGTTTTCACGTAGTGAGGATTTTGTTACCGCTGTTCTCGGGGTAAACCGGCAATTCACCATTGGTGATAAATCCGGTCAGTTCAGTGCCGAGGTTGAACAGGATACGGGCAGAGCCAGTCGTCGACGCGTAAAGCTCGGCGGTAAGGTTCAGGTGCATGAGAATGCCCGTGTATATTCGAACTATGAGTTGTCGAATAGTTTGCTTGCGCTCAGTGGAGTGAGTAACCGTCAAAAGACCGAGTTGTTAACCATCGGTGTCGAGAGTGATGTTCTGCCGTCAACCCGACTGTATTCCGAGTATCGGATGCGAGGGGCGTTTGACAGTCGCGACTACGAGACAGCCAGTGGTATTCGCGCCGACTATGAGATCGAGCCCGACTTACGTGTCTCTCCGAGTCTGGAAATTGTTAAAAGCAGAGAAATTAATGATTCAGTTGCCGCGTCTGTCGGCATTGTTGATACGCGCAATCCGAATAGCCGTCGTCTGTTGAGGCTGGAAACCCGGCAATCAGATGTCTCTGACTATGTGGGCCTGCGTGCGAGTTATGCGGCGCGTATTAATCAGGACTGGACGGGTGTTCTAACAGAGAACCTGAGTAAGCAGGAAAATGTTGCCGGTGAAGATTCGTTGCGTCATTCGTTTGTTGCCGGGTTTTCAAAGCGACCGAAATTAAACAATCGGCATCATTCATTGTGGATGTACAACTGGAAAGAAGAGAAGGGCGTTAGTCCAGGGGTCAGGCGCAGTGTGCACTTGTTATCAACTCACCAGAATCTGCGCCTTGATAGTGGTGCGGTGTTATCTGGCAGGGTAGGTGGTAAGCATTTGAAGACCCGCTTTTCAAATACCGAAAGCGCTGAATTTACAGTGCTGGCAGACGTGAGATTGAATTTTGATTTTAATCGAAGACTGAATGTTGATTTGCGCGGCGGAATGCTCGCGACCGACGGCATGTCAGAAACGCGCTACTCGGCCGGAGCCGGACTCTACTATGTGATTAATAAAAATGCCCGAATCGGGTTTGGCTACAACATCGGTGGATTCAGAGATGAAGATCTCGACACTGAAGAATATCACGCTCGCGGCTGGCACTTTGGGCTGCAATACAAATTTGATGAGGACTTTCTCAAATGGCTCGAGTAAACAATCGACTCTGTTTGTTGTTGCCATGGATCGCGTTGCTTGGTGCGTGCGCAAGTAATGAAGTGCTTTTTGCCGAATACGATGAGCAATTTTGTGCTGTTGATGATTCTGCGGGCGTGCCTGTTGTCATCGAAAAATTCGTTGAGAAGGAAGTGTTCAGAGACAGACCGGTAATCAAAGAAATTTTGGCTGTTGGCAAACAGTTACCCTGGGAACCCGCTGTGTACTTTGATAGTGATGCGGTCAACCTGAATGAAGCGTCTGTTCAAACACTTTCAAATAACGTAGCCTTTTTGAAAAAATTCCCGCACTACCGGATATCGATTCGCGGGTTCACGGACCGACATGCGTCACTGGAATACAATCGTCAGTTGTCCGAACAGCGAACTACAGAGGTCGTGGACTATCTTGAGCGTGCCGGCATTGACAGTAAGCGACTTACTTTGCATGCGCACGGTGAGTCTATTGCGCTTGATGAATCGATCTCTCCGGTGGCAGATGAAATCAGTCGCCGTGTAGAGATGATTCTGCTCGACTCATTTGGTCGGCCAGCGGTCACTTTTCAGCAAGCTGCAGGTCAGGGCGGGCAATAGTATGCCGGGCAGCTTAACAATGCGTTGTATGGCAATGTTCATGCGGGTAGTTATCGCACCGATGACGCTGTTTGCCTTACTTTATATCTGCGGCTCCGGGTTGGCTATTGCTGCAACACCTGCCGGTACAGTGATCAAGAATCAGGCAAGTGCCTCATACCGGGATGGCGATGGCGTACTGCATGTGGCGACATCGAATATTGTTGAAACACTTATTCAGCAAGTGGCAGCGTTGCAACTTGCGCAGGATCAAACCAGGCCGGTGGTCGCGGGTAAACAGGTATTTTTTTCTCATACCATAACCAATACCGGTAATGGTGTGGATAGTTACACGCTTGATGTGGTTAACGGTGGCGCTGCGGATGATTTCGATCTCGGTAGTCTTACCATTTACCCTGATGCCAATCAGGACGGTCAGCCCGATGTGTATGTGCCAGTGTTGGTGACACCTTCACTGGCTATGCAGCAGTCATGGAATTTTGTGATTGCAGGCCTTGTGTCTCCTGGAACTCCGGCAGGCAATGTGGCCAATGTACAGATTTCAGCAACCAGTCAGTACAACAGCACTATCTCAGCGGCTAATACCGATAGCGTGACGGTGACGGATGGTGCGGTTATCGAAGTAGATAAAACGATCAGTGCCACGTCGGGCGCATCTCCTGACGGCCCGTTAACTATATCGCTAGGTTATCGGAATGTCGGAACGCAGAGTGCGCAGAGTGTTGTGCTGCTTGACGCATTGCCAGCCGGCATGCAGTACGTCGCCAGTTCCGGGCGTTGGAACGAGACCGGCTCGCTGGTGCTTACAGATAGTGGCAGCGCTGACATGCAGGGTGGCGCAGAGTCGATAATCTATTGCGCCTATCACACCACCTGCGGAGGTGTGCCGGAAGCCAATAGTGACCCTGATAACGATGCTACCAATCAAGTGACTGCCATCGTTTCAGAAGTGCCGGCGGGCAGTTCCGGTGTATTAACCTTTGATGTGATGATAGCCTCCGGGCTGGATGCATCGGTATTGCTCAATACCGGTGAGTTTGAATATACCTCTAATGCGGTGCTCAGCAATCGTTATGTCACCAACACAGTGTCATTTAACGTACTGCACCAGCCTGCTGTGGTAGTGAACGGTTCGGAATCTGATTCCACAGATGGTGTCAACGAACCATTGGTAGTTCCGGTCATTGCACAGGGGTCACAGGTTGTATTTAAAAATACAGTCTGGAATACCGGTAACGGATCAGATACTTTTGATCTTGACTTGCAACGGGTAACCGCGTCATTTCCAGCGGGTAGTATTTACCGGCTGCTGCAGTCAGATGCCATGACTCCACTGCTTGACAGCAACGGTAACGGTCTGCCAGACACCGGTCCATTAGCCGCTGGCGCAAGCTACGTTTACCACTTGCAGGTTACACCACCGACAGCGACGATAGGTGATAATGGTGGAACCGGATACGAGATTGGTGTTGTTGCCTATTCGACGGCTGAAAGTTCAGTCAGCAACCCGATCAATAATCAATTACTGGACATTAGTACTGCCAGTCTTGACATGACCAATGTTGCTGCACTTGGCGATAGCGAAGCGCTGGGTGAAGGTGCTGGTCCGGAGTCAAGCCCTGTGTCAACCGCTACCGTTGCACCGGGTGCAGAGACGGTTATCGGTTTGTATGTAAACAACAACGGTCAGACGCCGGTTAGTGCGGATCTTTCTGTTACCACGCATGCAGATTATTCTTCAATTGAACTGCCTGATAACTGGGTGGTGGAATTTCGCATTGCCGGTGATGACAGCAACACAACAAGTACCGGTGTGATCAACCCGGGTGAACATGTGCTGGTCAATGCCACGGTGCGGGTCCCTGTTGACGCTGAAATTGGTGATGTCAGTCTGTACTTTCGCGCAAGTTCTGATGTCACAGGTGCGATGGATGTGAAGCACGATCAGGTAACCGTCACTGCGCTCGAAGCGCTGTTGCTGGAGCTTGATCAAAATGGTCAGACCGGCCCGGGTGGTTCTTACGTTTACAACCACATGTTAAGCAATATTGGTAACGTCACCATTGCGGACGTTCAGCTTGATGTAGTAAACGACGTTGATGGCTGGACGTCAATCATCTACGAAGACACCAATGACAACGGGCAGCTTGACGCCTCTGATCAGGCGATCAGCTCAGTAGCAAGCTTAACTGCCGGGCAGATACAGCGATTGTTTGTCAAAGTATTCGCCCCCGCGGCAGCCCTTGCCACCAATGTAAACCAGACGCAATTGACTGCAACCTGGAGTGGTGGCAGCGAGGTGGTGACTGATTCGACCACCGTTGCTGAGATTGAAATCAGCATTCTAAAAGAGCAGGCGCCTGACTATGGTTGTACCGGCACGTTAGATGGTGCCTATGGTGTGGCAGGATTTGCGGTTGAGCCTGGCAACAATTGCGTCAGTTATCGATTAACGGCGACCAATGCGGGGCAGGGTACCGCCTTTAATGTTGATGTTGCAGATGCGACGCCGGCTTTTACTGAATACTTTGGCGCAGCGGCCTGTTCACATACAAGCTGCACTGTTATTGAGCCGCCGGCTGGGGGGCAGGGCAATGTGGTGGCTTCAATTCCGTCGCTCGATGCCGGTGATATTGTGACGCTCAGTTTCAGTGTACGGGTTGAATAAAATGCAAACCTGTAAACGTTCCAGCAGTTTGGCAGTGCAATCCCTGAGCATTATCGTATTGATGTTGTCCAGTATATTTTGCACTTCTATTGCGAGGGCGGAAGGTACCTGGCAGATGGGGTTGTTTGAAGGCACCAGTCATCTGCAGTATCTGTATGAGACTAACACTGGTGCAGGCTATAACGATTTTCACGTAGACGTGCTCAATGCCGGTGAAGTCATTAATGTCCACACTTGCGGTGTTAACACAACAGATAATATACGGGTTGTTATTGAAGATGAGCTGGGCACGTCCGTTTACGATTCTACAGCAGCAGGTACTATTTGTGGCAGTGACTTAAACACCACGTTTGATCCGGCAGTCACTACTCCGCATCAATTTGTAGCGACGTCAGCCCAAACCTATATTGTTCGGATGTTTAATGAGAACGGCGATTTTCTGTCCCGGTATGATGTCACTGTTACCAATAGCACTTCTGACATTGTTGATCCCCGTGACAATGGTGGCCGGGTCTGGTCATTGTTTTGGCGATTTAATGCTACTACCTATGCCATTGAAAATGCCACCAGTGCAAACCTGTATGTGGTAGCTGACGGCGGTTTTGTGGGTACCTACTTTGTCTGGCGGCTCGATCTCAATAATTTTGCGGGTTACGTCTACTCGCTTACTGCGAATGATCTGGGCGTTAACAGTCCCAACGCAGCGGGTGATGTTGTTGCCGGTATCAGTGTGCCAACCGGTAACAATAGCGTGCAACCTAAGTATCCAATCTATCTTTCATACCCGGAAAAGACTTATCCGCGGCCGGTTGGCGGTGTGAATGTGTCCGGCCTCGGGTTTATTGACAGTGACGGAGAAGACTCCGGAATCTCCCCCGGTACAACCAGTACCATTCAGGACAGCGGCACATTTACTTTTACTACTGACCTTACCACCAGCGGTGTGTATGAGATTGTTATTGATAACAGCAGTCCTTCGGGCGGTGGTCCTGATGGTGACTATGGGCAGGGCGATATCTACCTGCGAGGCAATGCGGTACCAGGGTTAAACACCGTGGTGTGGAGTGGCGACGATAACAACGGGAATATTGTGCCGAATGGCGCATACACGGCGCGCCTTAGTGTACGTACCGGTGAGTTTCACTTTACTGCTCAGGATGTTGAGACCAGTGGTGGTCCGGGCTCCACCGGAATCAAGATATATCGTGCAGAGGGTAACGGTCTTGATTTGCCGGCAACAATCTACTGGGATGATGCCACTGTGTTAAACAGTACGGCCACCGATGCATTTAATCAGGACGGTATTTTCGACGGGGACCACAACTGGGGAACCTTCAGTTCCGGTGGTATAGGCAATAACACTTATATAGACACTTATGCGTTTGGTCGGGTTGAAGAGCCAAATCCGGTCGGGCTTGCTATTACCGAAAACGATATTCCGTTGCCGACAGTTAGCAAGAGCTTTTTCCCGTCTACCATCTATACCGGTGGTACCAGCACAATGCAGATCGAAATCCAGTACAACGGCATACTGGCACTGTCCGGCATTGCGCTGCAGGATGTGATGCCTGAAGGCATGGCGCTGGTATCCGGTCCTTCCTCATTTACCGTCACAGGTGCCGGGTGCAGCGGTTTTTCATTCAGCCCGGCAACGGTTGCCGGTGGTAGTTTGCTGGAGCTTGACGGAGGCAATATCGCGCCGGACAGTACGTGTACGATTTCGGCTGATGTAACAGCCATACTGCCGGGTAACCTGGTGAACACGACATCCGGTTTGTCGAGCAACGAGTTGGCTACCGGTGTGCTTAGCAATGGTGCTTCACTGTATGTGGAGCCACCAGTGGGGGGTGTGGCATTTTCATGTGACGCAGCCATCTATGAAGCCGAGACCAGTGGTTCGACTACGCGCCTCTATACACTGGACAGCAGTGGCTCAACCTATAGCAGAAGCGAATATACCGGTACATCATATTCGCCAACGCTTGACTACTCCTACACCGGGCTTGCGCAAAACCCGCTTGATGGATATCTGTACGCCATTGTAGATTCGAGCACCAGTGCGCCTGGTGTGCCGCGTGTCGGGTCGATACTTCGTATTGAACAAGACGGCGGTATTGTTAATCTCGGTGTGCCGGTGCGTGGTCCGAATACCATGGAAATGCCGTTATATTCCGATCGCTTTGTCGGTGGCACCATCGGTGAGAACGGTCGTTACGTGGTTGTGACTGATTTGTCTGCAACTTCCGGTACCGGTGCTGCCATTCCGCTCATAGAGCGTGGGTTAATCATTGATATTGATCTTTCCAGCAGTCCGCCCCAGGTACAGTACAACCGGCGGCACGGGCGCGATATTGGTGATGTGGTTGCTCATGTAGATGGTAACTATTATTCGTATAACCCGATAGAAGGACTCATTACCCTGGACCCTTCCAGTGGTGCGGTAGGTATAGTGGGTGGAACGCTCAGCGAAAATGTCAGTGGTCTGGCAACCGATGCGTGGGGTGCTGTGTACGCGCATACTGAAGCAGGTAATTTGTACAACGTTGACGTAACCAACGGCAATGCCACTTTGATGAGCACGCTTGCAGGTTCCAGCACCACAGATAGTGCGTCCTGTCCTTTTGGCGTGGCCATGACAAAGACTGTTGCAGCAGCAGACATAGCACCTGGTTCAAATACCACTTACACCGTGACGGTAACCAACCAAAGTGACAACTCAATAGTCTTTAGTCTGTCAGATGATCTAGCAGATTCAAGATCTTTTATCGGTGGAACGTTAAGCAATCCGTTCGGAGGGACCGTTGCAGACTATGAAGGTGCCTCTTTGTTGTCGTTATCGTCAGCTTCCATAGCGGCAAACAGTACAGAGGTGCTGCAAGTATCTGTTTACTATCCAGCGGATTACCCGATGGGTGATGCGCCCAATCAGGCAATACTTACTTCGCCGTCACTGTCGGGTAACGTGGTGTCTGATGATCCGACGACTATCGCAACTCCGGATGCAACGCTTATTAACGTACTGCCAAATCCATCAATTGGCGTGGCAAAGAAAGCGATAGTTAACGGACTGGATGTCGCCTATGAAGTTAGACTGGAAAATCTGGGCAATACTGTTGGTAACAATGTAGTTCTGGCTGATGACCTTGACGCGGTTTTCGGCGCCGGCAACTATGCTTTTACCACGTTGCCACAACTGGTTGACAATCCAGGTACGCTAACGCTCAATGCTGCTTACGATGGCAGTGCTGTTATTGACATCATAGAGCCTGCTTCCACCTCATCGCTTGCGATTGGCGCCAGTGCCACTATTCGTTTTGCGGTCCGCGTGTTGTCTGTGGTTGATACTGGTTCTGGCATTGGTGTTTACAGTAATCAGGTAGAGGTGTTTTTTGAAGATCCGGACAGCAACGTAGTCAGTGATCTTTCCGTTGACGGTGACAACGCCGATCCGGACGACGATGGCTTCCCTGCAGAGCAGTCTCCGACGGTTATAAATGTAACGCAGATTATTCAGGTTCAGGGAACTGTGTTTGTGGACAATGGTGCTGGAAGTGGTATTGCGCATAACGGCATACTCGAGAATGCCGAGGCATCCCTGGGTGGTCTTCGAGTGGAAGTGCTTGACGGATCCGGTGTTATCGCATCAACCGTGACCAGCGCAGACGGCAGCTATCTGCTGGTGCTGCCCGGCAGTGTTGGTAATCAGGCGGTAACGGTTACCGTGCCTGCCGTAAGCAGCCATATAGCGATATCCGAGTTCTATGCGCAAGACCCGGGAGCAACCGGTAGTGTTACTGATGGTCAGGTTGAGTTTACACCGCAGTTGTCGTTTAGCGGTGCGTACACCATTGACTTCGGTATGGTTGCGACGCCCGTATGGGAGGCCGAAAGCATTGCCGAGAATGAAGCCGGGTCAACGGTCTATCACGTTCATAAGTATCGGGCGCAGTCGAGCGGTGTGCTTTCGATCACTCAAGTCAGCCCGGTCGCCACACCGGTGAATGATGCGTGGCGATCTGTGCTTTTCCACGATCAGAATTGTGATGGTGTTCTGTCTGGTGATGAGCCGGTGCTGCCTACCGTTGTTGCTGTTGACGCTGATGTGACTTCTGAGGTTTGTGTTATCAGTAAAGTGTTTGTACCCGGCGATGTCAGCCGAGGGGATAACTACACCGTACCGCTTGAAGCTACACTGACTTATGCGGACAATACCGGCACGGGTCACGCGTTAACGGACACACGAAGTATCACAGACCTGACTACCGTTATCACTGCAGGCGGTGGCAGGTTGTCACTGAGTAAAACGGTGCAGAACGTCACTGCCGGTGGTGCCGAAACCACCGGCAATAGTGCTTCTTCCGGAGATGTCCTTCGTTATCGCATCAATTTTAGCAACACGGGTAGCGGGCCGGTAACAGAAGTACTGATCTCTGACAGTACACCGGCTTTTACCGGGCTGGCGAATCCGGTGGTGTGTCCGGCCACCATGCCGTTAAGCCTCTCCTGTATAGTTTTAGTGCCAGCGGCCAGTGACAACTCGCCAGGTTATAGCGGTATGGTGCAATGGCAATTCACGGGGTCGCTGGTGGCAGGTGACGGTGGTGATGTTGTCTATGAAATCAGTGTTGAATAACCTAGTAAAATACTCGGAAAACAGTTGAATTGTAGTCGATTGCGGGCAATAGTCTGCTGTCGGCTAAACGGGCTGTTGGTGTATACTCGGTACTCCTGCTGTTAATACCAATGGACAACCATTGAGCAAGCTTCTCGACAGATCTCCCCTCAGCCCAACTGCTGACCTCAAGCGTGCCGGACTCAAGGTAACTCTGCCGCGCCTGAAAATCCTCGAGATTCTGGAGAACGCAGAGCAGCATCACTTAAGTGCTGAAGATGTCTACAAAGCGTTGTTGGCTGACGACACAGAAATCGGTCTTGCAACTGTGTATCGGGTATTGACTCAGTTTGAGACAGCCGGTCTGGTAACGAGGCATCGTTTCGATGGCGGGCAGGCCTTGTTTGAGCTTGATACCGGAGACAGTCACGATCACATTATCTGCATCAAAAGCGGTGTAGTTGCAGAGTTCAAAGACGAGAAACTGGAAGAGCGGCTACGCGAAATTGCTGATGAACTCGGCTACGAACTCACTGATCACAGTATTGTGCTTTACGGCGTTCATCGCGATTCCGACAAATAGATTGTCTCACTGGTAAGAAGCGTGTTCACGCAATTCGGTTTTTACCGGCTTTCTTGGCCTGATACAGCTTTTTATCGGCCCGGCTTACCCAGGTTTGCCAGTCCTCATCCTGCTGCAGAGTACTCACACCGATACTTGCGGTGGTTGATCTGCTGGTATCAAAGTCAGTTGAGTCGATCCTGGATCTGATTCTTTCGGCCACATTGCGGCCATTGGTATAATCTGCACCGTATAGCAGGCACAGCACTTCTTCGCCGCCCAGCCTGAAGCAACTATCTGATATTCGCGTCGACTCTTTTATAATATTGCCGACACCAACCAGTACCGCATCGCCGATTTCATGTCCATCTGTGTCGTTAATCGATTTAAAATTATCCAGATCCAGCAATAGAACGGTCATTGGGGTGCGTTGCCGACTGAACTGATCGATTGCCGAGTTAAGCGTGTCGTTGAGCAGGGTGCGATTTAGCAGCCCGGTCAAATGGTCGGTGACGACTTTGGATTCAAGTGCAGTCTGGTATTTGGTCGAGACAGATGTGCTAATAGCAGAAAAGACGCTGACTGCTATCACTGTTGCTGTTAGTCGTGTGGCTATTTCAGGTTCCAGTGTGGTCCAGATTGGTGGCAACAGTAGCAGCAACGTCACGGTGTTCAGGATCTGTGCACTTTTTACATCCAGCATGCAGTAGTAGGAGATGATTACGGGAAAGATCCAGTAGGTCGCAACGGCACCTTGCCGGTAAAGTGATAGTAATAGAAACGTCACCATGCACGGTGCGAGGACAAATACAATCAATGCGGGGCGGTTGTTACCTCGGTGTGCTTCAAAGGAATTTAGCGCTACAATGGCAATCACCGCCAGTGCACAAGCACCGATAAAATAACGGTCCTGAACAAAGTTATTCAGCGCAAAAGGGATAAGAACAATCAGGCTTGTCAGTGTGACGAGATATGTTGATTGAACCCTGAATTTTTCCGCTGAATACAATTGATCAGCTGGTGTTTGCATCGCGTCTCTCCCTGATTCCGAACAACAAATTGTTTTGAGCATAAAACATGCGACCCTGAAGGTTCGAGCGACCACTGGTTCACAAGCTGAATTGCGTCTCACCCGGGTATGACACAGTATTCTTTGGTTCTATTGGCATGAATATTTTGTGAGCGAGTCGCAGGGACGGTGCTGTTCTGTGGTACGGTTCAAAGGCGGTTGCACATTACTCTGTGAGCAACCGTTGAAAATTGGCAATTACATTTATTGTAAAGCTGTGATGTTCATCCTGTTTTCAGTTTCGTTGACGATGTGTGAGTTAAAGTGAAACAACCTACGATATTAATCACGGGTGCCAGTGGTTATCTGGCCCACCGGCTGATTCCCGTCGCCGCGACCTACGGTGATGTGATTGGGGTGGCGAGAGATGCGCGTTCAGTATGTTCACCAGCACGGGCAATGTCGCTTGACTTAACCCATTCTGCAGCGATTGCAGGGGCGGTAAATCAATTGCGCCCGGATATCATTATTCATGCGGCGGCAGTCAATCCCGGTGATGATGCAAACATGATGGAACCAGTTAATCATCGTGCGTCTGCGGTTATTGCCGAAGCTGCAAAGCGCCATGACAGTCGCCTGGTGATGGTCTCGACCGAAACAGTGCATCGTGGAGATAAGGCGCCTTACGCTGATGATGCACAACCCGACCCGATCAATCAGTATGGTCTGACCAAAGCTGCCGGTGAGCGCGCCACGCTGGAAAACTATCCGCAGGCGCTAGTGGCCAGAACATCATTAATCTACGGGTTGGAGAAAATGGACCGGGGGACTAATGGCTTCGTGCGTCGGTTGGACGGTGGCGAATCTCTGGTGCTGTTTAATGATGTATTGCGGCAACCGATCACCGCTGATCATTTGTCTACTGCGCTTTGTGAGCTCGCCGTGCACCATGTTGATATCAATGGCACGATGAATCTGGTGGGTGATGAAGTACTAAGCCGCGCCGAATTCGGTATTGCCATGCTTAAGTACTGGCAGATCGACACAGGTGATCGGGTTACCACCAAATCCGGTGCCGGTATCGAGGGGTTGCCAATAGATCTGAGGTGCCATGGAGCAATAGCTGACACGCTCGGACTTAAGCTTCCTGGCGTAACCGAAGTGCTTGCGCAGAACAAGTGAGCAACAAAGGATCATCTGCCAGTTATTATCCTGAGGATTATCAGGCTGCGCGTGCCAGTTTCATTGCGGCGGCTGCAAGTACTGGTGCACTACATCAAAGTTTCGTGGTTAATGATTCTTGCAATCACATTGAAGAACAGCCACTTACTATTGACGTTGCCGAACTCGGTCAGGGTAACGATTTGGTTGTTGTATCGTCGGGGCTACATGGCGTAGAGGGTTATTTCGGATCGGCCGTGCAACTCGCACTGCTCGATCGCTTTGAAACCGGCAATCTGCCCGGCAGGTTGTTATTGATACATGCAGTCAACCCGTGGGGCTTTCACCATAGTCGCCGCGTTAACGAAAACAACATCGACTTAAACAGAAATTTCAGGTCAGACGGGTTTGGGGGAGCGCCGGAAGGCTATCGACACTTGAACGGTTTTCTCAATCCACAGCGTCTGCCGTCGGCCATTGAGCTGTTTGGTGCACGTGCGGTGGCAAAAATAATCCGTCATGGTATGAGCAGCCTGAAAGAATCTGTGGCGAGCGGGCAGTATGAGTTCGCGCAAGGTTTGTTTTATGGTGGTGCTGAGTTGTCTCAGTCTGCATTGCTTATGGCTGCCAACATGCAGCGATGGGTAGGCAATGCTCGTAAGGTGCTGCACATCGATCTGCACACCGGGCTTGGCAGGTACGGTCAGCTCAGGTTATTGTGCGGTAATAAAGAAAGCGCTGCTTCCCGGGATTGGTACGAGCAAACGTTTAGTCATGAAACAGTTGAATCGCTCACTGCAAACAGCGGAACAGCTTATCCGGTCAATGGTCAGTTTGGCGACTGGCTGCAGTCTCAATTCAGCGGTATTGATTATCGTTTCATTGGTGCGGAGTATGGTACGTACTCTGTACTTAAAGTGTTGGATGCTCTAAGAGCAGAAAACAGATATCACTTCTATGGTAACCCGCAAAGCAATGACTATGTAAATTCGAAACGCACATTGATCGAATGCTTTTGTCCGGCAGATGTTGAGTGGCGAAGGCAGGTGTTGTCGAATGCGGTATCGGTTGTTGAGAAAGGAGCAAGAGCGTTGTGATCGCAGTTATTTGTTCATATGAATGCCTGCCTTGTAGTGCTTTTGTTTGCTGAAAGTCAGTGCGGCAAATGCTGTAACGAATTACGGTTGCAGTTTTAAAAACAGCTCAGTACCATGCCGGTTCAATAATAAGATCGAACCGAAGGGCGAATCACCATAGTGATTTTATCACTCGCAGTACAGTGGGCAAAAAACGTTTCTGTCAAGCAGTATGCGTTCGGGTTCGTAACCTCTGAACTGTGTCTGTTGCTGTTAATACTGGTGACTGCATTGCCGGGTCATGTGTTGGCACAGTCAGGTAATCAGGCATGTGCTGTTGTCGCTGACACACTGGACAACGCCAGAAACGCTTATACACAGTATTGTTCTCAGCCCCGCAAAGACTGCGATCCCATTGATGGTTCATGGTATTGCTCCAGTGGCAGTATCAATCAATCTGTCAAACCATCGGTAGTCAACGGTAATTCAAATCAAAATACAAACTTAAGTTCTTCAAGTAACTCCCAAGCACAGCAAGTTGCTTCTGTAGATAGCTCTGCGTCTAATCAAAACAACAATGCTTCTGGCCA